>JAUJNV010000105.1 GCA_030447945.1 Fimbriimonas sp. | reverse complement strand
CTCCTCCACGAGGTCCGGATGCTCCCTAAGTTGATGCACGAGCTCTCCGACGGCGCGCTCGTCGTGCAGCCGCGCCAGCGCGGCGGCGGCTTCGCGGCGGACGCGGGGGAGAGGATCGTGCAGGGCCTTGAGGACCTCGTCGGACGCGAGGTCCACCCGCTCCTCGGCCAGGTTTCGGATCGCCTCCTCCCGGGTCTCCGAGTCGTCGCTCCGGGCGAGATCGCGCATCGCCCGGACGCCTCGGGGAGTGACGCCACGAAGGTGGCGCAGGGCGGTACGCACGCCCGCTGAGCCTTCCTCACGGACGGGGAGCACGAAGAAGACCGCGCCGAAACGGAGGGCGAGCGTGGCCATGAAGACGAGCTTGTAGGCCGCCTCGGGGTCCCCAAACCAGCCGCGGAGGCCGCTCATGAGACTCGCGCCGAGGAGCGGGGCGATGCCGCCGACGATCTGGGTGACCGCCATGCCCGCCCCGAGGTAGCTCGCCCGCTCCTCCTCGGGGGCGGTGGCCAGCATAATGTTGAACTGGCAGAGAGCCACGCCACCCCAGACCATGCCCATGAGCACGTGCGTCGAGATGAGGATGATGGCGTTCGTCACGTCCTGCCCCGGCTCGCAGACGACCCACGGGATGGGGTTCAGCGCGAGGGCGAAGCCGACCATCGTCAAGACGGGCTTGTTGCCGTACTTGTCCGAGAGGAACCCCCAGAGGCGGGCGGAGAGCACCATCCCGATCGCGTGCGCGACGGCGGCGCTCTGGATGATCTTGAAGTCCAGCTTGAGCGTCTCGATGCCGTAGGCGGCGAAGAGGTTGCCCGCGAACATCTGCCCCGCGACGAACACCGCGAGAAACACGAGCACGCGCCGGAAATCGACGTCGGCGAAAGGCTCGCGAAAGGCGCGGAACCCCTCCCCGAGGCTCCCCTTCACCGGGTTTGCGCGAGGGAGGTCGCGCATGGTCATGAAGAACGTGAGGCTCACGAGGGCGCACAGCAGCCCGATCCCGAAGGTGAGCGCGAAGCCGGTGTCGGCCCGCCCGGAGTCGCGGAAAGCGTCGAGCACGAGCGCGCCGACGAGGCCCGTACTCGCGCCCACGGCGGTGGAGAGGGCGTTGCGGCGGCTGTAGAAGAAGCCGCGCGAATCGGGCGGGACGAGCTGCGCGAGCCAGTCGCTGTAGACCGGGTTCACGAGCATCACGCACGCGGAGGCGAGCGCGACGCAGGACGCCAGCACCCAGAGCTTCACCCCTGGTTCCAGAGCCAGCAGCGGCAGCAGCGCGAGCGGCACGTAGAGCAGCCGCCACGCTGCGCCGCCGGGCAGGACGAACCGCTTGTAGGACGGAAAGGAGCGGCCCCACACGCCGCCCGGGATCTGGAGCACGCCGAAGAGGCTGGGGATCGCGGAGAGCAAGCCGATCCAGAGGTCGCTCCCGCCGAGGTACTTGACGAAGCCGACGAGGAACGCGCCGGTCGTGAGCGTCGCAAACGCCGCCGAGAAGGCGGCGTCGCCGTTGGCGGCGCGGAGGGTTTGAAGGTTATCGAGACGGCTGGCGGCGGGCGGGCTCACGAGGGGGAGAGCCTATTGTGAAACTTCGGCCTCTCGGGATGCTCCGGCCCGGGACGTTGCGCCCCCCACCTCCGACCGGTCGACCACGAGCGAGAGAAGCGGGGGCGTTAGCGTTCGGTGAGCCGTTGGCAATCTGCCACGGGAGTGCTGAGTCTAATCGCCCCATGGATTCAGACGGTCGGAAGGGCGCCGCCGGATGTCGCGGTTAAATCTTAAGGGAAGTTTCTGTCGGGAGGGCCATCCGCCCCATCGAGAGCCGAATCGTGCGCCGAAGGAACGTTCGCGAGTCCGGCGGTGTTCTATACTGTGTACAGATGGGGGCGAACGGGTTCGACAGAGCCGGTTCGACTTTCAATCGCGAGCCGAGGCGCCGCTGGCCTCGTAAAAAGCGGCAAAAACAGTAGCTGCGAATAACAACTACGCCTACGCGGCCTAAACAAACCGCGGGTCCAGCGCTCTCGAGCCGGTAGGGAGCGTCACCGGGCCTAATAAAATCCGGACCGCTCGGTAAGCCTCTGTTCGGGGCGAGCCGAGTTAAATCAATCGAACTGG
The DNA here is from genome assembly GCA_030447945.1 of Fimbriimonas sp. The sequence goes on along the minus strand of JAUJNV010000105.1, from coordinate 3,498 downwards.
ACGACCGCTCAGGCGGCCTCGGCAGAGGGTGGCGTCGAGAAAAAGTACAGAGGAGACGCTCGTGGTGATTGAGGGGCCGACGGTTTTGGAAGGGAGTTCAACTCTCCCCGCCTCCACCATTTTTGAACCTAACTGACTACCGGTTGAGACTCAACTTTCGGTAGCCGGCGCTCTTTACAACCTCCTTTCTATCGTCATCCCCAGCGGAACAGAGAGCTGACGTCTCGGCATCGCTCGGAACGGCAATTGTATGGAAGGAGTTGCAGCCGTGCCCGTATACTCTAGGGGATGAAGGCTCACATCGGGGTCGGGTTATTCACGGCGGGTGCGGCTCTCGCCCTTGCCCAGATGCCGGGTTCAAGCGCGCCGGTCAAGCGCAAAGCAGAGGCGGCGGCGCGAGGGACCTCGGCGAAGCCGCTCTTCGATGTGAAGGCGCTTCCTGGCACCTATTATCTTGGGGACGGGCTGGGCTTCAACCTGACTCTCAAGTTGGACTCCAAGCACCGCTTTAAGTTTAGGTGGACCGGTTGCTTGGGGGAGTACGACCGGAACGGGGGTAGCTGGAGCCTCCAGGGAGATGTAGTCGTGCTGCGGCCTGAAGGGCCGAACGATCGGCGCGGGCTTTCCGGGATGAACGTCCGGTTTGTGCCGGTGCCGTGGGGGGACCGGCTGTACCTCGTGGATGAGTACGAGACACCCGGATTCGCCGCATTTGTGCGGAGCGAGTCGCCCGGCGTCTTCGGGGACGACGATGTGCATGGCGGCAGCGACTATGTGAAAGTGGATGAGGCGTTTAAGCTCCCCAAGAAACGCGGCAAGCCCGTTTTCCCCGTGCGATTTCGCGACTTTTACGAGAAGGGAGCGATCCGGGCGAAGGTCGCTGCCCTCCTCCGCGACGGGACCGTCCAGCTGGATGTTGGCCGTCAGGGGCGGCTGCGACCAGGGCTCTTCCTGACGAGAGCGCGGTCATTCGATGGCGTGGAGCTAGAGGTGCTCTCAGTGAGCCCGACGGTGGCGATCGCGAAGCCTTGGTACACCTCCGACGCCAAGCGGCTGGCCAAGGGGGACGCGTTTTCGACGGGGGGACGTTGGCATCGACCCTCGGGAACCGGCTCGGTTCGCTACGCCTCTCCAAGAGACGTTCCCTCCCGCTCGCGCTAGTCGGCACTTACGGGACGATCTTCAAAAGTCTGCCCGACCGTTTCGCCGTGTCTCCTTTCTCTTGTAAGCTGATGCATCGGTAGGTTTGTACGAAATGAAGAAGACGACGACGTGGTTGCTCTCGGTGTTTTGCCTTGCTCTGCTCTCCGGCTGTGGCGGCGGCAGCGGAGGTAACGGAGGCGGCGGGATCGGGTCCACGAGGGCCGTCGCCCGGGAAGGGAGCCGTCAGGCTCTGCGCGCGACGCTGAACAGCCTCGGCTCGATCATGCCCTCCGCTGGGCTGTCTTTCGACTCGCCCACGGGGCTTGGCGGGGGGTTTGGGCGGTCCAAGAAGCTCGCGCAGACTCGGGACCTGGAGGAAGGGCACTTTGTCTTTCCGAACCAAGGGTTCGAGGACTGGCTGCAGCTCTACTTCGCGGGTACCGGCCGAGAGAACGGATACGACTACACCCTTTACTCGGATCCGGCCCACACCCAATCCGTCGGGACGCACCGACTTCTGATGACGGCCTTCGACGTCTACCCTCAGGTCAACGAGTACGAGCTCGTCGTCACCAGCGGCCCGAACAAGCGGGCCGAGCGTTATCGAAGCCGGATCGAGGACGCGGATTGGACGGCCGGCTCATCGGAGGGATCCTACGAGGATGTCGACGGCTGGAGCGGGTCCTTCAGCGACCGGTTCGAAGCGGGCAGCATGAAGGGCACGTGGACCTCTCGCTCGCCGGAAGGGATCACCATGCGCTCCACCTTCTCGTGCGACGCGGAGGGGAACTACGATCAGGAGACGGAGATCGGGGACGGATCGCGCCAGCGGGTGCATTGGAACCCCGACGGCAGCGGCAACGCCTCTTTCTTCCAGAACGGGGTCGAGGTCATGCGGGTCACCTGGGACAGCGAGGGCAACGGCGCGATCGACTACGCGGACAACGGCTGGGGCCAGAAAGACGAGGACTTCAACCTCTGGACCGAGTGCTTCGGCGAGGACGCGGGCGGCGACGACGAAGGGTTCGGCTTCTAGATTGCCCCCTGCGGGGGAGTGTTGAGTATTGAGTGTTAAGGGGAGGAGGCTCCGGTCCAACACGCAACACTCAACAGTTAACACTCAACACTTCCCCCTATCCGCCAAGGTGGCGGGCTTGGAGGCGGTCTCCGGTGGCGCGGTTGACGAGGAGGTAGCCGCCGGGGCCGGTGGACTCCATGACGGTGATGTCGTCCTCGGGCTGCCACTGGGCGCTCGCGTCCCGATCCGCGTCCTCGATCTCCCAAAGGGAGCCGTCGTCGAACTCGATCAGGCGCCCGCCGTCGCTGACGGCCTGGATCCAATGGCCGCTGCCCAGGCCATCGTAGCTGGGGAGGGCGTCGTCGGGCGGGGCATCTTCGCCGGGGCGGGTGGAGCCCATCGAGGCGGGGCGAGTCGGGGTTGCGTCGAGCACATCCCCGGAGTCAGGCAGGCGTTCGGGCTCTTCGGATATCCCGCTGCCCTCCGCGAGCCGGGCGAGCTCGTCTTCGAGGCTGTATTCGGACGCGGGGCGGGGCCGGGCGGGGCGGGTGTCGTAGCCGGCCGGCACCGCGGCAAAGCCGTTGCGATCGCGGGGGCGGCGGGCATTCCCCTCTCCGCTCGCAACAAGGGTGGCGTGCGACTCCAGGCGGCGCGCTCGCGCGCGCATATGGGCAAGATCGGTCTCGGAGGGGGAGCTAGAACCTCGCCAAGGGAAGGTGTAGCGGCGGCCGGAAGGGGCGGTCTGGACGACCGTCCAAGCGGTCAACTCGGTTCGCCAACCGTCGAGGGGCGCCGTGCGGTTTGCAAGGCGCGGAAGGCTCCGGCGTTCGTGGCCCGACTTGAAGGTACGGGCGGGATCGTTTTTCCAGACCCGCTCGTACACGACCCACCCGGCCGCCCCCGAGATAGCGGAGGAAACGACGACCGAGACTGCGATAAAGGCCTTCGTGGGCTCCACAGTACGCCGTATTGTAGCAGGGCTTTTGTAAAAATTTTGAGCAGACTCATACGCGAGCGGCAGAGCCGAAAGTTCCGCGCCCGGTCGGGTTTGCTCCGGAACGGGCCGGCGTAGGGAGGCGGAGAGCGTGGCGGAAACGGTACGGATCGTGGAAGAGGGGACGGGTGGCCTGGCGGCGTACGCTTGCGTGCCCATCGGGTTTGAAATCGTTTCGCGAGTGCGCCTGGAGGAGCTGGCCGCCTCGGACGGAAAGGTGATCGTCGAGGAGCCGGTGGAGCGGCGATGGAAGGATTACGACGCCTTTGAGGAGGAGAGGCCCATGGCGCTCGCGGCTCGCTTCGATGTGCGGGCGTGGGGAGTGCTGGCGGCTTTCGAGGGA
>JAUJNV010000104.1 GCA_030447945.1 Fimbriimonas sp. | reverse complement strand
GTTCGTGCAGGCTCTGAGGCGTTTAGGCGTTGTGGCGTTGAGGCTTTCGTTAACGCGGCGTTCTAACGCCTCAACGCCTCAACGCCTCACCGCCTTCTCCCCTCCCCCCACCCTCGGCTCTCCCCGGGATCCCTCCTCCGACGGCGCCCGCCCTCGCGACGGTCCCCGCTTGGCCTGACCCCGCCCCTTCGATCCCTCGGGCCACCTCGCGCCCGCCCGCGCACCACCTTTGGTCAGGCAAAAGAAACGTGAATTTCCTTAGAAAGCTACTCGACACCAGCAGAAAAGACGTGGAGGCCATCGAGCCGATCGTCAAGAAGATCAACGCGATGGAGGAGACCCTCGCGGGCCTCTCCGATGAGGAGCTGCGCGCGCGCGCAGCTCCTCTGAAGGACCGTGCTCGGAACGGGGAGACCCTCGACGCGCTCCTGCCGGAGACCTTCGGCATCGTTCGCGAGATCAGCAAGCGCACTCTCGGGATGCGGCACTTCGATGTGCAGCTCGTCGGCGGCGCGGTCCTCCACCAAGGGCGCATCGCCGAGATGAGGACGGGTGAAGGAAAGACCCTCGTCGCCGTTGCGCCGCTGATCCTCAACGCGCTCACTGGGCGGGGCTCGCACCTCGTCACAGTCAACGACTACCTCGCGCGCCGCGACGCGGTCTGGAACGGACCCATCTTCCACTTCTTCGGCCTGAGCGTGGGGATCATCCAGGGGCAGAGCCAAGAGTCCGACGAGCTCGGCGGCTCCTATATCTACGAGCCCGGCGCCCCCCACGAGGACCCCCGCTACCTGAACCTCGTGCCCTGCAGCCGCCGCGAGGCCTACGGCTGCGATATCACCTACGGCACGAACCACGAGTTCGGATTCGACTACCTGCGGGACAACATGGCGTTCGACGAGGAGGACCTCGTCATGCGCGAGCTGAACTTCGCGATCATCGACGAGGTGGACTCGATCCTCATCGACGAGGCCCGCACCCCGCACATCATCTCCGGTCCCTCCACCGAAGACGTGTCGGTGTACAAGCTGGTCAACGAGATCGTCAAGCAGCTTCAGAAGGAAGTCCACTACACCGCCGATAAGAAGAACCACTCCGCGTCGCTCACCGAGGAGGGTATGGACCTTTGCGAGGAGCTGCTCGAGATCGAGAACATCGCGGCGGACCCCCGGCTGTTCCACCACGTGAACGCCAGCGTCAAGGCGTACGCGCTCTTCGACCGGGACATCGACTACGTCGTCCGCCAGGGCGAGGTCGTGATCGTGGACGAGAACACCGGGCGCATGATGTTCGGCCGCCGCTACAGCGACGGCCTGCACCAGGCGCTGGAGGCGAAGGAGGACGTCACCGTCCAGCGCGAGAGCCAGACGGTCGCGACGATCACGTTCCAGAACCTTTTCCGCCTCTACAACAAGCTCGCGGGCATGACGGGCACGGCCAAGACCGAAGAGGACGAGTTCCGCAAGATCTACGGCCTCGACGTGGTCAGCGTCCCGACCCACCGCCCGATGATCCGCGAGGACCAGCCGGACCTCGTCTACAAGACCCTGGAGGCGAAGTTCCGCGGCATCTCGTGGGAACTCCTGAGGCTCTACACGAAGCAGCAGCCCGTGCTCGTGGGCACCCGCTCCATCGAGATGAGCGAAAAGGTCTCGGCCCGCCTGACCGCCGACATGCTCCAGCGCCTGCTCATCGTGTGGCGACTGCGCGAGCGCGTGGAGCTGAAGAAGGATCTCAAGGGCGACCTGAAGGACGACGCGAAGCGGTTCTACGAGACGGAGATCGCCGAGATCGACCGCAAGTCCCTCTCCGGCCTCCTCGCCAAGATCGACCTCTCCGGCGACGTGCTCAAGGGGGACTGGATCGACTGGGCCCTCGAGACCTTTAAGCTCGACGGCGCCGAGAACCGGGAGCGCCTGGAGGAAGCCCTGAAGCACGGCATCCCCCACAACGTGCTCAACGCGAAGTTCCACGAGCGGGAGGCGGTCATCATCGCCGAAGCGGGCCGGAAGGGCCAGGTCACCATCGCCACGAACATGGCGGGACGCGGCGTGGACATCCTGCTCGGCGGGCGCGTGGAAGACGAGCTCGTGCAGCAGGCCCGCCAACGGGTCGAGGTCGCGGAAGACGGCGACGACGAGTACGCGGAGACCTACTCCAGCTACCGGCGGGGCGGAAAAGAGCGAGCTGCGCCCCCCCCTTCCCCTGGACGACCAGGAGCGGCGCGAGCTCGCCGAAGAGGTACGCGCCCTCGGCGGCCTCTACATCCTCGGTACCGAGCGACACGAGAGCCGGCGCATCGACAATCAGCTCCGTGGCCGCGCCGGCCGCCAGGGCGACCCCGGCGAGTCGAAGTTCTTCGTTGCGCTGGAGGACCAGCTCTGGAAGATCTTCAACGCGAACATGATGGACAACCCCGTCCTGAAGATGTGGCCACCCATGGAGGAGGTCACCGCGGGGCTCCTCAGCCGCATGATTCAGCGGACGCAGGAGCGGATCGAGAACCACTTCTTCGAGGCCCGGAAGCACGTTCTGGAGTACGACGACGTGCTGAACGCCCAGCGCGAGCACATCTACGGCCTGCGCCGCGAGATCCTGCTCGGGAAGGACGTCCGCGCGGAGCTGAAGATGTACCTCGGCGACCTCATGCGGGACGCCGTCGAAAACGCCTACATGATCGAGGAGGACGAGACGAAGGTCTTCGACCACCAGGTGCTTTTCGAGGATCTGAACGAGGTCTTCCCCCTCGTCGACTTCACTACGGTCGCCGAGCTCCAGAATTTCAGCCCCAACCAGGAGCTGGTGGACTTCCTCAAGGAGAAGGCGGAGCAGGCCTACGAGGCGAAGGCCCTCGAGGTGGGCGACGAGACCATGCCCCAACTGGAGAAGTTCGCGCTTCTCCGCGCGGTGAACGACCGCTGGATGGAGCACCTGCAGACCGTGGAGTACATCCGCGAAGGCATCGGCCTGCGCGGCTACGGCCAGATCGACCCGCTCGTCGCGTATAAGCGCGAGACGTACGACACGTTCCAGACGACCCTCAAGAACATCCGCGACGACGCCGTGCGAATGCTCTTCCACCTGCGGGCGCCGCAGCCCATGCCGCGCATGACGATGGACGAGCTGCCCGTACCGGCGATGCTCAACCTGGACGACCTCCCGCCGGAGCTCCAGGAGCAGCACGGCATGACGACGCATCCGGCGGGCGCGCCGGGCTCCGGCTCGGCCGCCACGGCCCCCGGCGCGACGGCGGTCGCCATCTCCCCCGGAGCGGCGGTCGTTCCGTCGAGCGTCGACTGGGCCAAGGTAGGCCGCAACGACCCCTGCCCCTGCGGCAGCGGGAAGAAGTTCAAGTCCTGCCACTACCCGCAGCTCAGGGAAGAGGGCGTGATCTAGGGGCATCTGCGCGGGTGCGGGAGGGGATGGGTTTTTTTCCCTTTTCTGATCCGCGCTCGCGCTGCCGCTAAGGGAAACCGGGACTCCAATATTGCGGCGAAGAGCGCAATAACCCATCGCCGGTCCCCGGTTGGACGGCGTCGTACAGAGACAAGATTCGACGCGGCGATTGCTCTCCCCTTGGCCGCAGAGAATCATTGAGTTAGGGGCTCCAGGCGACTGGGGCCCTTTTCTCTTTTTTAAGGTCCATCGCCCACCCGAAGCACGATCTTGCCCTTCGCGTGGGTGGTCTGGCTCTCCTCCTGCGCCTCACGTGCCCGCTCTAACGGTAGCTCCGTTTCGATCGTCACGACGACCGTGCCGTCCGCCACGAGGCCCGCGATCTGGAGGAGCTGGGCCGGATTCGGCTTCATGAGGTGCATCGCGCCTCGCTTCCCCTGCGCCTCGGGCAGATCGAGCGAGGGCTCGCTTACCGTGGAGACCACGATCCCGCCCGGCTTGAGGGCCTTGAACGATCGCGTCTGCGTATCGCCGCCCACCAGATCCAGAACGACGTCCGCGTTCTGAACTACGTCCTCGAAGCGGACGGCCTCGTAATCGACCACCTCGTCCGCTCCCAATTCCCGGACGAACTCGATGTGGTCGGCCGACGCCGTGCCGATCACCCGCGCTCCGGCCCACTCGGCGAACTGCACCGCCATCGAGCCCACACCGCCCGCCGCCCCGTGAATGAGCACGGTCTGGCCCGCCTGCAGGCCGCCCGTGTCGAAGAGGGCCTGCCAAGCCGTCATGCCCGCCACCGGTAGGGAAGCCGCGATGGGAAAGTCGAGCGTCGTCGGCTTCTTGGCGAAGGACCCCGCGTTGAGCACAGCGTATTCCGCATAGGCGCCGGAAGTCCCGGTTGTGCCGAGCACCTCGTCCCCAGGCGAGAGGCCGTCGACGCCGGCGCCCACCGTCTCGACCACTCCCGCAACGTCCGCGCCGGAGATCGCGGGCAGGGGGAGGTCGAGGAACGACTGCCAGCGCCCTTCGCGGATCTTCCAGTCCGCCGGGTTCACGCCGGTCGAAACGACCCGCACGAGGACCTGCCCCGCGCCCGGGTCGGGCCGGGGAACGTCCTCCTCGTAGCGCAGCACCTCGGGCCCGCCGTACTCGTGGAAGCGGACGGCCCTCACGAGGCCATCACCCGGTTCCCGTGCTGGGTAAGCCCACAGCCGCCGAATCTAATCTTTTCCATCATCAATCTCTCTTTCGCCTTGCCGCCGCATCGCCTCAGCGCGTGGGGATTATGATGGCATTCCTGCCCCTTCCTGCCATGCTGGGGTCCTTCGCTGCGCTCAGGATGACAAGGAAAGGCGATTTCTATACAGCCTATTACAGCCTTCCCAGCGGGTTCACCGGGCGCCCGTTCACCCGCACCTCGAAGTGCAGGTGCGGGCCGGTCGAGAGACCGGTCGAGCCGACGGCCGCGATCACCTGGCCTCGTTTGACCCTCTGGCCGGAGCGCACCAGGAGCCGGGAGGCGTGGGCGTAGACCGTCGTCACGCCGCCGCCGTGGCTCACGATCACGACATTGCCGTAGCCGCGCATGTGGGAGGCGGCGACGACCTCGCCCGCGGCGGCCGCGTAGATCGGGGCGCCGTGACCGGCTCCCATGTCAATCCCCGTGTGCATGCGGCTCACGCGCAGGATCGGGTGGAACCGCACGCCGAAGCCACTGGTGATCCGGCCCCGGACGGGCATCCCGAAGCGTCCGGTAAAGGCACGAAGGGGGCCGGAGTCCGGAACCCGCTCCATGCGCGTCACGACCTTCTCTACCATGCGCCCGCTCTTGGTCCGTACCCGGACCCGGCGCGCCACGCGGCGCATCCGAGCCCGGCGGCGGGCCTCCGCCATTCGGCGGCGGACCATCCGCTCGAACGCCGCGATCTGGTTCTCGATCTGCCGCTCGTCCTGCTGGAACTGCCTCAGCGCCGCTTGGAGCTTCGAGTGCCGCTCGCGGAGGCTGTCCAGCACCTCTTTCTTTTCCACGCGCGTCTCGCGCAGGTTCTCGTGCAGCCCCCGCTGACGTCGCTCCAAGCTCGCCACCTTTCGCACCGTCCGATCTTTCTGGACCTTGCGCCGCGCCACGCCCTGACGCAGAGCCTTGTACTCTTCGAAGAGCTCACGATCCTTACGCTCGATCGCCTTCATCAAGTAGGCCCGCGAGGCGAGTTCGCTCGCGCTGTGGGTACAGGACCATCATGGTCGGCTTGCAGCAGTGGCGGCTGAATCCCCGTCTCATCGGAC
>JAUJNV010000103.1 GCA_030447945.1 Fimbriimonas sp. | reverse complement strand
CGCCCTGCGTTCGCTCCTCACGGGAGAAGTGGAGGGCGCCGAGTTCCGGGACCTAGGCGAGCATCGGCTCAAGGGCCTTGGGATGGAGAGGCTGTGGCAGGTCTGCCACCCTGGGCTGCCGAACCGCTTTCCGCCCCCCCGCACCGAAGGGAGCGCCGCCGGTTTGCCGCCCGAGCCCGACGAGACGGTCGGACGCGACGGCGAGGTCGCGCGGATTCTCGCCGCCCTGCAAAGCGGCGCCCGACTCGTCACCGTGGCCGGGCCTGGAGGAATCGGTAAATCCCGGGTAGCGCTGCGCGCGGCGCACGAGGCGGCGGTGCGGGGCGCCGGGGACGTCCGGTGGGTGCCGCTCGACGAGGCGGACTCGCCCTCGGCCCTGTGGGAGCGGCTCGCTCACGCGATGGGCCTGCCTCCGAACGCGGCCACGCAGCCGGCGTTGGAGGGAACGCTCGCCCGAAGGCGGGGCCTTCTCGTGCTCGACGGCGCTGAGCGTAACGAGGGGCTCGGCAGCGAGCTCGCGAGCCTCCTGCGGCAGTGCCCCCAGCTAACGATTCTCGCTACTTCTCGCCGCCCACTGGGCCTTGCGGCAGAGCAGTTGGTCGAAATCGGTCCGTTGCCCATGAACGATGCCGTCGAGCTGTTCGGAGTTCGGGCACGTTCCCGGCTGGCCGGTACCGAGCTGGGGGAGGCCAATCAGACCGCTATCCGGGCGATCTGCGCCCATCTTGAGGGTTGGCCCCTTGCTATCGAGCTAGTGGCGAGCCGCACGGGCAGCCTAACCCCGGCCGAGATGCTCGGTCGGCTCGATCGGCAGTTCGACCTTCTACGGCAGGCTTTCCCCGACCGGCCCGAGCGGCACCGGGCGGTGAGAGCAAGCATTCAGTGGTCTTACGATCTGCTCTCCAAGGAAGAAAGACGGGCGTTTGAAGTTCTCGGCGTGATGCACGGACGTTTCTCCTTGAGCGACCTGGAGAGCGTTTTGGAGTGCCCCGACGGCTCCCTCGAGTGCATCGACGCGATGCGTGGACACTCCCTGTTGATGTCGGAGGTTGACGAGTCTGCGCAGCGAACCCTGTACTGGACCTTGCGCGACATACGGCGCTTCGCTTTGGAGCGGCTGCGTGAGGATGAAGTTCGCCACCGAAGCCTCAGAACCGCCCATGCCCGCCACTTTGACGGCTCGGGGCGGGAAGGCTTGGCGCACCTCCGGCAGGCCGATGAGCGGCGTCGGCTTCGGGAAGTCGGACGGATCGTGCCCAATCTGGTGCAGGCCTATGAATGGGCGAAGGAGGAGAACGAGAGCCTCGCACTTTCGTTGGCCCACTCGCTCGCTCTGTACTATGCGGCCGTGGAATACCCCGATTTAGGGTTACGCTATGCCCGTCCGGAGATTCCGTCCAGCGAGGGCTCAGGTCAGGATCGATGTGCGCTCCGGGGGTGGCTCGTCACGTGCGAGGCGAGTCTCCTTATCGACAAGGGCCGCCTGGACGACGCGGCGAATGCCGTCCATCGAGGGCATGAATTGGCTTCAACGTTGCCCGAGGGTTCCGAGCGTGCCCTCCTGAAGGCCCGGCTCGATAACCTCCTCGCCTTCGTCCATCTGGAGCAGGGGCGTACCGAAGAGGCACGGGCGCTCTTCGAGCAAATCTCGCGGAAAGTGCCCGAGGAGGGTGGTGCAGACCTGCGCGGCCTCGCTCACAACAACCTCGCCTACTTGGAAATCAACGAGGGGTCGGGGAACCTGGAGCAGGCGGAAGAGCACCTTCGCATGGCGCTAGAGGCGGCGCGCCGGGCTCAAGACGCTCGCCTAGAGGCGGAAGCTCGCACCAACCTTGGTCTGCTGTACGTCGCACGAGGCGATCTGGTAGCGGCTTGGCGCGAGCACCGGACTGCCTTGGCCGGAGAGCGCGAGCTTTACAATCTTGGGGGCGCGGGCCGCGCTTTATTCAACCTCGGGGAAGTCGCCGAACTCGAGGGAAGAGGGGGCGAGGCTCTCCGCCTATACCTCGGGTCCGCCCGTGTGTTCCGCGCGACCGGCGCTCCAGAGGCGGCGGTGGCCGAAGGGGCGTCTGCGCGGCTCCTGCCTCCAGGGGCGGCCCCCCCGCCGGATATGCCCGCGTTGGGCGAAGGATTGGGGAGTCTGGACGAGTTGCTGCTCTGGGCTCTAGGAGATGCACCTGAGACGGCGGTCCGCCCCGCTTTCATGCTATAGGCGTGGAGTGACTAACGAGGTTGTTGCGCGGAAGAGACTTAAGCCCTAGAAATACTACCTTTGCCCGTAGCCCGTTGGGATGACCGGCGTTTATACTGGCATGGAGATCTGGTTGGAGGTCCGCACGTTCACGCCGAACGCGTCACGCGTCTCATCATCGGTCGCCCTCACAGGCGATGGTCAGCGGGCGATCTTAGATCTCCATCGACACAACAAGCCGACAGAGCCGGAGGGCAGGATGCCGTCTCTGACCGCCCCGACCCGCCCCAGCTTCGTGCCCGGAGGTTATCAAGCAAATGCGTATCCATCGGCTTCTCACGTTCAGCACCGCGACGGCCTGCCTCTTCGTTGGTCTGACGGCGCTTTCCCACGCTCAAACGAAGCGTGCCTTGATCATCGGCATCAACGACTACAGCCCCGCCGGGCGTAATACTCCTGGCTCCGCGGCGGACAAGCGTCGCCTCGGGGATCTGCAGGGGTGCGAAAACGACGCGGACTCGATGCAGGCTTTGCTGGAGACGCGCTACGGATTCAAGTCGGCCGACATCGTCCGGCTCCGGACCGCTCAGGCTACTCGCAAGGGCATTCTCGACGCTCTGGCGAGTATGGCGGGCCGCGCCCAAAAGGGCGACACCGTGTTTTTCTACTACTCGGGCCACGGTTCCCAGAAGCCGAACAGCGCAACCTCCGAAACCGACAAGATGGACGAGACCATCGTGCCGGTCGACCTCCAGGACATCTCGGACAAGGAGCTTGCCAAGGCGTTCAACGCTATCCTCGACAAGAACGCGACGCTGACGGCGATGCTCGATAGCTGCCACAGCCAGTCGGTGTCGAGGGGCCTGCCTCGGGCCCGCCAATCCAAGTCGGCGGAGCCGGCATCCGGCGACACGAAACTGCCGGACGTGAAGCTCGCTCCCTCCGATCGCGGCGCGCTTGTGCTGAGCGCGGCCCGCGAGTTTGAGCCGGCGGAAGAAGATCGTTCGACGAAGCCGTACCGCGGGGCTTTTACGAAAGCTCTGCAGGCAGCGATCAGCCAGGAAGGGCAGGATGCCCTGTCCCGCTGTTTGATCGCACGGGCACGCCTCAAGACGAGCTTTGATCAAGAGCAGGTGCTGGACGCGAACGCTGGCCAGCGCGCACCCTGATCGACGACGACCCGAAAACGAAACCAGGAGTTCGGCTGCCTATCCTGGTATCGAGGGCGAACGTACATCCGAGCGACGCCGCGCTCCAGATTCACCAGGGCACCGTTTCAGCTTTTCAGCGCAAGGAAGAAGCGGGTCCAGCTCCGCGTCGACGAGGAACAAGTATCTCGCGAGCCGTGGCCGTCGTGGTCGAGGCGACCGGGGCGCTCAAGCGGCCTGGTGGGGCCGGTTGGGCGCTTCGGATAAGCCGCTGCTGCTGTGCTGCATTGCCCAAGGGACCTTGCGGCCGGACGACACGCCCGGCGAGTTGGGAGGCTGAACGCCTCGGTCAGCCGACAACCGACGCGGCAGACGAGCCTACACCGCGACGCAGATGGGCGACGGCTGGGCGCTTCACCGGCAACAAAGCGTCTCCAGCAGCAAGGCGTTCAAGCCGATGGCGTGCTGCAAAACATCGAGGGCCAGCCGGCGACCTTTCGTGGACACCCCCTCTCCAGGCGATGGCGAAGAATTGGTTTTCGGCGGCGGCAAAACAACGTTTGGCGGACTCGTCGCTAGCTGGATCAAAAGCCCGACTATGTGCTGGCGGGCCGACTGCGGGAAGACCGCATGGGTACGTGGATCGCCCCGGCGCTACAAACGACCCGGCAACGCGGCCGGGTCTGGGCGTGCCCTGGCCCACGTGAGCAGGATGTACCCGCTGCCTCGGTGGGTCTCAGGAATCCTGAATCGATGTCCGCCGAGTTGGAAGATCTCGCCGCCTGGCGAAGAGTCGGGGGCAGCAATATGGATGCCCTACGACCGGTTCGAGGTTTCGGACCGGATCACATCGAACAAGTAAGCCCTCCCGGCAGGCTACGTGGTGGCCGGGCGACGGTGCGGTCGCGTATCGGCGGTCTGGTCGCGGACGCCGCTGCAACTGGAAAGCTCGACCGACACTTCGTGTACGACAAGCTATCATCGCTTGCAGCCGCTGACCTGCTGCCGAAGTGGGCGAACCGCCTTCCTGTCGAAGAAGGCTCCACCGCTCATCGAGCTCCCCGGCGCCAAGTTCGGCATCGGTGGCACGTTAGGCTACGAGACCTTTCTCCTCGTGACCTCCGAGGAGCCGCTGCCCGAGAGCCTGTTTAACTTCAAGGGCGTGACGAGGGGAGAAAAGGGAACGCGAGGCTCCGCCTTGGCGCACCTTCTGGATCAGCTCAGCGACGGGCAGAGATCTGCCCGCCCTGCCGCACCCACCTCATGGTCGCTCGCCCGCGTCAGCTACCGAAGCTCGGAGAAGTAACTCGATGAATTTGAAGCACCTGTCCCAACTTGCCATCGCCGTCAGCGCAGGACTCGGCCTCACCTCCATGCTTGGGCTGAGTCAGGACGAACCGTTTGCCAAACCGACCTACGGACGTCTGCCCCGCAGCGGCAAAGGCATCGGTTCCCGCTCGAAGATCAGCACGGACTTAAAGTATCTCGTCTCGCGGTGGCGTGCCGTCAAGGGGAGTAGCGGCGGTCCGAGTGTGACGGCCGAAGCCCTGGGCGTCTCCATCGACCCGGACGTTCCCCAACTGCGCGTCGCCGTCGAGGTTCGACCGGGGACATCCACGGAAGCCCTGAGAACGCTTGGCCTCGACGTCTCCACGCGGGCCGGAAACCTCGTCTACGGCTACGTGACGCCGGCGGCGGTCGACGCCCTCGACACGTCCAAGAGCGTCGTCTCCGTTTCGCTCCCGAAGGGAGCCACGATTCCGCTTCCTCCGTCGAGTCGGGCCCGCATTACGAAGGCGCCTGCCGCCGGGCCGGCGATGGACCCCCTCATGCGGTTCGATCGGAAGGGCCTCACGGGGAAGGGCGTCATCGTCGCGATCATCGACACCGGGATCGATTGGCGTCACCCGGACTTCATCAAGCCCGACGGCACCACGCGAATCTTGTATCTGTACGACATGAACGATCCGTCTTCGGCGAGCGGCACTGGCCGCCCGGGGCCGGTCAAGAAGGCCGGAAAGCCGATGGGCACGGTCTACTCGGCTACGGAGATCAACGCGGCTCTTCAGGGGTCGGGCAAGGTGAACTCCCGAGACGTCGTCGGACACGGAACCGCCTGCGCGGGCATCGCCGCCGGCAACGGGCGTGCGGCCGCTCCCGAGGGGGCACCCGCGGAGTACACCGGTGTGGCGCCAGGGGCCGATCTCATTGTCGTGCGTGCCGACAGCCCGGCGGGCGGGATCCGGGACGAGTACGACGAAGCGCTCAAGTGGGTGGCCGACACGGCGAAAAGCTTAAACCGTCCGTGCGTGGTGAACCTGAGCTTTGGTGGGCATGTGTCCTCTCACCGTGGCGATGAAGCGAGCGAGAAGCTTATCGACACGCTCACCGGCAAAGGCAAGCCGGGCCTCGTCGTCTGTGTGGCGGCGGGCAACGAGCGAACCCTCGGTATTCACGCCCGAAGCCGGTTCGGTGCGCGCCGAAAGGCTCAAGGTGACATCGGGGGCAGCCCAGCCGAGGTCTTCGTTCGGGATGATGCCACCAAGCAAGGGACTCCTCTGGTCGCCTATTTCGACGCCGGTGACGAATGGGGGCTCGCGATCACCGGGGACGCCCCGCCCTTCGCTCAGCCTGAGGGCCCCCCCGCCATTCTTCACATCTTCCGAGACGGCGACGCCTACGGGGTGGAGGTCGAGCGAAAGGGCGAGCGCCGTCCCGCCACCGGAGCCTTCGAAGATATTGCCCAGGGCTTTGCGGAGGGCAATGCGAATGTGGTTTATGCCCTTCTGCGCAAGGGCCGCTACACCGTGCAGCCTTACGGCAACGGCCCCGAGGTCAAGAGCGGTGTGTGCGACCTTTACCTCCCCGCTCCGGGTGCGGCGAGTTTTGGGATCGGGGTCGATGAACGGTACATCGTGGGCTCGCCCGGTAATGCCCGAAACGCCATCACCGTGGGCGCGTACCACGGACGCACGGCATGGACGAGTCAAGGGGGCGAGACGACTTGGCTGAATTTGCCGCTGGGCGAGGCGGCGCCGTTCACTAGCGTCGGCTTTCGCCGCGACAACCTGGTGAAGCCGGATCTGGTGGCGCCGGGCAGCTACATGGTGTCGCCCCTTGCCGCCGGCTCGCAGATGGGCAAGTCCGCGGGAGAGCTTTTCATCGGGCTCAAGGGCAAGTACCTGGCCTGGGAAGGAACGAGTGCGGCTTCTCCCTACACGGTAGGCTTCATCGCTCTGATGCTCGAGAAGAACCCCAAGCTCGACGCCGCGGCAATCCGGACTATTCTCGCTCGCACGGCGGCCCACGACCAGACGACGGGGGCCGTGCCGAACGAGCTGTACGGCAACGGAAGACTGAACCCGGCGAAGGCTCTCGCCGAGCTGTTTAAGGCCAGATAGTCTCCGCCTTTGTCGATGCCCCCGCCGGGGGCCTCGACGAATCTCCGGGGAATAACGGCTCCCGCCGGCCCAGGAAGAGGCAGTAAGGCCGGCAGC
>JAUJNV010000102.1 GCA_030447945.1 Fimbriimonas sp. | reverse complement strand
TGGGGTCCAGCGTGGGTGGAAGGAGTCCCCATCCGCGTCGTGTTAGGATCCCCCGAAGGGCGTGCGTCTTGTTCGCGTCGATCATGGTGGCGGCTCTTGATGGGACGTGCACTGAGCCGCTCGCCTGTTCCGCCCCCGTGATCAGGGATTGTAGATCCTGGGTACATTTTTGATTCTGAAGACGGCGTTTCCGTTCGCCAGTTTCTAATCCCCAATCCCTCGCCTCGGCCTCACCGGCCTCTACGACGGTCAGCGTCGTTGCCATGGGTGTGGAGCTGGGGCCGCGCAGGTGGCGCTCGATCAGGGGCCCGGAGATCGGACTCGAACCGCGCTGCTTTTCCACCCGCAGACGCTCGATCTCCCATCGCAGCTCCGCGCGCGCTCTTGCGAGGCGGACCACTCCCACGCCGCGCCTGTCGCGCCTCTTCGAGGAGCAGCTCCGCCTCCTTCTTGGCGGCCTTCGTCTCCTCTCCCGCGCGCTGGGCCAAGAGAAGGGTCTCACGCAACGCGCCGTCCTCCGTGCCGCGCCGGCTCGATCTCTGCGCTGCTCGTACTCCTTGAGCGAGGCGTTCTCGATGATGAGGACCTCCAGCGAGTTCGCGGCCGCCTCAGCAAGGAGTCCACGTCCTCGACGGCGTAGCCGCGGAACGCCCTGCGCAGTTCCGCGCGCTCAAGATCGATGGAGCAGCCGGTTCATCCTCCCCATTGTAATGAAAAGCTCGGCGAGAGACAAGAGAAGGAGAGGAGTAACGTTCAGGTTGAACGGTTGAGGCTGAGCATTTCGCGCCTAGCCCTGCACCTTTTCCTTGATCTTCCATCGACGCGCAGAGGATTATTCTTAGCCGTCGCATCTTGGGGGTGGAGCGCGATGTAGCGGCGCAGCACGCGGCAGGCATCCTCAGGCGGCCGAGGGCGCTCATACGCCTGCGCCAGGTAGCGAGGTTCAGTGCGGCCGGTGAGGCAGGGCCGGCTCCACAAATCGGCAGGATTTTCATATAGGGCCTGCGGCGTTCCCGGGATAGCACGGCGCCCGGAAGCGCGCTACTTGGGGCGTAGAACGTCGCGAGGAGAGCGCCGCGTCCTTATCCTGCGGTTTGCGCGAGGTAGCCTCCGCTTCCGCCTCGGGGTACCGCTCTCGACGTTCTCAGCATCCAGCCAAGGTCCGTCGCTAGGTCGTAGCTGCTTGGGTGGAGGATGCGTTTGACGCGGATCAACTGGATAACGGCAGGGAACTCTCCGTCGTGGAGCCACGTCGACCTGGTGCGCGATCCTCGCGTCGGCCGCGTTCCAGATGGCGTCCAAGCGAGCCCTGGACTGCCCGAAGGCGGCTCCCGGGAGGATGAATAGGATAAGGATCAACGTGCCGAGCTTCATTTGGCTAACTCCTCTTGCAGAATATCCTGCACGAGCTTCGGGTTGGCCCGCCCCCCGCTCTGACGCATCGCCTGCCCAACCAGGAAGCCCTTGACGCCTTCTTGGCCGCCCTTGTACTTCGCGACCACTTCCGCGTGCTCCCCCAGGACCCGCCTCACGACTTCCGCGATGGCCTCGCGATCCGAAACCTGAGTAGCGCCGCTCTCCTGGACGATCTCGGACGGCATTCGCCCGCTTTCGAAGGCTTGAGCGAGCACCTCCTTCGCCGTCTTGCCGTTGATCGCGCCGCTCGCCACGAGCTTCGTGAGGTCGACGAGGTGCGGGGGCGTGATGCGGCTCTCGCGCACGGGGACGCCGCGGTCGTTGAGGAGCTTGGCGAAATCCGAGTTCATCCAGTTGCTGACGACCTTCGGCTCCCCGCCCAGCGCCACCGCCTCTTCGAACCATGCCGCCCATTCCTTGTCGGGGACGAGCTGCTTCACGTCGTCTTCGCTGAGCCCCAGCTCTTCGCGGTAGCGGCGCGACTTGGCGATCGGCAGCTCCGGCAAGCTCTCCCGCAGAGAGGCCAGCGTCGCCTCGTCGAAGCGCATAGGGATAAGGTCGGGATCGGGGAAATAACGGTAATCGTTTTCCGCCTCCTTGGTGCGCATAGCGAAGCTCGTCCCGCGCTCTTCGTTCCAGCCCCGCGTTTCTTGTGAAACAGACCCGCCCGCTTCCAGAATCGCGGCCTGCCGCCGCACCTCGAAGGCGACCCCGAGGCTGACGCTCTTAAAAGAGTTGAGGTTTTTAAGCTCAGACTTGGTGCCATAAGTGTCGGAGCCCTCCGGGCGGACGCTGATGTTCGGCTCGCAGCGCAGCGATCCCTCCTCCATCTTGCCGTCGCACCGCCTGGGCGCAGGAGGATCTTGGCGAAGACCCTGGAGGGGTACCGCGCGCGTCGTCCGGGCGTCCTGATGTCCGGCCCAGAGTCCGTCGAGCGTGGCGGCACGACCCGCCCGGCCAAAGTCCACGCCGGAACCGCCCAGGGGCAGGTGCATGAGCAGCGTCTTCTCCAGATGCACCCGGCGGATGCGCACATTCTGCTGCTGGGAGTTCCAGAAAAGCCGCCGTACTCCGAGGGGTTGTCTCGCCGTACTGGCTAACCTGATACCCCTTCGGGAAGTCAGGATAGAAATAGTTTTTTCGGTGAAAGATACTCTTTTCCCAGGCAATTGTGCAGTTGAGGGCCATAGCGGTCTTCAGCACCATCTCGACGGCCGTGCGGTTCGGCACCGGCAGGGTTCCGGGCAAGCCGAGGCAGACGGGACAGACGCGCGTGTTGGGCTCCCCTCCGAAGGCGACGGGGCAGCGGCAAAACATCTTGGAGCGCGTCGCCAGCTCCGCATGGACCTCCATACCAACGCTCGGAACGTAGTTCGGCATCGTCGCCCAGAAGCTTACCGCTGCCTCGGTCACGTTGAGCCTCTAACAAAACCGACCCCTGCTCGTAGCGGGCTAAAGCCCGTGAGCCTGGTACGGGCTGAAGCCCGCGCTCCGCCTAGGTTTTGTCAGATGCTCGTTATACTGCCCCCATGCGCGGTGTCCTTCAACTGACATCCCTCGCCGCACTCGCCCTCGTCGCCGGATGCGGAGGCAGAAAGGGGGAGGTCGTCGGGACTTGGCAGTACGCGGACGTGCAGATCGAGCTCAAGGCAGACGGGACCTCCGAGCAGAACCTCTTCTTGCCTCCGCCCATCGGGAACGTGGTGATGAAAGGGAAGTGGTCCCTGTCGGGAGACACGGTGACGGTGACGCCCCAGACTGTCGGCGGCCAGCCGGTAGCCGAGTTTCTGCAGGAGGTGCGGGCTCTCGCGAAGGCTCACTCGCAGGGCAGGCAGTTGATCGAGATCTTCGAGGGGCTGACCCGGACGGACGCTTTCACCTTGAGCCCCGACGGTCGGACCATGACCTTCCAGCGGGACGAGAAGGGCGCAAAAGCGATCCTTTCAAAAGTTACAGGTTGAAGGTTCAACTTTCGAGAGGATCGCCACCGCCGCCGCGTGGGTGCGCTCGTGGGTGATGGAGACGTGCAGCGAGTGGCGCGAAGGCATGAAGCTTTGGTCCCGCACCAGGGCCTGAGGGCACCCTTGGGCGTCGGGGAGGATCTCGACCTGCTGCCAGCCGAGGTGAGTGCCCACCGCCTTCGCCACCGCCTCCTTCGCCGCCCACCGGCCCGCCACGCGCGCCGGTGTGGTGCAGATCGCCCGCTCCGCCGGCGTCAGCACGCGGCGCACGAACCCCGGCCGCCGCATCGCGCGCTCGATCCGCGCCACCTCCACCAGATCCAGCCCGACCCGGACGATCATGCGGCGGAGTCTACCGGGGGGGGGCGGCGAGGGGACAGGGGACAGGGGACAGGGGACAGGGGACAGGGGACAGGCTTGTACCTCAACCCTCACTTCCCAACCTGCAACCTTCAACTTTCAACCTGACACCCTTCTAAAGAAGCGACCGCTCCTTCACCATGAAGTAGAAGCTCACCAGCTTCGCCGCCAGCTCCTGGGGCTCGGCCTCTAGGCTGTGGATCCCGGCGGCCGAGACGAGCATCGAGGCGGCCCTGCGGTCCTCTAAAAGCATCGTGGCGGCAGATTTCTTGTACATATCGTCCAACGTCGTGATAGGGGGCGTCAGGATGCTCTCCACCCGTGGATCGCCGACGCGCGCGATCAGGGCTAGGTGGCGCTTCGTCAAGGGCCCGAAGGCGGCCACGAGATCGCGCGCCCGATCCTCGTCTTCGAAGTCCGTAAAGTTCACGAGCAGGGAACGCCGCTTCCAGCGGGAGCTCAGGTAGGCGAAGGCGGCCTGCGCGTCCGTCTCCACCGGCTCGGCGACGAGGTCGTGCAGGGCTTCGATGATGATCCCCACCTGCGAGCGCCCCTTGCGGGGGGGCACGTACCGCTTGACGGTGTCTGCGTATACCATCAGTCCCACGAAGTCGCCCGCGTTCGCGGCGGCGTGAGTGAGCATAAGCAGAGCGTCTAGAACGTGGTCCAGCTTGCGCACGCCGCCCACCTCGGCCAGCATGTGCCGTCCGATGTCGATGCAGAGCACCACCGCCTGGTTCCGCTCCTGCTCGTAGCTGCGCACCACCAGGTTTCCGTGGCGAGCGGAGGCCTTCCAGTCGATCTTGCGGTAGTCGTCCCCTTCGGTGTACTCCCGCAGCGACTCAAACTCCGTCCCCAGCCCCCGCGCCCGCGAGCGGCGGATCCCCATCTCCCGCAGCCGCCCCTGCTGCCGGAGGAGATCGAACTCCCGCAGCGCGAGCACGTTGGGATACACGCGGACGTTCTGCGCCGTCTCGAGGCGAACCTGCTTCCGGGCGAGCCCGAGAGGACATTCGATCCGCAGGTACGTTCCGCGAAAGGAGTCAGAGCCCCGTTCCAGCGGGGTCAGCGTGTACTCCAGCATCACCGGCCGGCCGGGCTCAAGTTTCACGGGAAACTCCCGCTGCGAGGCCTCCATCGCCGGCGGCGGCTCGTCGCGCAGCAGTCCCACGATACGCTCGGGCCCGTCGTTTTCGATCTCCAATTGGATCCGATTCGCCGCCCGTACGGACAGCACCGGGTCGAACCTCCGGATAAACCGAAGCCCCGCCACCGACGGCGCCAGCCGTGTGCTGCCCCAGGCCACTAGCATCAGCAGCAGGTCGTAGGCGACCGCCACCAGAGGCGCCCCCAGCGCCGCGGCGACCGCCGCGAGGGGGATACCCAGGGCGACTGCCAGCCAGAACCGCTTCGTCGGGACCATCGCCTAGCGGGGCCCGCCCGGCTTGCCGGGATTTGGGAGCCTCACCCGGTCGTACACGTCGCAGAGCGCCAGCTCGCAGCCGATGGAGCTGAGCGAGACGACCTGCGAGAGATCGTTTGACTCAGTAAGCATCCACAGTTCCCCCTGCCTCGCGAACCGCTCCACCCGGACCTTATCCTGCGAAATCAGAAGATACTCTTGGATCGACTCGAGCTCTCGGTAGTGGGCAAACTTCTCTCCCCGGTCATAGCTTTCTGTCGAAGGAGAAAGGATCTCGATGATGACGATGGGATTGAGGAGAGTGTCCACCTGCGCGTCCTCGAACCGCAGCTCCTCACAGCCCACGACGACATCGGGATACGTATACAGCCCGGTCGAGCTCACCTTGACCCGCAAGTCGCTGGAATACACCTCGCACGGTCGACCTTTAAGCCGGGCGCGAAGCTCGGCCTCCATGTTGCCTTTGATGAGCGTGTGAGCCCGGCTCGCGCCAGACATGGCGAAGACCTCGCCGTCCAAGTACTCGCTCTTGGTCTCGGCCTGACGCTCGAGCTGCGTGATGGCGCGTTGCGCTGCCTCGCGCTCCT
>JAUJNV010000101.1 GCA_030447945.1 Fimbriimonas sp. | reverse complement strand
TCACCTTCCTCGGCTAGTCGCTGACGCTCATCGCGGCGGGTGCCGTGGCGGCGCTGCTGTTCGACCGGAAGGAGCGCCCGATCACGGCGATCATGTGCGCGCGGACTCCCCTCGGGATTCTCCTGAACGTGGCGCTGAAGGAGATCGTCGAGCGGCCCCGCCCGACGGCCGAGCGGGTGCAGGTGCTCACGGATACCTGGGGCACCAGCTTCCCGTCGGGCCATGCAATGGCGTCCGCGATCCTTTACGGCTTTCTCGCCACCATGGCTTGGGTGTTTATTCGCGGGCGCAAGCGGCGGGCCACGGCGACTCTGGCCCTTGTCCTCACTGCGGTGCTCGTGGGCTTGAGCCGCGTCTACCTGGGCGCGCACTGGCTTTCCGACGTGGTGGGCGGCTGGGCGGCGGGGCTGTTCTGCATGCTGGTGCTGGTCGAGATCCACAAGCGCTGGGCCAAGGCCGAGCTCCGCCCCTCGCCGACGTCCCACCCCCCTGCCGACGAGGTCCGTGACGCCGTTACGGATGGTTTAAGGTTGCAGGTTGAAGGTTTCCGGAGGGGAGGGGAGGAGTGATGGGTGATGGGTGATGGGGTTCAGGTGTTCAGGTCTTCGGTGTTCGGGTCCGGATTCCTGAACCCCCGAACCCTACCGGAGTGCCACCAAATGCTCCGCGCATGCGATGGCGTCCTCCCAGCCTTCCCCGTGATCCTCAAGGGACCAGCAGGCGGAGAGGACGGCTTGGGCTACGCCGCAGATCCGCAGCCGCTCTCGGTCGAGGTCCAGCTCCTCCGCGAAGATGTGCAACCTACGCCGCAGCACCTCGCGCGGGTCTGGCGCTGGGAGGAGAGTGTGCGGGTTCAGTAGGAACGTGCCGACCTCATAGGCCCGCTCTCCGACGATGGGCATCGGGTCGATGGCGAGCCAGGGCTCACGGGTGGCGGCGAGGATGTTGGTGTGGTGCAGGTCCCCGTGCAGCAGGACGGGCTCGCCCCGTCGGCGGGTAAGTTCGTCGAAGACAGCCTCTGCTTCCTCGACCAAAGTTGTCGGTAGAGGCTCGGTGCCTTCCCTCGAGCGCTTTCTTTGGCGCTCGATCCCCTGGGCCCACTTGGCGATCATGGGGAACGTGTGGTCGAGCGGCACGGGACGCCAGAGCGCGCGCATGACGCCGGCCGCGATGGAAGTGGCCCTCTCGTCTCCAATCTCCGGGAGCGCGGCGGCCAGCGTCGTGCCGGGCTCGACTCGCTCCAGCAGCATCGCGCCCCACGCGGCATCCGCATCGATCAGACGGGCGATCCCCCGCCCGCCGTAGAGCCGCATCGCCTCGATCTCCGCCTCCAGCTCCCGACTCGGAAACCCTACCTTGAGCACCACTCGCCCGCCGTCGGCGCGGTCGGCGGGGGCGACGTAGTTGTAGGCGACGTGCGGGAAGGGCGAACCGAGGCTTAGCGACCACCGCCGCGCGCACTTGTCCAAAAGCCCGGGCAGCCCGCGCAGCCAATCCTCGCCTGCCTCGCCGTGTATGTCACGGACGGTTTTCGAAAGGGGCTCAGGGACAAGGTGCATCGCGTTGCCGTTAGGGTAGTCCAAGACCTCTCTCCTCTCTCTCCCTCCTCGGGGGGTGCGACATTCTGTCGCGCAGTCCGCCGGAGGCGGACCCAGAGCTGTTGAAGCCCACCAGAGGATCGGGCTTCGCCCGATGCGCGACAGAATGTCGCACCCTCCGGGGAGGAAGAAAGGGAAGGAGGCGAGTTTAGCTTGTGGGTCGGTACACGTTCACCTGGGCGCTACGCCGCACCACGGACTCCATCTCCTCGACGGAACCGATCGCCCCGCTCGCCAGGAGGGCCACCGCGAGGTTCCCCAGCACCGTCGCCTCGGCCGGCCCGGCCCGGACCTCCAGGCCGCTCGTGTCCGCGAGCGCCTGGCACAGCGCGGCGCTCTGCGAGCCGCCGCCGCCCACGCGGAAGGCGGAGAAGGAGCGGCCCGTGAGCCGGGCCATCTCGGCAGGCTGGGCGGCGATGGCATCGGCGAGGCTGGCGAGGGCGAGGCCCGCCCACTCTTGGGGGCGCTGTGGCTCGCGCGGCGTGAGGGCGCGACAGGCGTCGAGCATCGAGGGCGGGCTGAAGAGGTCCGGGTGGAAGAGGTCCAGCCGCTCGTCGACGGCCTGTGCGCTTGCCAGCCACTCGGGCACGGGCTCGGGGATGCCCAGCTCCTCGTGCAGGCGGTTGATGACCCAGAACCCCGGGACGTTGCGCAGGAACCGCACGCGGCCGTCCACCGCCCGCTCGTTCGTAAAGTTGGCCGCCTCCGCCTCCGGCGTCGCCAAGGGCTCCGGCAAAACGCAGCCCACGAGGGACCAAGTCCCGACGTTCAGGAACGCCTCGTCCTCCTCCAGCTTGCCGAAGCCCGCTACCGCCGACGCGGTGTCGTGGCTTCCCACGTGGGCGAGGCGAACCCGCGGCGCGAGTTGCGGCCCAAGGGTGCCGGGCCGGGAGGGCTGAAGCTCCGGGACGGGCCAGCCCGCGAGAGCAAACGCCTCGTTGCACCACCGTCCGTCCAGGGCGAGGAGGTTCGTGGTCGAGGCTTGGGTGAGCTCGTGGCTCTCGCCGCCCCCGAGGAGGTAGCCCAGGAGATCCGGGAGGATCATCCAGCGCCGCCCGACGAGGCTTGGGTCGTCGCGACGCCGGGCGGCGAGCGCTGGTAGAGGGTGTTGAACGGTTGGTGCTGGACGCCCGTGAGGGCGTAGAGCCTGGCGCGGTGCCCTTTCAGCTCTTCGAAAGCGGTGGCGTGGGATGCGTCGCGGTAGCACACGGGCGGCTGAATAAGATGTCCGCCCTCTTCGAGGAAGCCGTGATCGACGCCCCAAGAGTCGATACCGAGCGCCGCGCCATCTAGATTCTCCGAAGCATAGCCGGCGGCCCGGCGGCAGAGAGCGAGGAGCGCTTCAGGTCCCACTCAAGCGACCGTTTCGCTCCCGCCGGCGCGTGGGGGATCTGCTCGATCACCTCGAACTCGATCACGGCCCTCCACCAGCCCCCCGCCGCATGGCCGCCAGCCGCGCCGAGGTCGATGGCGACGGCTCCCTTCATGGGCTACTTCAGGAACCGGTTGAGGTCGTCTTCAGCTCTTCGAGCCGTCCTTCAGGCGTGGGCCTTCGCAGCCGTCGCCCTGGCGCCCGTAGACGCAGTCTTCCAGGTGGGTGGAGAGCATGAGCACGCCGAAAGCGTCGAGCGCGGAGCGGAGGGCCTGCGACGCTGCTGAGGATGTCCACGCCAGTAGCGCTCCTCATCCACCATCTTCTGGATTCCGGTGACCTGGCCGGCGATCCGCGCGAGGCGTCGCTTGGCGTCCTGGCTGACGGTGTCCTTCATACCTTTCTTCTACAAGATACACGACGGGGGAAGAGACGGGGCCGGCCGAAGAAAAAGCTTTCACTTAGAAGTGTAGCTTGTGATACACTTCGGTCGCCCCTGGAGGATCGATATCCATGAGAAAAGCCTTCACCCTCATCGAGCTCTTAGTCGTCATCGCGATCATCGCGATCCTCGCCGCCATCCTCTTCCCCGTCTTCGCCCAAGCCAAAACGGCCGCGAAGAAAACCGTCAGCCTGAGCAATCTCAAGCAGCTCTCCACAGCGAACGTCATGTACGCCAGCGACCACGAGGACGTCCTGCCCCGCACCATGGACACCTCCTCCGGCTTTCCGACGACGATCTCGTGGTGGGCGGTGAGCAATTACCGGCGTGCGCTTAATCCTACATCAAAATGGGGCGCGGCGGCATCGAGAGCGGCGGCTCTTCCAGCGGCAAGGGGAGCGTGTGGTTCGATCCCGCCGACCCCGACAAAGACATCCCCGTCATGTAGGGGTCCTATGCGAACAACATTCATGACGGGCATGCACCGCAACCTCAGCACGATCGGCGAGCCCTCCTCCACCGTGCACTCCGCCCTTCGGATGGGCAATTGGCAGCGAGCCGTGAACCGCCCCGTGCCGAACCCGCTCCCGATGGACAATCCGGACGACCCGTTCTGGAGCAGCGAGTTTTTCGACATCTGCTTCGACCCTTGGGACGTGGATCGGGACGCCGCGACGGGGCCCTACCACTACAGCAAGGGAAGGCGGCTCCCCCCTGTTCCCCGCTTTCCGAACGCGGAGCATTGCAGGACTGGAACGGCCAGCTCGACGGCGAGTGGAACGAGTTTATCGACGGCCTACCGCGCCAGCCGAAGGGGACGACGCGCTACGGCAAGGTCCAGCTCTTCAACTTCATGGACGGCCACGCGAAGGCGCTGCCGTTTGCCGCCACCTACAAGTCGCCGCAGGACAATTTTGGAGCGTGACTAAGGGATGAAATGGTCTATCGCACTCGTATGCCTCGCCGCCGGCCTCGTGTTCGCAGGCTGTGACGCGGGGGAACGTACCGAGACGATGGCCGGGCCAAAAGGGTAAGCCCAGCCCTAAGGCGCCTCGGCCAGACGTCCACTAGGCTACAGTTCATCCCGAAATCCCTTTGGAGTGCGGCGCCAGGTAGCCGCACTCCAAAGGGTTTGGGAATAGGCTGTAGGGCCCTTCACCCTTACATGTCCGGCGGAGCGAGCGATAGGCGAAGCCGGGCGGAATCGGCCCGTTCGACATCACCGAGCGCTCTCTCACCGCCCGATGGCCTTTTCGCGGGGCGCGCCGGGCGCGGAGCTCGGGGCGCTGCATCTCCTGCTTGCCGCGCTCGATGGTGGTCATGACCTTGCCGACCACGCCTTCGAGCTGCGAGAGCACGTCGTAGGCGTACTTCTCCGCGCCGCGCCGCATCTGGGTGGACTCGCGCTCGGCGGCGTTGCGGATCTCCTCGCTCTGGGCTTGCTCAGCTTGAGGATCTCGCTCTCGGCGAACATCCGCTGCTGCTCGAAGGCGGGTCTGCTCCAGCGTACGCTCGGCCTCCTTCTGGGTTTCGGCGAGAATGCGCTCGGCCTCCTTGCGCGCGCCTTCCACGGTGGCGGCGGCGTCCCTGGCGCGCGACGTCGAGGATCCGCTCGATTCGCGCACCGTGCTCGCGGCGGTTTTGAGCTCTTGGGGAAAGAGGCACGGACCTTGGCGATCTGCATGCTGATCTCGTCCTTGTCCAGCCCATATACGAATGGGGTGGCGAGCGGGATGTTCCTCGGCTTCTCCACCGCGAGCGAGCTGAGATCGTCGAGCAGTCGCAGAATGTCCATAAGGGCGGATTATTGTGGCACGGATAAGGGAGGGCATTGCGGCGTTAGGGCATTTAGGCGTTGGAGAAAGGCTCCGGAACGCCGCCCTAACGCCCCAACGCCTCCTCGATCACCGTCGCCACCGCCGCCGGGACCATCCCCGCGTAGTCCCCACCGAGGTTGGCAACTTCCCGCACTATGGAGGAGCTGAGGTAGCTGTGCTCCCACTTCGTCATCAAGAATACGGTGTCCACCTCTGGCGCGAGGCGGCGGTTGACCATCGCCATCTGAAACTCGTACTCGAAGTCCGCCGTCGCCCGCAGCCCCCGAACGATCGAGCCGGCGCCTTGTGAGCGCACGTAGTCCACGAGAAGTCCGTCGAAAGAGTCCACGCGCACGTTCGGCAGGTGCGCGCAGGCGAGGCGCAACGCCTCGCATCGGGCTTCCGAGCTCAGCAGGGGGCGCTTGCCGGAGTTCACGCCCACCGCGACGACAACGCGTTCAAAGAGCCGCGCTGCGCGCTCCACGACGTCGAGATGTCCAAGAGTGGGAGGGTCAAAGGAACCAGGATAAATGGCGAAGTTGGGCATGGGAAGGTGTTGCGGTATTACGGCGTCACGGTATTGCGGTGATCCGGATTTTCGACCCGCAATACCGTAACACCGCAATACCGTAATACCGCATCTCCCTCCTCACCCCTCCACCCTTACCGTCGTGTGCGGCAGCAACCCAAAGAGGTTCGTCCGCAACCCCTTCACCCGGGGGCTGACGAGAATTGCGTCGCGCCCATAGTAGATAGGGACCCGGGGGGCGTCCTGAATGACGATGTCCTCCGCCTTCTGGTAGAGGGCGAGGCGCTTGGCTTCGTCGAGGCTGGCGTCGGCTTCGGCGCAGAGGCGGTCGAACTCGGGGTTCTTGTAGCCGTCCCAGTTTTGCGAGGTTGTGCTGGAAAGGAGCAGGCTCAGGAAGTTCTGGGGATCCAGGTAGTCGCCGACCCAGGAGTTGTGGATCATGGGCAGCTCGCGCTTGTTGCGCGCGGCCAGCAAAGCGCCCCACACCATCGGGCGCACCGCAACCTCCAGGCCCAGGTTCTGCCGGAGCTGCGCCTGGACGCCTTCGACCAGGATGCGCGAGGCGGGGGCTTGCTCGCGATAGAAGATGCTTAGCGGCGGGAGCCCTTTGCCGTTTGGGTGCCCCGCCTCCGCCAAGAGAGCACGGGCCGCGGCGGGGTCGTAGGGCAGGCCCTTGAAGTCCGGGCGGTGCCCCATCACGCCGGGGGGGATGAGGCCCTGGGCGGGGGGCATCCCGTGCAGGAGGTCGCGGCTGATCGTCTCGCGGTCGATCGCCATCGCGACGGCGCGGCGCACGCGCCGGTCCTTGAAGGGCGCGTAAGCGGGCGCGATGAGGCTCACGTAAAAAACGGTCGGACGCGGGAAGTAGGTGAGCTGGTTCTTGAGCGCAGGATCGGCCTCAACTCCGCCGAGTTGGCCCCGGTCGAGCGTGAGGAAGTCGAGCTCGCCGGAGCGGTACTTGTTCAGCCGGGTCGCCGTGTCCAGGATGATCGGGCGCTCGATGCGCTCGACGGCGGGCTTGCCGCCATGGTACGCCTCGTGCGCGGCCAGCGACACGGCCTGCTCGCGCACACTCGCGGCCAGGCGGAACGGGCCGGTGCCGATGGCCTGCGCGGGCGTCGTGATCTCCCCCTGGGGAGTGGCTTCCTTCGCCAGGGCGAAGGCGCAGGGGTAGGTCAGCTTGCCAAGGAAGTAGGGGCGGGGCTTGTCGAGGGTGATGCGCAGGGTGCGGTCGTCGGGAGCCTGGATCCCTTTCACTGCCTCCGTCTTCTCCTCCAACCTTTCTTTCGCGCCGACGATGTCCGTCAGGTAGTGTGCGGCGGTCGGAGAGGACAGGGTCGGGTTCAGGCTGCGCTCTATGCTCCACTTAAGGTCGGCGGCGACAAGCTCACGGCCGTTATGGAACTTCACGCCCGGCTTGATCCGGAAGACGTAGGTGCGCCCGCCGTCCTCGACCGTCCAGCCTTCGGCGAGCCGGGGGACGATCCGGTTTTGCTCGTCGTAGGCGACGAGCCCCTCGAACACGTTGCTCAGCAGGTCGCCGGTCTCCGTGTCCTGCACCTTTCCGGGGTCGAGCGTGGTGGGCGAGGTGCCGAGGGCATAGCGCAGCGCGTTCGTCCGCGCCTTCGTGCCTCGCTTGGAGAAGTCCCCCTTCCCGCAGGCGGCGAGGAGGAGGGGAAGGGCGATCAGAAAGGGGAGGGCGCGTTTCACAGGAGTTTATTATCCGGGGTTTTGGGCGTTGGGCGTTGGGGTAGCTTCTTCTTCACCCTACACTGAAAAACGGACCTCTCCACCCTAACGCCTAAACGCCCCAACGCCTTGACGCCCTAAACTGAGCCATGGATGCTTTCGTGCCCCTGGTAATCGGCCTGTTCGCGGGCGTGGCGAGTGGGTTCTTTGGGATCGGGGGCGGGATCGTGATGGTTCCGGCGATGACCCTCTTGCTCGGTTTCGGGCAGCAGCGGGCGCAGGGAACGTCGCTCGCGGCGCTCCTGCTGCCGGTGGGGATTCTCGGGGTGCTGCAGTACCACAAGGCGGGGAGCGTCGACGTGCGCGTCGCCGCCCTCATCGCGGCGGGGTTCCTCTTCGGCGTGCTCGGCGGCTCGAAGATCGCGATCGGGATCGACGAGGTCCTGCTCCGCCGGATCTTCGCCGGATTCCTGGTGCTGGTTGCGCTGCAACTCGTGCTAAGGAAGTAGGGGGAGGGTGTTGGGTGTTGGTTGTTAGGATAAGGTGCAACTACGGTGATCGACGCAACCCCCAACCCCCAACGCCCAACGCCCAACGCCCGTCTCGCCGCCCAGCTCTACACGCTGCGGGAGTTCACGGGCACCCGCGCGGGGCTGCGCGAGGCGCTCCGGCGGTGCCGGGAGATGGGGTACGAGGGGGTGCAGCTCTCGGCGGTCGGGTGTATGGGCGGGGCCTCGCCGGAGGTCTCGGCCGGGGACGCCAGGAGGATGCTGGACGAGCTCGGCCTCCGCTGCTGCGCGACGCACCGACCTTGGGCCAGGCTCGTCGAGCGGACGGAGGAAGAGATCGCGTTCCACCGGACGCTCGGCTGCGACTACGTGGCGATCGGTAGCATCCAGAGCGACTTTGGCGATGCCCCCGAGGACTACCGCCGGTTCGTCCGCGAAGCCCGACCGCTCAT
>JAUJNV010000100.1 GCA_030447945.1 Fimbriimonas sp. | reverse complement strand
TCCGCACCTACCATACAAGGCGCAAAGACTCTTCCGGCTCTGCGCCTCGCTTGCAGCGACTTACCAGACGAGGCGCAAAGAAGGGAGACCCTTAGCGCCTTTGCGAGAAACTCCCGGACGCCCCTGCTCCGGACAAACTCGGTCGAACAAGCCACCGTCCAGAACCCCCACCCTGGCCCTCCCCCTCCCCGGCACGAACCATCCGGGCGACGGGAGGGAGTCGCTCTACATTCTCTTGAGCCCGCTTGAGGATAGTGTCCCTCCGGCGGCCTTCTGCCGAAGCGCTGCCAGGACGCCTTGGATCACCTTGAGGTGGCTCTCCGGAAGCTGGTCCCAGTGAAATGGACCCCTGCTCGCGTCGATCCATAGGTCGTGCAACCGGGTCATGGCGGCAATGCGTGGCGTGAACCGGATCCTGAAGGTCAGGGTCGTGTCTCCGCCGGGGAAGTACCGGTTGCCATGTTGGCGAGCGTCTGGCCCCCGCTTCTCCGCCTCGTGTGCGGTGCGCGCGACGCTGTTCAGGTCGAAGTTTATGACCGGATTCCCCTCATGGGAAAGGAAGGCGGACGGCTTGCCCAGTGCTTCCATCGTCAGCTGGGCGTCGAGGGGAAGCCCCGTTGGAAGTATGATCGTCGTGTCGGCGGTATAAGGGCGGCCCCTCGGGTCCCTTGCCCCGTCGCCACCGTTTTGGCCGATGCCGTTGTACGTGGCCCGGTGGTAAATCCAGCGATCAAGCTCCTCTCGTTGAGCGGCCGTTAGCTGCGACGCGGTGAGCCCCGTTGTCGTGAGGGCTTGGAGCTGCGTCGGGGTCAGGGACCCGTAAAGCCGCAGCCAATCTCGCCATCGCTGTTCCAGTGCCGTCTCGGCCTGATAAAAGGGAGGGGCCATCCAGCCGTTGACCCGTAGCCAAACCCCTTCCAGCCCGCTCTCCGGGCTCTCCGGGCTCTGAGAGAGCGCATAGCGGGCGGCGTCTCGGAGCGAGGCGAAGCCTTTGGCTCGCCCTTGGACAAACAAACGGCTCAACGAGGCCCGATCCGTCCTCAGCCGCCGCGCCCACGAGGGGAGGGCGGGGCGTGCCACGAGCGTCTCGCCGTCCTCGAACGCGACATACGGCGCGATCGCTTCGAGGAATTGACCCAGCGTGGGCTTCTTTTCTCGCAGCACAGCCAGAGCAGATCCGAGGGATTGGTCGGGGAGGAGCGCGATAAGGTCCTTTCCCGCCGCCTGAGCCAGCCCGCGGAGACCATCGTCCATCCCATAGCCCAGCGGGTCCCGGCGCGCCGGATCGAGCTCTGGCGCCGGCAGTGCGGCCGGAGCGTGCTCCCTCGCCATCGCGCGCAGGACCTCCTCATGACTCGTGGTCGTAGGGTCGATCGTCTTCCACTGGGCCTTCTCCGCGATCACCAGGCTCGAGGGGGACACGGGCAGGGTGCGGTCCTTCCAGGCCGCGGGCCACGCGTGGGAAGAAGGCTCCAGCGGGAACATCGTCACGGCTTGGACGACGAAGTAGCCCTCCGCGTCGAGGAGCACGAGGCCGAAGATGTAAGCGCTGTGCCCCGAGTTCAGGACGGACAGCACCGCACGCACCGGCGTTCGAATCTCTTGTACGTACTGCTGGTAAGAGTCAGGCGCCGTGCGCCCGAGCTTGTAGCCCGCCTGCCGCCTTGCCCAATCGTCCCCTTTCGGCAGAGACTGGATGACGGCCCCCTCTTCGACCGCGAACGTCTCCGCGGCTCGCACGCCCGCCGCCCCCAGTGGCCACTGCATCCGAGTAGGATGGGTCGCAAACGTGGCCTTCCGCCCCGGAGGGATCGCCGCGAGGTCGCGCAGATCCATCGAGACGAGGAGGCGTGCCAGCGCACGCTCGGCAGGAGCAATCGGCGACCACACCGGCGGCATGGGGCGTTGGCTTCGACCGGGTCTGCGGAGCGCCTCATGCCGGGCGCGCATCTGCTGCATGGCCAATTGCGCCCCCGCCGCGTCCCACACGGGAGCGTCGCCTTGTTCAACGCTCTTCCGCAGGGCCTTGCGCAGGCTCGCGGCGATCCGGTCCCGGTCACCCTCTACGTCTTGCCGTTGGGCCCGCGTGTCCGGCACCAAGCGGTAGCCCTTGTCCGCCTTCTCCCACTTCGCGCCCGTTAGGTGCGCGAGCCGCTTCATGAGAACCGTCAGAGGCATCTCCCGCACCCGCACGAACAGGATCTCGTTCGCCATGTTCTGCGCCGCCGTGAGAGGAACGCCGGTTTGTTTCGAGAGAGTTTGCAGCAGTTGCGGCGCGCCCGTCGCGCCTGCATCCAGCGTGATCTTCTGAGAGAGATCCTGGGCGAGGCACGTTGCGCTCCCCATAAGCCACGCAATACTTGTCAACCACCTCCACAGCCTCATCGCCATTACCTCCGGGCCAGAGCGAGTACATCATATCAGGCCTCTATGGATGCTTCAGCATGTTGAGTGCAGCCGAGGGCGTGACCTGTTACTTTTGGGACAGTCAGGATGAAGAGGCGTCGCTCAACCGCCGCTGTTTGTGCTCCCGCAGGATCCGCTTCAGCAGCCGGATCTGCCCGACGTGGTACGCGCCGTGGACAGCGATCTGGTTCAGCGTCCGGTAGGCGGCCTCGTCGCTCTCCATCTGGTGCGCGAAGGGCTCGGCCCCGGCGATACGCAGGGCCGTCTCCAACCCGTCCAGGAACGCCTGCCGCACCTCGGGCCAGCGCTCGGGTGGGACCACGGGGAAGTCGGGCTCCTCCTTCCAGATCTTCGGCCGCCGCAGACCCTGGAGCCGGGCCAGCCAGAGGCGCTGCCACACCTCGGCGTGCGCGACGTTCGTGGCGATGGAATAGGGGCAGCCCGGCGGTACCACGACCGCGTTCTTGGCGCTCACCGTGGCGAGCATTTTCGCGGGAGGCATGAAGTCCTCTCCCTCGATCAGTTGGCGCAGAGTGTCACGGACGTGATTCACAGCTTCTCCCGCCCGTTCCTCCACCTTCTCGAGGCAGCGAGGGGCTTCTTCGCGGCTTTTACCCCGCGTAGCGCCACCGCCGGGTAAAAGCGGTGACGACAGCCCATGACGAACCCACCCACCAATCGCCTGCGGGGCGGACTGCCCAAGGTCGGCATCCGCCCTACGATCGACGGCCGCTACGGCGGCGTGCGCGAGTCCCTCGAAGGGGTCACGATGGGCATGGCCCAGCGAACGGCCGAGCTGATCTCGCGGGAGCTCCGGCACGCGACGGGGCACCCGGTCGAGTGCGTGATCGCCGATCGGTGCATCGGGGGCTTCCCCGAGGCCGCCGACGCGGCAGAGAAGTTCGCCCGCGAAGGCGTGGGCGTCTCCCTGACCGTGACGCCGTGCTGGTGCTACGGCCTGGAGACGACGGACACCGAGCCGACGACCCCCAAGGCGATCTGGGGCTTTAACGGCACCGACCGGCCGGGCGCGGTGTACCTCGCGGCGGCGCTTTCAGGGCACAACCAGAGCGGGGTTCCCTGCTTTGGCATCTACGGGCGGGACGTGCAGGATCTGGGGGACGAGACGATCCCGGACGACGTTCAGGAAAAGATCCTGCGGTTCGTGCGGGCGGGGCTCGCGGTGGCGAGCATGCGCGGCAAGTCGTACCTCGCGATGGGCGGCGTCCCCCCGGGCTGCGGCTCCGTGGTGGACCATGGACTGGGCGGTACCTCGGGATGCGCGTCGAGACGGTGGACATGGCCGAGTTCGCGGGGCGGATCCGCAAGGGGATGTTCGACCCGGAGGAGTACCGTCGCGCGCTGGACTGGGTCCTCACGAACTGCCTGGAGGGGACGGACCCGAACCCGCGGGAGAAGCAGCGGACGCGCGCAACAGAAGCGACGAGGACTGGCAGACGAGCGTGAAGATGCGGCGCTCATCGCGCGGGACCTCATGGTGGGCAACCAGCTCGAAGAGGATGGGCTACCCGAGCAGGCGGCGGGCCACAACGCCATCGCGGGCGGCTTCCAGGGCCAGCGGAACTGACGGACCATTTTCCGAACGGCGACTTCATGGAGGCGATCCCTGCACGAGCTTCGACTGGAACGGCATCCGCCAGCCGCACGTCGTCGCCACGGAAAACGACTTCGAACGGCGCGACGATGCTCCTGGGGCACCTCCTCACGGCACCGCCCAGATGTTCTCCGACGTGCGCACCTATTCGGTCGCCCGACTCCGTGTACCGCGTGACGGGGCCACCCGTTACCGGGCGGGCAGAACGGGTTCTGCACCTCATCAACTCCGGCCCCCTCCGCACTGGACTGGACGGGCGAGCAGAGCGTCGACGGAATGCCCGTGTGCAAGCCGTACTGGGAGATCACCGAAAAGGAGCGGACGAGTGCCTCCAGGCCACGCGCTGGTGCGCCTCCGACCCGGCTACTTCCCCGGCGGCGGGTGGTCGACCGACTTCACGACGGCGGCTACGCCCTGCACGATGGCGCGGGTCACCTTGTCGCCGGCCTCGGACCCGTGCTCCAGATCGCGGAAGGCGAAACCGTGCGGCTTCCGCCCGACGTCCACGACGCCCTCGATGCACGAACCCGACCCTTGCCCACCACCTGGTTCGTCCCCCGCTGCGACGGGAGCGGCCCCTTCCGCGACGCCTACACGGTCATGTCGCACTGGGGAGCGAACCACGGTGCCGTGAGCTACGGCCACATCGGCGCGGACCTGATCACAATCGCCTCCATGCTCCGCATCCCGGTGGACATGCGCACACCGCCGGAAGAGGACGTCTTCCGTCCAGCGCGTGGCACCGCTTCGGCAGCATGTGCCAGCAGACGGCGGACTACCGGGCACGCGACACCTACGGGCCGCTTTACGTGAAGGAGGAGAGCGGCTTGAATATTGAGATTCGAGCCTTCTCCTCAACACTCAATACTCAACACTCTCTCCACGCCACACCGGCTGGATACCGAACGGGCGAGAGGAGCCGTCATTCTCGCCGCGAGCAAGGATCCAGCCGTTACGGCTTATGGCGACCGCCTTGGTGAGCCGCCACTCCCGGGCATGCGGCACAAGCGGTGGAGCTCCAAAGGATGGCCGGCTCGCCAAATCAGGGCACCGGAGCGGTAGCCGTTCATTCGACTTGCCATACCCGATGATCGTTACTTAATGCGACCGGCAACGCCGGGTAGAAGCTCCGTTCCGCCAACTTCGTCCGTTGTCCGCCCGCCCTCAGCCACGACCGGGAAGCTGGAGCTGCTGTGGCCCGTCCCGAGTGGATCCACCCGCGCCCGTTGACAGCGATTACGTGACCTCGTCCCAGATCCGTGCGCCCTTTACGCCACTCAAACGCACGCGCGTGCGACTCTCCTTCGGTCCAGGTCGCCCCCTCTACAGAGATGGGCCGCCCGTTGGCCTCGCGATCGCCCGCGATTCTCGCCACCAAGGCCGGCAGGACAGGGTATTCGCCGGCCCGGAGGCGGACGAGTTTGCCTCGACGCCACATGAAGCCTGGAACGTAGCGCGGCATCGTGGGAGAGCCGCTCGCTGAAGACGCTCGCGGCCGTGCCGTCCGCCGCCGCAGTCATGAAGTGGCTGTCGCGGTGCGGCTCGCTGGTAGCGATGGTCTTCACCCGGCTCCTTGCCAGACGAAGGCGAGAGAGTACGTGTTGGCGTACACATACCCTCCACCTTGAAGTTAATGAACACCGTCCTGTCGTCCGGCCAAGCCGATGCCGCGCGTGTGCTCATACCTCGATCCTGCCGGTGGCGCTGGCAAGCGCGTCCAGCGTCCATGATCGAGAAGCCACGCCCGGTCCTGCTTTCCCAACACGTTCATCAGGACTTGCCCACGGGCGTTGATGGCGACCGCTTCGACTTCGACGGCATTGGCGGATGGGCAGCGCGTAGGCGATGTACTCGTGCGCGTAGCCCGAGGGGTCCTGCTTTGGGCGACCCAGGAGGAGTCGCTGACCCGCCGGCCTCCCGCTGGGCTCTCCGCTCGGGGAGCCGCAACCAGAGGTCGCGAGAACCAGGTAGAGCAGATGAAGAGATTCCCGAGGCCGGCGCTGGCGCCCCGCCGCCTACCGGGCCACGCGGCCCCACGCCTCGGGCTCAGAGGAGGAAGCCACCGGCCTTGTCGGCGTCCGGCCGCGAGAATCTGCCACGGTTGTTGACCGCGAGGCGCGGACTAGCCGCCAGCCGCGCTGAACCACCAAATCGTCGAGGAAGAAGCGCGCCCCGCTTGCCAGAGTACGGCCCGCCGAACTTCGGATACCTCCGCCAAACTTGATCTCCGTGGCCTCCCCCACGATCTGCTTGGTCGTTGATGCCCTGGGCCTGACCTAGGCCCAGGGGCACGGCTTGGCCGCCCTTCCAGAGTACGGCGACTGCCGCGCGTACCCTGACCGGTAGCTCCCAAAGGACCAGCCATAAGAAGACCCCACGGAATCGCCGTGGCGGTTGACCGCGCTCGCATAGATGGTGGCCGTGCCGCCTTCTTCCTTGAAGCAGGGGGAGAAGGCGCATCCTGCCCTTCTCCCAGAGAAACGCCCGCTGGGGGGTTCCGCGAAGAGTCGGCGGGCGAGGGGATGTACTCGCCCAGGATGTGGCCTCCTCGCCTAGGGCAGTAGGCCGGATTGCCTCGTGCGAGGTCAGCGCCCGTCCCTCTGGACCACCTAAGGGTGTAAGCGTCCCGCCAGAGAAACGCACGGGAGGGATTGGGAGGATGAGGCCCTGTGTGGAAGTCGAGCCACGGCTGCCGCCAGCGTCGACAAAGGTGTAGCCCGCCACGTCCGTCCGGTTGTTCACGGCAA
This sequence comes from Fimbriimonas sp., assembly GCA_030447945.1. Next base: position 4,939 of record JAUJNV010000100.1, on the reverse strand, counting down.
CGGCGAGTGATGAGGCGTCCGTGTCGGACGTCGGTCCAGGGCAGTTTGCCGATGAAGCGGTACGTCCCCCGGCTCCAAAGGAACGCACCGTACTGCGTGCGTCCGACGACCTCCCCGATGTCGTTCATGTCCGTCACCGAAGAGTTGTTGCCCACCCGCCCCTTGAACAACAGCCGCGGCACATTCCCTTGCCAGACGACGGCGCGCTGTAAATGCTCTTGCCAGTACTTGCCGATCGCGCCCGGCACGTTGATCGGCTCGCCGGCGTTGACGCTCGTGAGGGCTTGGCGGACCGTGCCCGCAAGATCGCCACGGTCATTGAGCTCGGCTACTTCGAAGCTGTCGAAACGTGGGACGTTGGGCCGCGCCAATGATCTGGACGTCGCAGCGCGGCGGTCGCGGCGCAGACCGGTTCCCCATCACGAGCAGGACCGGGGAGCAAGGGGAGCGACAGGCAGAGGGGACTGGCGCGCATATCTCCCGGTAGGTGTCGCGCGAACTCCGCACGTTCATCTGGGATCTCGCGCTGTTACCAGCGGGAAGCGGGCTCTGGCGAGGGAAGGAAGGCTTTGATGAGAGTCCGCGACCGAGCTTGGCGGACGACGACGCGAATGGTCCTGATGCAGACAAGGCCCACGACCGGTTCAAGCACCCTTCGGCACTCCTTCAGCGCCACGCTCGAGGCAAGCCGACACGGGCGCAGTAGCTGCGTTTGGCGTACCGAGCCTGCGTCACGAGGCGCTGGAGTTTTAGTGTTGAGTGTTGAGTGTTGAGTGTTGAGGAGAAGGCTCCGGTTCCCAAAACTCGATGCTGACTCGATACTCTCAAGCCGCTTTCCTCCTCTTCGGCTTGACCGGTGCCGTGGCGGTTTGCTCCAGTTCCTCCTCGTGCCGCTTGAGTGAAGTCGAGCACCACGTCCTCGGCGTGCTCGACGATTTCGGCGGCGGCTTGGGGGTCTTCCTCTCCCTTCTTGGGCGGGCGCTCGGGAGGTGGCGACGGAGATCTTTCTGCGGTAGAGTGATCACGGCGGGTGCACGTAAGCCTTGCGGCAGACGGCCGGGGGTGTTGCCCAGGTGGCCGGCGACGGTCTTCAGAACGGTGTTCACGTTCCCCTGAGCGCCTTCTTCGTCTCGGCCGGCTCGCACGCGAGCTCCACGAGGGCGAGGACGGTGCCGGACCAGGTGCGGAAGTCTTTGGCGGTGAACTCGTCGCCCGCGATCTTCCTTGAGGTAGGCGTTCACGTCGGCGGAGGTCACGGTGGCGGTGGCCGTCGCCGTCGAGGTAGGCGAACAGCTCCGTCCCGGCAGGTCCTGGACCTTTTTCACGATCCGGGCGAGCTTACGGTCGTGGATCTTGGTAGCCGGACGTGGCTCTTGCCCATGAAGTTGAACTCGATGTCCTGGCCCTGCACCTTGACGTGGCGGGTGCGGAGGGTGGTGAGGCCGTAGGACTTATTCTTCGCGTACTCCTCGTTCCCGACGCGGATGAGGCTCTTTTCGAGGAGGTAGACGATGGTGGCGAGCACCTTCTCCGGGCAGGCCGGGGAGGCTCAGGTCCTCCTCGATCCGCTCGTGGATGCGGGGCAGGGCCTCGCCGAAGTCGATCATCCGGTGGAACTTGCCTTCGTCGCGGACCTCGCGGAAGCGAGGGTGGTAGCGGTACTGCTTGCGCCCGCGCGCGTCCTTGCCCGTCGCCTGGAGGTGGCCGTTGGGCAGGGGGCAGATCCAGACGCCTTCGTAGGCGGGAGGGGATGGCGAGGGAGCGGATGCGCTCCAGCTCGCGCCCGTCTTTGATTTTCTTGCCGTCGGGGCCGCGTCGAACCCTTCCCCTTCCCGTTTGCGCGTGATGCCGGGCATCTCGTCCGACACGTAAACGAGCCCGCTTCAGCGACGGCCTCTTCCACCGGCGCGGAAACACTCATGGGTTTTTCGACGGAGAGGGCCGCCACGTCCACGTCGCGACGAGCAGCCACGCGCCCCCGTGAACTCGTTAAGGACGACACGAGGCCGCATTGCGGTATCGGCAGCGGGGTGTGTAGACTAAGGCCGGTTTCGGGGCCGGGAACGGTCGCGAATGGCGGGTCGAGGATGACCCTCCGCAACGCCATCCTCCGAGCCCCAGTTCGGGGGAGCCTCGCTTGATGTCGCCATTGCACTACCTCACCGTCCAGGACGTCCTGTGGATCAACCTGCAGGTGACCAAGAAGGTGCACCACTTCAACTACGCCCGCCTGGAGGAGGCGACGGCCTACCAGTATGCCTACGGCGAGAAGAGTTCGACATCCCAGGCCGCGCGGTTCCTCACCGGCTTCCTGAAGATGCACCCCTTCGACGTGGGGAACGAGGCCACCGCCTTCGTCGCCTGCGCCGCGTTCCTGAAGATCACCAAGCGATTTTCGACCTCGCCGATCAGCGCCGCGCCGGCGTGGTTCGAGAACGCCCACGCGCGCCAAGCCTCTGGGGTCGAGGCGCTGACCTCGATCGTCAAGAAAGACCCCGAGCACCACGAGATGGATCAAGCCGGACATCCGCGGCGCGACTGCCCGGTGATCGACGCCTACCCGCACACGGTTGTCGAGCTCATCCGCGCCCGCCGCCGCCGGATAACGTCGCTACCGCAGATGGCGCGATGCAAAAGACCAAAGCTTGGTTAAAGAAGTGGGCGCCCGGACTCCTGGGAGGCCTACTCGTGCATATCTTCTTCCTCAGCCCGATCCACGCACGAGCTCCGTCCGTGAGAGACGTGTGGCTCCTCCTGGCGATCCTCTTGACCATGGCGGCGGCTTGGCCGCTCATCCGATTCTTGGCGAAGCGCGGGTACCTCACCCAGAACTCGCAAACGCCCGACGAGCAGCCCTAGGCTTCTGCCTTCGTCACCGTGCAGGAGGTCGCAGAGTCTCTCGTCAGACTCCAACGCGGTTGCGCTGGATTTGCTCGCGCATGAAGGTCTCGAAGATCGAAAACGCCTTCGCGCCGCCTTCAGTTTCGCACCAGCATGTAATGGCAGCGAAATCGACCTTGTGTAATTTGGCAATTTGGGCCGCCTGCCTGGCCGAGTTAAGGTCCTTGAAATGTATTGCCGGCGCGAGGCGATCTTTCACCGAGTGAATCGGCGAGATGACGTGGAGTATCAGATCGCCTTTTCGGCGCGTCTCCCAGGTGGTGAGTGTCTCTTGCCCCACCGCGAGCGGCCCTTCGAGGATCTCAAGCGTGTAAGGAATGTCAGGGTGCTCGCAGGTGCCCTTCGCGTTGCTCGGATCAAAGCCTTTCCGGCCTTTCCTGCTTCTCCTACCCTTCCTCTGCCCTTTCTGCCTCCCCTGGCTTCTTTGCCTTCTCCGCCTATTCGGGCCCGTCCGTCGTAAAGCGCACTCCTGCCTTTTCTGCCTTTTTCCGGTAGCGAGCGTTTCGCGTCGGCGTTCCGGAGCAGAGCACGCTCTGCCGCTACGGCGCGTTCATGATCGGCCGCATTTCCGGGGGTAGCCGCAAACGGCGCGATCCCGCCGAGCCACGGGTGAAGAGAGCCCTCGTCAGCGTTGAGGGATAGGTATCGTAGAACCTCAGACGGCGCGCATCCCACCTCGCCATCCAGGCCAATGGGGCGGGGGGATGCGGGGGCGGCGCGGTGCCTGTGACGATAGGGTTCGGCCTCAGCGAACGTCGATCTCCTTCTCGACTCTTCCCTGAGAAACGACTCGCAAGTCGGACTTGCGCATCTTGACCACCCGGTTGGGCCGCACCACGTATAGGTAGTCGCGGTCGCTCGTCACGGCCGACGGCACGTTCGCCTCCTGAATGGAGGCCCGCTCCGAAGGGGACAAGAGCTCTCGGGGACCCTCCCTGGAGATGACGTTGAACACCCCGCCCTCTATGCGGTACGTCGCGTCGACCTGCCGCAGGATAGCGTCGAACGCCTCTCCGAAGGTCACCTCCCGTAGGCTCAGCGTCACCTTGCCCTGAACGTCCGGGGCGATGGAATAGGCGAGACCCAGGTGTCGGAAGAGCGCCGTCAGCGCCTCGCGTACATGCACTTGCCGAAGCTCGACATGCGTGATGAACACCGTGCCAGGGTCGATTTTCCGCTCCGCCATCCGCTCACGCGGCTTCCCTTCCCCGGCATGAGCCGGGACGGAGACCAAGCTCCCCGCGAGGGCGAGTAGAGCCACGCCTCCTACCGCGCACGCACCCCAGACCTTGAACTTCGCCACGATAAGCCACCTCCGACGCACCTGCGCCCAAAGCCTGGACGCGGCGGGGGGCCTGGGGTGTTCAGGTGCCCCTCGGAACTGGAACTGCTAACGGTGCATGCTCGCGCCGTCGAGCTTGAGCTTGAAGCTTCCTCCCTATACTGTAAGTGATGAGGACCCTGGCCGTACTGGCCGCCTGCGCGCTCACGCCGGCGGCGACCGCCCAGACCGACCAGATACCGCCGGCGATCTTGGAACTCATGCGGGTGGCGGACACCCCCCTCCTGTCCTTCGACCATTGGGACCTCATCACGCAGAACCGCGCGTACCGTGCCTTGGAGCTCCTCAAGATCCCGACCATGGGCTACGACGGTGGTGGCAGCCCGAAGTTGTGGGGCCCTCAGCTCGAAAGCGGGAGCGCCTTCTACGTCCCGGCTGCCCGCCACAAGGAGGCGCTCAACGCCATCCTGAACGACTCAGTCACCGCTCGCTTCGCCTACTACCCGAAGAAGAGAAAGCCCACATCCTTCAACACGACTGACTACGCTCTAACCGGGGAGCATACGGAGCGACTCCCTCCGGTGCACATCATGGTGTCGATGGTGTTCTGCTGGGGTGGGCGCGGGGTCGACCGGTGCCGGGGGGGGGTGGAGCGCCCGTGGTGGGGGGCCTGGGCGGGCGCGCTGGAGCGGGGCGGGAGGCGCGCGCGCGGGGGGGGGGCGGGCGCGGGGGGTGCGACAGAGAGCGGCTGGCGCC
>JAUJNV010000099.1 GCA_030447945.1 Fimbriimonas sp. | reverse complement strand
CCTGGATGATCTCCAGCACTCGCGCTCGCTCGATCGTCTGGCCGCTTCGGACGAGGTGCGCCTCAAACAGGTCGGCGTCGCCCGGAAGATCGGCCATCGCCACAATTTGCCGCAGGTCCATGTTCGGAGCCAGAGTAATGACCCCGCCGTTCGCGGACTTGGCCCCCGTGAGGAAAACCGTCTCGTCGCGCTGCTTCTCGATCAGCACGCTCACAATCGGCTCTTTGATGTTCTTCTTCAGGAGCCGGGTGATATGCGCTTCGACCTGGGCGGGCGTCTTGCCCAGCACGGGGATCTGCCCGAACCCCTTGCCGATGATCGAGCCATCGCTCAAGACGACGCACTCGCTCTTGTATTGATCAAAACCGTACACGATCACGGTGAGGGCGTCCCCCTCCTTGAGCTTCACCGCACGCGCCTTGGGAGCGGAGCCTCGCTTCGCCGGAGCCGTTTTCGGAGCCTGCGCCACCGAGGCGGCGATGAAGGCCAGCAAGAACATTAAGAGAGAGACTTGTCGCATTAGCATAGGACCCTACTTCAAACGTAACGAGGGGGGCGTGCGTTACGTTCCCCTCCCGAAAGGGCGCAACGGCAGCCTTCTACTGGGGCACAGGCTCCTATTCGGGTGCTCCATGCCCCTGACGCTCCGCCACCGGTCTCGCGCGGTCGTGGCGACGAGAAGTGACGTCAGTAGAACAGCCCCCAGAGGAGCCGTCGGCTCCGTCATGAAAGGTCCGGGCATGATGAAAGGGGTTCCCCCCGCCCATTTTTAAGCTCAAGTCGGACCTTCTTTATCACCCGTCTGCTCCAACCGGTCTAAAATAGGACAGGAGAATGGCGACACTCTGCGATGAACAACGTCGTCAAGTAAGCAGGCGGGGGCGACGAGGCCTGAACACGCCCGCACTGGTTGTGTTTTGGTGGCCAAATGGAAAGAAGAGCTTCAGTGGATTCTGTACCGCTTGCCGTGTCTAAACGGATTCTGTACGAGCCGTGTAAGCGGGCGCTCGACTTAACCGTATCCTCCGCGCTCGTAGTGCTGTTTAGTCCGGTGTTAGCTGTCGCGGCCCTCGCCATTAAACTTGACTCGCGCGGCCCTATCTTTTTCCGGCAGACCCGTATCGGGCGCGGTGGGCGGCGGTTCCACATCTACAAGCTCCGGACGATGGTTCAGGACGCGCAGTCGAAGGGGCCATCCGTCACCTCGTCGGACGATCCCCGCATTACCCGCCTTGGCAAGGTTTTGCGAGGGACGAAGATCGACGAGTTGCCGCAGTTTCTAAACGTGCTGAGGGGCGACATGAGCCTCGTTGGCCCACGCCCGCAGGTGCCGAAGTACGTGGAGCGCTTTCCGGAAGGGCAGCGCCAGGTAATTCTCTCGGTCCGCCCCGGTATCACCGGGCCCACCGCGATTAAGTTCCGTCACGAAGAGGACATTCTTCAGGCGCGCGAGGATCGTGAAGATTTCTATATGAAGGTCCTCCTCCCCATCAAGTGTGACTTGGATGAGGAGTACGTCCGCTCGCGCTCGTTCCGGTCTGACTTCACCTTCCTTGCCCAGACCGGGAGGATCCTGGGCCGGGGCATTGTCAATCGCATACGGCGGAGACCCATGGGACGCGATATCGAGCATCCGCTGCCAAATCTCGATCTGCCTTCGTTCATCACGCTACGATCACACCCCGTCCGGGATTCCGCGCGCGAGGAACCCGCCCAGGTTCGGTAGTGTTACACTGGCGGACGGTAAACCTCCAATGAAGATCCCCTTCTTCGCCCGGTTGATGGCAGTTTCTCTGGTCTGCGCCGCTGCTGCCTACGCGGGCACCTTTCTCCTGAGGACCCGCTTCCGCTCCACCGAAACGCTGTACTTTCCGCTGGCCCGGTCCGGGCCTGCGTCCTCGATACCTGGACTACCCAGGACGGCTTCCGGAGAGCCATCCGAAACACTTTTCCCGTCGATCGGCGCCCGGACGCAGCAGGTGGGATCGAGCCCCGAGACCGCGATCGGCATCATGAAGAGCCGCGCCTGCCTACGAGAGGTGGTTCGGGACAACGACCTCGTCCGCCACTACAAAGTCAAGAAGGAATCGCAGGCCGTTAAGGCGCTTCTCGGACGGCTGAAGGCGGATGTCGACAAGAACGGCTTCCTCGTGACGGAGGTGGAAGACGAGAATCCAAAGCTGGCCGCCGCTATCCTGAGGAGCGTCCGACGCCACCTCGAGCGAGCCTCCAAACGACTGACGGTGAATCAATCCGAGGCTTTACGCAAATTTCTCGAGGACCAGGTGAAAGCGTCAGCGGCCACCCTGCGGACGAAGCGGAATCTTCTCGCCGAGGCTTTCCGCCGCAGCCCGTTTCGGATCCGAGAGCCGCGTTCGAGACTCGTCGCATGGCCGAGAAGGTTCAGGACGCCGGGGCGCGCGTCGAAAGCGTGACGGCACAGCTTCGGCAGAGTGAGAAGTACACACGGAAGCAGATGCTCGAGCAGGCAGACACGCCGGCCGGTAAGATCGCTGCCCTTCGCGCCTTCTACGGCGAGTCGATGGACCTCGTCAATGATTTGGCCAAGCGGCGAGTCGCCCTTGAAGTCGGACATCTACACGCCGACCAGTCCCGATGCCGGGCGTTCGAAGGCGGAAGTGGCGAGCATCGAGCGCTTTACCGGAACCCTCATCGGGCAGGAGAAGGAGAACCTGGCCCAAGGCCTGAATGCCGGACTCGCCGCCGCGCAGGCCGAGCTGAAAGCGCTACGAACGGACTGAGGCGCGGTTGGACGAAGCCGAGCTCCAGAGAGACCACGCTGCGCTCGCCCCAGCAGTTTGCCGTGGTCGCGCAGGCGCGGCAGGTACAGTCGGCGCGAAGCGCTTCCAGGAACTGGAGGGTCGAGCTACAGAGGGCGCGCATCGCCGAGCAGCGAGACCCGGCTCGGTTCGAAGTACTCGTCCTGCCGAGGAGTCGGACGAGGCTACGTACCCGCGGCGGGTTGTGATCGCGGGCTTGGTGTTCGCCTTAGCGTTCGGCCTGCAGCTCATTCCACGACTTCTTCGGCCGGACCCACGGACGAACCACAGTGGATATCCGGCGAGGAAGCCCGCTCCCACGTCAGATGGATCGTCGCGAAGACGACGGGGAGCGCCAGGGCAGCGCGAGGTCGTTTTCGCACCGCAGTAGCCGCCGAAGGCGACTAGGTTCGCGAGCAGGTAGCTCACGCCGACCCACAGGGTGGAGAGGCGTGAGCGGAAGCAGGGCCAGTCCGGCGGCTAGTGCAAAAACGAAGGCGGCGGGGATGAGTTGCCGCAACTTGATGCTGCCTGGGTGAGCAATGACGGTCCTCGCCCTCAAACCGTAGCGCGCGTACTGGCGCGCGAGCTTCGAAATAGACGCGCGCGGGCAGTAGATCCGTAGATTGCGTCGGAGAACATGACCGACAGGCCGGATTTTCGTAGGCGGATGTTCAGTTCGTAATCCTCGTTCACGATCCAGGCCTCGTCCGAACCGCGCCTGAATCCTGCGGCGTCTCTCGCGCGCCGCCGACATCCGAGCCACACCGTATCTACAAGCGAGGTCTGCCCGGAGCCGCGGTAGCGCGCGCCGCCGGTGCCGAAGGGCGAACCTACGGCCGCGGCGATGGCCCTGGCCCAACTGGCGGTTCCGACGGCTTTTTGGGATCCGCCCACGCAACCCACGCCCGGCGTGTCAAGGGCCTCGACACACTGCCGAATGTAGTCGGGTGGGTACTCGGCGTGTGCATCCAGCCGCACGATCACCTCGCCGTTCGCCACGCGGGGCCCGGTTCCAGGGCGTGGGTCTGATATCGCTTCAAGGGGTTCTCGAGCAGCCGGATTCCGAGAGCGCCGCTGCATACTCGGCCACGACCTCGCGGGAACGATCGGTGCTCATTCCGTCCACGACCGGGAGTTCCTGCCGTTCGAGGCAGTAGTCGTTGGCAAGGACGGTGTCGAGGGCGGCGGCGACGTACGCTCTTCATTCCGCATGGGGATGATTAACGGAGACGAAGGGAAGGGGCCTGGCCGCCCCAGGTTGCGGGCTCAAGCGGGGGCCCCCCGGCCCTCCGCGCGCGCCGACGCGAAGGCTTGCTCGAGAAGGTCTCCAACGTGTGTCGGGGAGAAATGTCCGACGCAGTAGTGTCGGACGGCCTCACGAACAGAAGGCGACGGACCGCCCTCGAGCCAGCCGCAGATCCCTTCAGCGATCGCTTCCGGGCTGCTGCCCTCCATGAGATACCCTCGGTCGAAGCTGCCCACCACGTCAACGTTCGCGCCGACGGGGGTAGCCAAGACAGGCGTGCCGCTGCTCATCGCCTCAAGCGTCACCAGGCCAAACCCCTCTAGCTCGTTGCTCGGCAACACGAACAGGTCCGCCGCCTGATAATAAGTGGGCAAATCGTCCTCGGGGACAAAGCCAAGCAGCCGCACATGTTCTTCGAGACGGAGATGGTGCAGCAGCGCCGCGACTTCGCCTTCCAAATATCCTTTGCCGGCAATTAGCAGCAGCGCCTCGGGGTGGTGATCGACGACGCTTCGCATCGCCTTGACCAGACTCTGAACCCCTTGTCGCGCAACGAGGCGCCGCACGGTCAGGAGAATCCGTCGCTCCGGGGCAAGGCCCAGTCGGGCCCGAGCATCCCCGGTCGTCGCAACGAAGGGAAACCTCTCGATATCGACCATCAAAGGGATAGGGCGCAAGCGGCGGATGCACGCGCCAGGATGCGCCTCGTCCATCTGATCAGCCATGAACCCGCTCCGCGTGAAGACGGCGTCCATGCTCTCCAGAGCCCGGCGTTCGATCGCCGCCACCTTAGACGCTGCCCGCAGTGCGGCCGGAGCCAGGGGGCCGTACTTGCCCTGTACCGCGTCCAGCCGTATCTCCAAGGGGGCGGGGGCGTGAAACGCCCAGACGCGGGTCGGAGAGACTTTGGCCTTCGCCAGCGCGGCCGCCTGAAACGTATTCTGGACGTAGATGACATCGAAGCTCCTTTCTGAATGGAGACGTTCGATCGCCCGCGGCACCCGGCGGAGGGTCGTGAGCGGGTGCAGATAGTAGAACCTCGAGCCCTGGGGCGGTCCGGGATGGCGCACGATGTCGAAGAGGGCCGTCTGCTCGCGTTCGGGGAACGCCGGACCGTGGCGCCGAGTTAGCACCGTCACCTCGTGCCCCCGCCGGGCGAGCTCCTCGGTCTCTTGGAGCACCGCTTTGCTGATGCCGCCGACGTGTTCCGGCACGAATCCGTCGGTGAGGACCAGGATTTTCAATTCTCCGCCCTCGTCGGCGGCCGCGCGGTGCGGGCCAGGAGGAAAGCGACCCCGACGCACATCAGGTAGTTCACGATGCCGAAGGTCAGGTGAAACCCGATCTCCTGCTCGAGCCCCATGAGGAGCGCCTGAAGCATGAAGGCGGTGACGAACATGGCGGACGGGTTTCGTCGAGGCACGACCATGTGCTCGTGGAGCGTCCGCATAAACCCTCCCAGCAGCAACATGCCCACGGCGACGCCTGCCGCGCCGAACGACATATACAACTCTCCCGGAATCGTTATGGCGACCGCGGATCCCTCAGCGTACATCTCATGAGGCACCATCTCGTCGCGGAACCACTTGCCAAGGCTGATTCCCGGTTTCTCAGGCCAGACCGCGCGGGGAACCCACGCCACACCAACCAGCGCCAGGTGCTCCCCGAGGTCGTGTGGCTGGTCGCGCGGGACTTTATCAGCGATCAAGGCCACGGACTCCACACCGTGAAACCGCGTGCTGATCGAATAAGCCCACAACTCGGGCCTCATAAACTCGGGCGACTCTCGGAAGAGCTTCAGCGGATCGCTGAGGCCGCCCACCCGCAACGCCGTCGTGACGGGGTAAAGGACAAGGAACAGAGGAAGGATGGACAGCGCCGAAATGCCCCATCGCCGAGTTTGGCGGGGCCCGCGCTCGCCGGTCATGTAGATCGCGATCATGGTCTGGATGACCAAAAAAGCCAAGGCGCTTCGGGAGCCAGAGATGAGCCTGAACCCGAGCTCCCCGGGCAGCAGCAGCCAGAACATCCACCATATTCTCACGCTCCGGGTAAGCCGGGCAGCGATGAGCAGGACCAACAGTCCGATCGGCGCCAAGTTGGTGAACGCGCTCAGGTAGGTAATACCTTCGGCTTCCCGCATGATCTGGTCCTTGTTCTGGGCCAGCCACTCGCCGACTCCGCCTGCCGTAGCGTAGATGAAGACGAGGCGAGCGAGGTAACCGGCACCGATACAGCCGAGAGCGATGGGCAGAATCCGCTCACGACTCCAGAAGGCAGGCAGCGGCCGAAAACGGCGCTGCAAGTTCACGCCCGCTCGTGAGTCGAAGCCCGCCCAGAAGCACAGAATTCCTAGCAGTGCCAAGCCCAGCGCCAGGTTGATGGGCCAGAATCGCCCTTCTTCGGCACCGATCCTCAAGAATTGGCTTCCGAAAATCACCGTCGAGATCGGACCGAGGCCGAAATGAAGGATATAGGAAGCGACGAACCAGAGGGGGACGTAGGCGAGGTCGATCTTCCCCGACGACCAGCGGGCGGCGATAGGCACAATGCACGCGGCGATTACGAGCGGGATGAGGAAGTAGGCGAGCCGGGGGCTGGCGAGGAGGTCCGGCGTGAGCGCGAGGGGCGCGATGGCACTGAAGAAGAGCAAGAGTGCGACTGGAGCCCAGGCTATCCTTGACTTCCGAAGGGGCAGGACGCTCATTCCGGCGACGTCCTCAGCCAGCCCAGGAACTTGCCCGCCAAGGCGGCACGGTAGAAGCGCGCTTGCCCAAACCGCATCCTCGCAAGGCTAAGCACAACGCCCCCGAACGACCGCAGCCAGCCTCCGGCGCAGTAGCGGAGTGGGTACCGGTGCTTGCGCAGTACGTAGCCGATGCCCATGCCGTACCGGAACGCGCGTTCGGAGGCTTGAGCATCGAATGTGCTTACCGACTGCTCATGGTGAATAACCAGGTCCGGGTCGTACCACACCTTGCAGCCCTGCTGCAACGCGCGCAGCAGATAATCGGTCTCCTCCGCCGCGCCGTAAGGTGTTCCCGAGCCGGCGCCGAGTGTCTCGTCGAACTGCCCCGTCCGCTCCATGGCGCTCCGTCGCAGAAAGATCGTCGTCGAGCAGCCCCGCCGCCAGACGTTCGACCGGTTGAGGGGCCCGGCCTCAGAATCCCACTGCGCCGAGCCCACCCGCGTTCCGTCTAGATCGGCGGCGACTCCAGTGACACCGTCGCGTTCCGGCGCCTGGCGCAGCAGTGTCGCCACTCGCTCCAAACAATCCCTCTGATACCAGCAGTCGTCGTCCGGGATCGCCACGACCTGTCCCCGCGCGAGGGCAAGACCCACGTTCCGTGCCCGGGAGAGACCGCGGCGGCTGGCTACCCAGACGATGGGCATCTCGCGCCAGTGGCTCTCGATGATCGGAGCGAGCCGGGGATCCTCGTTCTGATCGACGACGATAACTTCAAACGACCGGTTCTTCTGGGCGTGAAGGGACGCGAAGAAGCGCTCCAGCGGATCCGTCCGACCGACTGTGGCGACGATCAGGGAAAAGAGGGGCGGCTGCATGTCGCCATTACATCCGTGCGAAGCGGTCCCAGATGATGATCTGCTTGCCGCCGAAGCCGGGCTTGCGAAGCAGCGTCCCGATGACCCAGGTCACGAACTTGCCTACTTTCGGAAAGCGCACGAGAGGGCGGT
>JAUJNV010000098.1 GCA_030447945.1 Fimbriimonas sp. | reverse complement strand
CGACCGCCCCCTGATCCTCGCGTGCGGCTCGGACCTTCGGCCCGAGAGTGCCCGGGCCTCGCTCGAAGACGCCCTAGGGGACGAGCCGTTGGCGCGCAGCGAGCGCGCGTGGCGGACGTACTTCGCCTCCGTGCCTCAGTTCGAGTCGAGCGATCCCTGGCTCACGAACGCCTACTGGTACCGCTGGTACGGCCTGCGGCTGAACACGGTGGACCTGCCGGAGCTCCCCGTCCTCAACCCGGATTCTCCCAAGTCCGCTACCTATTCACCCTTCGTCACCGAGGGGGTCGGGTTCTTCCGGAACTTCGTTACCTACTCGGCGCAGGCGCATCTTCGCGAGGCGGCCTGGATGCACGACCCTCGGCTGGCGGTGGGGATTCTCGATAACCTGGGGAAGGTGCGGCGGAGGGACGGGAGCTTCCCGGGGCACAACTACTCGTGTCGCCCACCGCGCGACTTCTACCACGCCGACTTTGCAACTGGGGTGCGCACTTTGATGGGAAATCACCCCGCCGTCCTCAAGGCCGATCATCTTGATGCCTTAGAGAGCTATGCGAATTACCTGCGCCAAGCCCGCGGCATGAAGGGCGCGAATGGTGAGGTGAATCTGATCGACATCTTCGATCAAAACGAGACTGGCCAGGAGTACATGAGCCGCTATAGCTTTGCGAGTGCGCGAGCCGATTCCTGGGAGCCCTTCCGTGTCGCGGGCGCCGCCGAAAGGTTTTCCGCAGTCACGGTGGGCGGGCTTTTGTTCATGCCCGGCGACTACCCTGCTCACGTCTGGCAGTCGTGGGCTACACGTGGGCCCCATGTTCTAGTGGATGGGTTTGGGCACACCCAGCGACTGTCCTGGGCCGACTCCTATACGAGCGGGCCACCCCCGCCGCCGGCTCGTCCGGCGACGGGGTTCTATCCGTTGCTCTACGTCAACCTGTATGGGCCGGATCTCGCGGGGTCGGTCACGCGGTGGCTCCTGGATCCTAACGAGTTTTGGCTGCTCAAGGGTTTTCCGGCTACCGCGAAGTCCGACCCCACCTACTCTCCCGAGGCCGAGTGGAAGGAGAAACGGCTGAACTGCCCCTGGAACGGGCGGAGCTGGCCGATGGTGAACTCCCATCTCGCCGATGCTCTCGCCAACGCCGCCCGCGTGCTCGACCCCGATCTGAGAGAGAAGGCGGGCGAGGGGCTGATGAAGGCGATCCGCCTCATGTTCCACGACGGCGACCCGGCGCGCCCCAATTCCTATGAGCACTACAACCCCGAGACAGGGGTTCCCGCCCTCTACCGGGGCTACGACGACTACATGCACTCCTGGATCGTGGACCTCATCCTCCGTCACGCCGTCGGGGTGCAGCCGGGTCAGGACGAGGTCGATCCGCTTCCGCTGGACGTGGACTGGATCCAGTGCCGGGACATCCCGCACCCGAAGGGCCGGATGCACGTCCGGATCGAGCGCGGCAAGCCGACGGAAGTAGTCATAGAGGAATAGCTTCCTCGCCTAGAGCATCGGCCGCAAAATCCTCATGCCCGAGCCCGTGCAATAAGACTCCGGACCCCCTCTCACGTGTGGCTCGTCACGGGAGAGGGGGCAGGGGGTGAGGGTCTGGGAACTCGCTGCTCCGACCAAGCCTGGAGCCAGTCGTTCCGGAGTTTCTCGCCAAGGCGCAAAGGCTCATCCGGCTTTGCGCCTTGGCTGGTGGGCTGCTGCAGGCGAGGCGCAAAGGGTGAATCAGACTTTGCCCCGTGGCGAGAAACTCACCGGCTGTTGGGACTTCCCGGAGCCCCCACCCTACCCTCCCCGGCACGAGCTATCCGGCCAATGCGGTCCGGAGTTCTACTCCTGTGAGACTTCGACTCGGATGCCGATGCGGGCGATGATGGAGGCGGCGTTCTCGCACTCGTTTTGCTCGCCGTGGTGGACCACCGATTTGCCCAGGCGGTCGATTTCCCAGGTCTCGATTTCCGCCTCCTCCTCCGTGCAGCCGGTGCCCGCCATGAGGATGAACACCACCTCTTCCCAGGTGTTGTACTCGTTGTTAAAGACGGTAACGATCCAACCATCGCCCCCGCCGCCCGTATGGGTGTCCTGGACCTCGGGGCGCTCGATGATCCCGGGCTCGGCGCACCTCAATCTTCCCACTCCCGGGCAACCTCTGTGTGGACGCCGATGCAGGAGATCGTCGCGGCCACCCGCTCGCACTCCTCGCGGTCGCTCGAAAAGTGGCAGGACGCCTTGCCGTAGGTGTGCGCCTCCCACATCTCCATGTAGGCCTCGTCGATATTGCAGCCGGTGGCCACCATCAGCACCGCCAGGACCTCCTCCATCGAGTTGGTCTCGTTGTTGTAGATCACCACCATCCAGCGGTTGCCGCCCGTGGACGTATCCTCGGTCGTCTGCGGCTCGAGCACGGGAAGGCCGGTCGCCAACTCTCCCACGGGTCTATTTTACGCTATGCACTTCAGGTTCGGCGTCGGGCGGTGGCCTGGCCTTTCGATCCGTCCGCCAGCCAAGAAAGGCGAGAATCATCAGGAAAAGCCAACCGACACCGCCTACGATCGCGCCGGAAATCACGGGATGTAGCGGAAGTCGACCCGATGAGGCCCCGGCGGCAGGCCCACCTCGCGCCATACGGAGCCTTCGGCGGTGGGTACGGCCGCGCCGTCCACCTGGGCGTGCCACCCCGGCAGGTTGCGGTCGCGTACGACGAGGCCCCCCTGCCCATCCGTGCGGATCCTCTGGCGATCGTAGCCATCCTCCAGAATCTCCCCGACGCCGCCCGTTACGGAGAGGCGTCCAGGCCCTCGGAGCGGGTACCGCAGGTAGCTCCCCCCCGGAACCGACTCCCCGAATCCGGCGAGAGGCCGCAGCGACCAGACCTCGGTCACGCCGAGCGCCGCGAGGTTCGCGGGGTCGGCCGACGGCTTGATGAACATGATGTTGCCGTTGGCGGGAGGGGCCGGGTCCTGCCCGTTCACGTCGTGCAGCAGCTTCACGGTCTCCCGGTGAAGGAGCGAGTCGTAGCCGCCCAGCTCGTGGATACGTCCGAGGATCGCGGTGTTCGGGGGCAGCAGCGCCTTTACGGGCTGGAGAAGGCCCCAGGAGTCATTGATGACGGCAATCCTTCCTCCACCGGAAACGGTCACCGGCGGCAGCGGCTTGCCCGTCCGAACCAGCCCCCCGTGCAAGAGCAGGGGAACGAGCATCGTAGCCGCGAATAGCGCCCCCGCCCCCAAGCGCGCGTTTCGTCGCCAGGCCCAGAAGACACCCGGGACCAGCAGCGTCGCGAGTAGCATGAACGGCAGGTTCGCTCGAACCGTCGCCATCACGTAGCCCTGAACCGCCTCGCGATCCTGCGCGGGTGCCCCCTCGGCCGCAAGCGCGGGCAAGACCGACCCCAGCAGCGCGAGAACCAGCGCGCAGGCCCCGAGCGCGACGATCAGTGCCCGTCTCACCCGGCGCCCGTCCGCGAAAAACTCCTCCCGTACCCCAAGCCCCGCGAGGACGCAGAAGGCCAGCACGATGAGGAATCCCACCCGCCCCGGCGACCCGGTCGCGCTCCACCCCGGAAAGTAGAAGTAGAGAAGGCGATTCAGCGGGGTTCCCAGGGCCAGCAGCAGGGCGATGAGCGCGAGCCCCACCATGGCGGCGGAGCGGCCCCGTCCCACAACGAAGGGACGGCCCAGGACGGTCAAGGCCAGCAAAAGTGGGCCGAGGGCGAACGCGGCTTCCGCGAAGTTCGCGCCCTGCTTCACCACCGCGGGCCAGTACTCCGACAGGCGCTGCTGAGCCGTCGAGAACCGGTGGGGCAGGCCCACCCCCCCCGGATACACCAATCCCACCAGCTCCACCGGGCGGAGGGCGCTCCCCACGTAAGCCCGATATCCTTCTTCCGTCGGCGCGCTGCGGCGGTGGGAATAGCTGCCGTAATCGAGCACCGGCAGGAGCTGGGGCGCGGCGAGGCCCACCCCGAGCGCGAGAGCCAGAAGGCACATCATGATCGCACCTGGCTTCGGGTGCCGCAGGCGCAGAGCCACGCGCTCTTCGCCGGGCGCAGCGACCGTCATGGTCAGTGGGCGAGGCCAGCCACCCTGTTGCGGTGCGGCGGTCAGCGCCAGCCAGACGACGAGACCTCCAGCCGCCCTCAGGCCCTAGGCGGCGAACTGCAGGTGCCCGGCAAGAAGCATCATGCCGACGGAGGCGGCGAGTGACGTCACGGAGAGCAGGTACCGGCGACGATCCTCGGCCTCGTAGCGCGTCCTCGCTTCCGATAAAGCTCGCTCTGCTTCCTCGTGTGTCGGCGCTTCGTGCCAGGTTCCCGCAATGCCTCCGGCACGGTCCCACATCTGCGCGCTCGGGTGGTTGCGGAACACCCCGAACACGCTGGCCAGGGTCCACGGCACCCAAGCCACCGTCGAGATCACGCTCGCGAGCGGCGCCCAGGCCAGCATGAAGGCCGAGGAGGCGAACGACGCGCCGGCCACCGCGCCGCCGATCTCCGTTCCGCCTAGCTCACGGACGAGGCGATAGACGCCCAACCCGGCCCAGAAAAGGTGGAAGAACGCGAGGAGATTGATCGCCGTCGGGGTGGGGACGTGCAGGAGCCCGAGGACGATGTGGGGCGGGTAAAAGCCCGCGGACTGGGAGTTCGCCAGCAGCGGCGTCCCGGCTAGCTCGTAGGGGTTCCAGAGGGGAAGCTGGCCCTTGCCCCAAGCGTCGAGCACAAGGTCGCGCCATGGATAGAATTGGAGCACCCCGTCCGCCTGAAGCACGTCCCAGGGCTGCGACGGCGGCGGTCCGTTCCAAGGAGCCATCTGCCGAATCTGGTCGAACGCCCCGATCGTCTCGCCGAGAAAGACGACGCGGTACAGAGAGACGACGACAACCAGCAGAAGGAAAAGGAGCGGCCAGAAGCGCCGGAGAGCGGTTAGCTCTCCCTTCCCAACGCCCAACGCCCTAACGCCCAACCCCTTCCCCTAGCAGTAAATCGCCTGCCGTCGGGCTTCCTCGTGGCTTGGATCCACGGCGAGGATGGCTTTGAAGTTGGCGCACGCCTCCTCGATCATGCCCAGCATCATCTGGGTCATCGCGAGGTCGTAGCGGACCTTTAGGTTGCTCGGGTTCTGGCGGGAGAGATCTTCGAGGGTAGCGAGGGAGCCGTCGAAGTCGCCCTCGAAGCCCTGGATAAGGCCCATCTGATGGCGTGCGTTCACGTGAGCCGGGTTCATCGCGAGGACCTTTTGCAATTCGGCACGGGCCTCCGAGTAGCGGCCCTCGCACCGCAACTGGAATCCCCGTTCGTAGGCCGCTTCCATATCCATCGTTCCCGCCATCGGCGGGAGGCCAGTATATCATGAGTGTTAAGGGTTCAGCCACGCCGGACCAAACCCCCGACACTTTGGTTAGGCCGGGCCTGGCTCAAGGCGGGGCGGGATGTGTCCCTTCGGTTGCTTCTCGGGCTCCTTCTCGGACTTCGGCTCCTCGCCTGAGGGACCGTCCTGCGGAAGAACCGCCGGCGGCAGCTCCCGGCCCTCCATCACGGCGAGAAACTCCTCGCGGGTGAGGGTTTCGCGCTCCAAAAGCGCCTGCACCACCGCGTCCAGCTTGTCGCGGTGCAGGGTGAGGAGCTCCGTCGCCTTGGCGTGGCACCGATCCACGATCGCCCGCACTTCCTCGTCGATGGTCTTCGCCACGTCCTCGGAGTAGTTGCGTTCGTCGTTGTAGTCGCGGCCAAGGAACGGGTTGTGCGCGCGTCGGCCCAGGGCGAGCGTGCCCAGCCGCTCGCTCATGCCGTACTCGCAAACCATGGCCCGCGACATGCGCGTCACGCGCTCGAGGTCGTTCCTCGCGCCCGTCGTCACCTGGTCGTAAACCAGCTCCTCCGCCCCGCGTCCGCCCATGAGGGACGAGACGGCGACCTGCAGCTCGACGCCCCTCACCCGAAAAATGTCCGCCATGGGAAGCTGCTCTCGCGCCCCCCCCCACGCGCCTCGCGCAGTTAGCGCGCCAGAGTCTGCTGGCCC
>JAUJNV010000097.1 GCA_030447945.1 Fimbriimonas sp. | reverse complement strand
AAGCCACAAACCACAAACCACAAACCACAAGCCTGCAAGGCCCCTCACGGCAGCGCCATAAGGTCCTTGGGGGAGTGGGTCAGCACCTCGATCCCGTCTTCGGTGACCACGACGTCGTCCTCGATCCGCACGCCGCCGAAGCCGTCGATGTAGACGCCCGGCTCGACGGTCCAGACCTGGCCCGGTGCGAGGATCGCCTTGCTGGAGGCGTTCATCCGCCCGGAGTCGTGCACGAGCCGCCCCAAGCCGTGGCCCAGGCCGTGGCCGAAGTAGGGAGCGAAATCGCCGAGGACGCGGCGGGCGTGGGCGTCGATGTCGCGCGCGGGAACTCCGGGGCGCATCGCGTCGAGGGAGGCGAGTTGGGCCTCCAGCACGCGGCTGTAGACTTCCCGGTGCCGATCGGTGGGCTCACCGACGACTACGGTGCGGGTGATGTCGGAGTTGTAACCGTCCAGCCGCGCGCCGAAGTCCATCGTCACGAAGTCGCCGAGGTCCAGCCGCTTCTCGCTCGCACGTCCGTGGGGGCGGGCGCTCCGCAGGCCGCTCGCGACGACGGGCGGGAAGGCGACTTCCGCGCCCTGGCGGCGGAAAAAGAACTCGATCTCCAGGCCGATGTCGAACTCGGTAACGCCCGGCTGGATCAGCCGCACCACGCGCTCGAACGCGGCGTCGGCGAGCGCGCAGGCGGCGCGGATCTTCGCGACCTCCTCCGGCGACTTGACCATGCGCAATCCGCCCACGAGGTCCGGCGCGGGGACGAGCTCGATCCCGCCCATCGCCCCGGCCCACTTCTCGTAGGTCGCGTAGGGGACGCTCTCCGCCTCGAACCCCAGCCGCGTCAGGCCCATCTCGCGCGCCTGCGCGGCAATGAACTCGTGACCCTGGACCGGGGAGGAGAAGGAGAGGCTGGGCATCGACTTCACTTCCTCGCTCGCCTGAAGGGTGTAGCGGCTGTCCGTGAGGAAGCGCGCGTCGCGCGGCGTGACGATCGACTGGCCGAACGAGCCGGAGAAGCCGGTCAGCCACGCGACGCTCTGGGGGTCGCTGATGAGGATCGCGTCCACCCCATCGCGGGCCATCGCCTCGCGCAGAAGGGCCAGAGGGTCCATCAGACGACCTCCTTCTCCAGGTTCAGCAGCCCGGTGATGGCGAGGACGTAGCCGTAACCTCCGAAGCCCACGACCTGCGCGACCGTGACGGGCGCGATAACCGAGTTGCGGCGAAACTCCTCGCGGGAGTGGACGTTGCTCAGGTGGACCTCCACGACGGGCAGGCGGACGCTGGCGATGGCGTCGCGCAGCGCGATGGAGTAGTGGGTGAGCGCGCCGGGATTGACCACGATGGCGTCCGCCCAGCGGCGATGCTCCTGGATGGTGTCGATCAGCACCCCCTCGGAGTTCGACTGGAGGATCCGGACCTCGACGCCGAGGCTGGAGCAGGCGGCTTTGATGTCCTCATCGATCTCGTCCAGTGGCTTCTTCCCGTAGATATCCGGCTCGCGAAAACCCGTGAGGTTGAGGTTCGGCCCGTGGAGGACGAGCACCTTGAAATCCTTACTGTCCATTCGGGGCCTCCTCCCGGGCTTCTTCCACGGTTTGGGCGTCCTCCGGCAGGAGGTGCGGAATGCCGTCCACGACCGGATACGCGTGCCCCTGCGGACAAACCAGCCGCTCCCCCACCTCCCGCAACTCCCCCGTATCGGGGTGCAGCGGACAGCGAAGCAGCGCGAGCATTTCAGGATCGACGAGGGGCATGCCTAGGCTGAAACTCTACCCGTTGCATAGCTGGGCGTGGCTGGGCATGGCCTTGCATGGCCTGGCATGGCTAGACGGAGTAGGGAGCTGCCACGCTGATCGCGAGCGTCTTTCGCTCCGCTTAGCCATGCAAGGCCATGTAAGGCCACGCCCAGCCATGCTCAGCCATAGATAGCCATCGTCCTCCGCGCCGTTTCTTCCCAGGTGAACTCTCGCTCGCGGGCCCGTCCCTTTTGGCGCATGTCCTCCAGGCGGGTTGGAGCGGTCAAGAGGGCTCCGATGGCGCTCGACCACGCCCGCGCATCCCATAGAGGCATCACCGACGCGGCCTCTCCGGCAACCTCGGGCAGCGCGCCGCCTACCGAGCAAAGCACCGGGCACCCGCAGCGGAAGGCTTCGAGGAGCGGGATGCCGAACCCCTCGTGGCGGCTGGGGGCGAGGTAGAGGTCGGCGGCGCTGTAGAGGTTGGAGAGGATCTCGTTCGAGACGTAGCCGACGGCGCGGACATGCCCGCCGAACCGCTCTTCGCCCCAGCCGGGCTTGCCCGTGACGACGAGGGTCCGGCGAGAGCCCGCCGGGAGCAGGGCGGTCGCCTCGACCGCGAGGGCCATGTTCTTGCGCGGCCAGCGCGTGCCCACGGTGAGCAGAAACGGCCCCTCGATCCCGAGCTCGCGCCGCACCGTCGCCTTCGCTTCCTCACCCGGAACGGCCCGGATCCAAGGGGGGCAGGCGTTGAAGGTCACGACGGTCTTGCCCCGCGCCGCCGGGATGCGCTCCTCGATCTCGCGGCGGCTCGTCTCGGAGACGGTGATCACCCGCCGCGCGCGTCGCACGGAAGCGGGGACGGCGCGCGTCAGCAGGAGGCGGTGTTTGGGGGGGAACCACTCGGGGTTCAGCAGGAAGGAGACGTCGTGGATCGTGGTGATCCCGCGATCGCCGACCAGGGGACTCAGCGTGTACTGGGCGTGGATGGCCCGCGCGCCCAGACGCCGCGCCGCGAGGGGAAAGCTCACGAGACTCCACCACCGCCCACTCCGCGCGGAGACGTGGCGCCATTCGAAACACGCGGGAATCTCTGGCGGACGGGGTACGTTGCCTAATAAGCAGATGCGAAAGGGGCGCTCTACGCGCGCCAGCCCGTGCAGGAGCCCGGTCCAGTACGTGCTGTCCCCCGTGCTCGTCCCGCCAACCAAGCGGGCGTCCAGCGCGACGGTGGGCGCTTCGGAGGCGTCGGAGATAGCGATAGCCATTATTCGCACAAGGAGCCTTTTCCGCCTATGAAAAAGCGCAACGTACCCTTCGTCCTCTTAACTTTCCTGATCTTGCTGGTCGGGATGGCGGCGTTCATGAACGCGTCGGCCCGCTCCGCCGGGGATGGCCATCAGCACGGCCAAGGGCCGGAGCAAGCGCCGGAGCAAGCCCCGCCGACGCAGGGAGCGCCCCGGGAATCCACCACCTCGCCCGAGGCGCTGGCGCAGAAGGCCGGCCAAGCCGTGGGGGGACCATCGCCGATGGCCCCCGGCCCCAGAGGCGGCCCAGACGCCCCGCCGCAAAAGCCCCTCATCGCCCCCGAGAAGCCCGCTGCCCCCTCCAAGCCGACCCCCTCCGAGTCCAGCATCGGCAGCCAGTGGTATACGAACGAAGGCGCGAAGGATTATTCGAAGAAGTAGGGGAGGCAGGGCGTTAGGTGTTGGGCGTTGAGGGAATCGCTTCCGCCCAACACCCAACACCTAACGCCCTCCCCCATACTCCACCCCCACCCTCAACCGGCCGTCCGGCGACTCCCAGCGGGTGAAGCGCGCGCCGAACGCCTCGTCGAGCGCCGGGCTCTCCAGAACCTCCCGCACGGGACCTTGTGCGCTGACGCGCCCGTTCGCCAGCAGGATCGCGCGGTCCGCAAGGGCGGAGGCGAGATCGAGGTCGTGGACCGCCGCGAGCACGGCGCGGCCCGCTTCCGCCAGGGCGCGGACGACGCGCACGGCGGCGATGCGGTGGCCGACGTCGAGGTGCGAAGTGGGCTCGTCAAGCAGCAGCACCGGCGCGTCCTGGGCCAGGGCGCGGGCGAGGAGGGCGCGCTGGCCCTCGCCACCGCTGATCTGCGTCACGGGCCGGTCGGCGAGATCCTCGCAGTCCGCCTGCCGCATCGCGTCCTCCGCCGCCCGGCGGTCCTCGGCGGTGTCGAAGATGCCCGTCGAGCGCGGCAGACGCCCCAGGGTCACTACCTCCCGCACGAGAAACCCGAACGCCGCGGCCTCTTCCTGCGGCACGAACGCCACGCGCCGCGCGATCTCGATCCGGCTCAGCCGGCTCAGCGCATCGCCCCCCAGGCTCACCTCTCCCGCCAGAGGCCGCAGCGTCCCCGCCAGCGTGGAGAGCAGCGTGCTCTTCCCGCTCCCGTTCTGGCCGAGCAGGACGACGACCTCGCCGGGCGCGAGGAGAAGGTCGACCCCCTCCAGGACGGCGCGTGCGCCGTGGCCACAGGAGAGGGAACGGGACTGGAGAGGGGGCGTTGGGCGTTGGGCGTTGGGCGTTGGGGCGTCCTTCCCGGTGCCCAACGCTTCAATCCCCATCGCCCTCCGTCCTATCCAAAACGCCGCCGCTGAACACGCGGAAGAGGGCGGCGTACTCGCCGCCCTTCTCCAGCAGCTCGCGGTGGCTTCCCTCTTCGATCACTTGCCCGTTCTTCAGCACGAGGATTCGGTTCGCGCGGGCGGCGGTGGTGAGGCGGTGGGCGATGAAGAGGGTGGTGCGGGTCTGCATCACCTCGTCCAGCGCCTCCTGCACGGCCCGCTCGCTCGTCGCGTCGAGGGCGGAGGTCGCCTCGTCGAGGAGGAGGACCTTGGGCTTGCGCACGAGGGCGCGGGCGATGGCGACGCGCTGGCGCTCGCCACCGGAGAGGCGCACGCCGCCTTCTCCAAGCTCCGTCTCGTACCGCTCGGGCGTGGTCTCGATAAAGACGTCGACGTGCGCCATCCGCGCGGCCTCCGCGATCTCCTCGTCCGTCGCGCCGGGCGTGCCCAGCCGGACGTTCTCGGACACGGTGCCCGCGAAAAGGAAGGTGTGCTGGGGCACCACGCCCATCTGCGAGCGGAGCCAGGAGACCTTCAGCTCACGCACGTCCACGCCATCGAAAAGGACCTGCCCCTCCGTGGGGTCGTAGAAGCGGAGCACGAGGTCGGCGATGGTGCTCTTCCCCGCGCCGCTCGGTCCCACGAGGGCGAGGGAGGTGCCCGGTTCCAGAACGAAGCTCACATCGCGTAGCGCGAGGGTGCCGTCGGGGTAGGCGAAGGAGACGTGCCGAAACTCGATCCGGCCCTGAGGGTCGGGGAGCGTCCGCAGCCCCTCCTCGTCCGCCTGCTCCTCGGGCATATCGAGCACTTCGCCGTAGATCCGCTCCGACGCGGCCTGAACCTGCGCGTAGGTGTTGTTCACGGAGGCGACGTTGCGGAAGCCTTGGTTCACGATGTCGAGGGCGAGGGCGATGGCGAGGATGTCCTCCACCTGGAGCCGGCCGTAGTAGGCGAGCCACCCGGAGACATAGAGCACGAGCGCGATCGCCACCGCGCCGATAAACTCCACGAGGGGCTTGAGCGCGGCGAGGATGCGGGTCGCGTTCATCTGGCTGCGGAAGGCCGTCTCCACCTCCCGGCGGTAGATCGCCTCCATCCCCTCTTCGGCGGAGAACGCCTTGACCACGCGGACCCCCTGGAGCGCCTCGTGCGTGGTCGCGTTGAGGTTCGAGAGGTCCTCCTGAACCTTCTTCTGCGCCGACCTCATGCGCTTCGCGTTTCGCTGGATCACCAAGAGCATGGGCGGCATGCACATGATCGCCAGCAGCCCAAGCTGCCAACTGATATAGAAGACCGTCCCGAACGCAGTGACGATCTTCAGAGGCCCGTCGATGCTGTCCCGAACGATCGTGACCGCGCTCTGATAAACGCCGACGTCGCTCGTCAGGACGCTCTGGATCGCCCCCGCCCGGCGGCGGCTGAAGTAGGCGACGGGCAGACGCTGGAGCTTCGCGAAGAGGCGCACCCGCATGTTGGCGGCGAGGCGCGCGGCAGCTCGCGTCAGATAGTAAGTCTGCCCCCGCGTGAAGACGTACTTCACGCCATAGAGTCCCACGACCGACAGGGCCGCGAGCCCCACCGTCCTCATGTCGACGGTCCCCTGTCCCGCGCCCCTAACGGCCCCTCCGACCCACCGGAGCAGGAGGACGAACGAGCCCGTGAGGATGGACTGCGCGCCAGCGCACACGAGCCCCTTAACGATCGTCACCCGCTGCGTCGCCAGCTCCGCCGCGAGGCGAGAGTCGAATCGCTTGAAGAGGTTGAACTTGCGGGGCATGGGGGGAGAGGGTGTTACGGTGGTGCGGTATT
>JAUJNV010000096.1 GCA_030447945.1 Fimbriimonas sp. | reverse complement strand
AGACTTGCCCCGCGTTGCGCGCGCGGACATAGAGGAGTGCGAACTCCTTGGGCGAGAGCACGATCCGCTCGCCCCGAAGGGTCACCTCGGGCCGACGGGGGTCGATCGTCAGATCGCCGCGCTCCACGATCTCCTTCGGCGGATCGCCCGTAGCCCGGCGCAGGATCGCCCGCACGCGGGCGGCGAGCTCGCTCAGGTTGAACGGCTTGACCACGTAATCGTCGCCGCCGAGCTCCAATCCCTTCACCCGGTCTGTTTCCTCCGCCTTGGCCGAGAGGAAGAGGATCGGAACCGAGTTCTCCTCGCGCCGGATCGCCCGGCAGAAGTCCAGCCCGGAGCGGCCCGGCAGCATAATGTCCAGGATCACGAGGTCCGGTTTCACGCGCCGAAAGAGGCGCATCCCCTCCTCGGCGGAAGCGGCGGTGAAGGTGGTGTAACCCTCCTTGCGCATCTTCGCCTCGATCGTCTCCACGATCGCCGGCTCGTCGTCGATGATCAGGAGCTTCATCGGCCCAGTCTCCTCTCCAGTTCGTAGCGTCTCTGCAAGCGCCATCGTCCCTCCAGCCGCATCTTGACGAGAGGACGTTAAGAGAGTGTGAAGAGTCCCATTACGCGGTGGCCGGCCGGGTTTTTCGTCGGCGGGCCAGGCTTTGCCCCATTCGGTAGAAGAGCCACAGGGTGAGCAGAACAGGCGGAACGGAGGTACTGAGGGGGATCTCGGTTCGCTTGTCCACGTCCACATAGGTCGGCGGCACCTTGACCGCCTGGTGCGAACTCGAAGCGGGGAAGTACAGATCGCCCGCCCCGGCGCGGTGGGGCGCGCGATCTTCAAAGGCCGTGTGCCAGGTTCCGGCCGGCATCGTGTTGGCAGGAAGACCAAGGATCTCCGACAGATAATCCTCCGGGTAGCCCCTCCCAGACTCGGCCCGCACCACTTTGGCTCCCCAAGGACGCCCGTTCTCCAGAACCCCGTCTATGCGCGCCGGGGCCAGGAAGTGAACGCGCAGAAGCCTCGACCCCTGAAACGATGTGGAGCTAGACGCATCGGCAGGCTCACGATACGGATAGAAGGGTCGATCCGTTTTGAAGGTCATTCGCACCGCCGAGGTTTCGGCGCGGCCGTTCTTGTCCCCGGACACCTTGAAGGCGGTGAGCGCCCATCCCTCCTGGACGTACGGCTCCAACCATTGTTCGAGAGCGGGACGAGAGGCATAGCCGTGATTCCGTAGCCACCGCACGAGTGCTCCCGTGTCGCTCGCCTTCAGCACGGTGGCGTCGTATCCGGCGACCTTTTCGGTGCGCACGACTTCCACCGGCGGTGGGGCAGATTCTTCGAAGCCGCCGCCGGTGCCGGCGGTAGCCGCCGCATCGTCCGCATCCACCGCTACGCTCTGTAGAACGTCGGGTTCTATAGCAAAAAGGTTCGTCGTCAACTTGTAGCCCTTCAGCTCGCGATGGAGGACCTCCGGCTCGAGCAGGGCGTCGAGCGCGTCAAAGGCGTCGTCGTCTGCCTTCGCCAACTGGGGAAGCGTAGGCGTCGGCACGATAAACGCGAAATCTTTAACTCGCGTCTCGAAGCTCGCGCGCCGAATGAAGTGTTCGGTCTTCGTCTGCGGGTCCCAGACGATGACGGCGGTTTCTTGCGCGACGGCCACCGAGGAACCCGCCGTGCCGTACGCGGTGGCGCAGGCGATCAACAGGGCGGGAGCCGCGATAAGGCCCAGAACGACGGGGACGCGCTTGTCCATCCACCTATTGTCGGTGGATGGTACGCGTTAGTGAGGGAGCAGCCTATCGGCCGTCTTCAATAAACGCTACGTCCAGACCGGGTCGCTCGGTAGCCGTTCCTCTAACGTGCCGCTCGCTTTTAGGCTCGGTTGAGCGGCAATTCGCTATCCTCCCCGCAGGTGCCACGTCCCGTCGCGCAGACCGCCGTAGGCGGACCGAACGGGAAGATCGGGCTTTGCCCGATGCGCCACGGGACCTCGCACCTACGCGGAGCTACCCCGAGGCCATGATCTCGACGTTTGCCCTCGGCACGAGAACCTCTTCGCCGCTGTCGAGGCGAGCTCTCAGTACGCGCACCTCCGTGCCGGATTCCAGCGTCACGAGCTG
Organism: Fimbriimonas sp.; assembly: GCA_030447945.1. The sequence continues at coordinate 9,353 of JAUJNV010000096.1, read as the reverse complement.
CGCCGGCAGCTCCGTCACCGAGCCGAGCTGGCCGAAGTAGGGCTCGCGGATGACGCGGATCGGGCTGCCGATGCCCAGCTCGAACGCTTGGGCGGCCACCGTGCCCGCCGCGGTGTCGGCGGCGAGGGGGACTATGACTTCGGGCCGGATGACGCCCGCGCGGATCTGGGTCGCGCCGTTCAGGCTCGCGTCCTTGCCCTCGAGCGAGCGCAGGAGCTCGAACGTACGGCCCGCCATCGCGAGGTAGCCGAAACCCTCGGTCACCACGAGGGTGATGCCGATCGGTTCTTGGCCTGTGATCGCGACGCCGATGTCGTAGCCGAGCAGCCGCGTAAGGTCCTTCGTCTTTGATTCCTCCGGCGATGATGCCGCCTACCCCGAGGGAGATCGCCCTTTGGATGGCGTCGTACGACATACCCGCGCCGCCCACTAGGAGCGCGCCCTTGTCCGTGTCCTGGATATCTCCCGCCTCCAGCACCTTTTCCGGCGTCGGGCACCGCAACGCGCACGGTATCGACCCGCTCGCCGCCCACGCCGAAGATCCCCTGGACCATGGCGCGCGTCTCGACGATCGTGCCTTTCCCTGGGGAGCACCTCCGCAGACGGTGCCTCTGGATATACGCCTTCACGTCGACCGGGATCGGCGCCTCCCGCACGAGGACGTTGCCGGTAACTTCCGAGACTGACTCCACCGTGCCGGCGTAGTCCGATGCGGCAGAGCTCTGAAGAAGCGATTTAAGAGGCCTTTGCTCTCGGCGATGACCTGGCCCTTCTCGATCTGGTCTCCGGCTTGACGCGACAGAGATCCGGGAGCGTCCTTTGCCTCGACGCTCATCTTTCCGCGAGCTTGATCGTTTGCAGCGCGCTCGTGGGCAGCAGCGCTCGCGCCACGACCTGCTCCGGCGTCACCGGGTCGCCTTGCTGTACGAGCACCTCCTTGATCGGGAGCCGACGGTGCGGTGGACGACGATGTCGCCGCTAACGGTAAGGCCGGGTATAAGCGCTTGCCAAGTGTAGTAACCTCCGGTCCGGCGCGGGCCGGACTCCGGCGGGATGGCGACGCCGCGCGCGGCTCCAGGTTCCTCCAGCGGCCGCCAGAGTAGTCGTCGGCCTGCTCCCGGCTGAAGGGGCTTGCTCGGGGAAGGCCGCGACGGTGTCGGCGGTGAGCACCCGCGCGCCGGCGCTGCCGAAGTCCCAGCCGCCAGTCTTCCTTCCCAAGCGCTCGTGACGTGCGCGCGAAGGTCAGCCTCCAGCGTGTGGCGCGCGTCGTTCGAATCTGCCCGAGTAGCGCTCATCATGCTCGGCACGGCGTCGTCGCTCAGCCCGATCACGTAGTCGGGCTGGATGCGCGACGCGTGCCGCGGGCGAGGAAGGAGCGGCCGCGACCGCGTCGGGATTGTAAACGTTGAGCGTGGCGATGCCGAAGAGAAGGGCGACCAGGCCGCCGAAGGCGAACCGCTCGGGCCGTCCGCGCAGGTGGGTGAGGCAGAACCAGAGGAACAGCGCCGCGAGCCAGGCAAGGCTCCCGAAGACGTAGATGATGTGGAGCTGCGTGATGCCGGATGCGCCCACGTACAGGACCAAGCGGTGAGCTGCCAGCCATCACGACGTACAGGAGAAGGACGAGCGCGAGCGCGAAGGGGCGGTAGATCCTTCGGTGCGCTCGTCTTCTTTGCGCAGGGAGGGCGTGGCTGCCGAGGAGCACCGACATGCGCGCGCAGCGACCCACACGAGCTCGAAGAAGCCCCGGCGCGCGTACTCCTTGTACTCGGGGCCGTCATCGAGCGGGAGCGCGTCCGCGCCGCCAAAGAAGTAGCCGGAGTTGCGTTAGCACGAAGGCGAAGAACAGGAGGTCCAGCAGTCCAAGGACGGTCGCCACCTCGGTGACACCCACTCCCCGGCCGCCCGGGTCCCTCCTCCGGGCGGGGAGGCGGCTCGATCGCGAGGAACAGCCGGTACAGAAGCCCGCCCGCGAACCAGGCGCAAAAGATTGCAGACGGACGCTATTGACCAGAGGCTCAGGCCGTCGAAGCCGGGGTGAAGACGCCCGCCAGGGTCGTCGAACCCCGCGTCGGCTTGGGCGAAGAGGGCGCCGAAGACGAGCAGCAGGGGCGTCGCGATGAGCAGGCCGCGCATCACGCCGAGCAGCTTGGTGGCATCGCGTCCGCTCCCGACCACCTTCCACCGCCCTTCCAGAGTCAGCAGGATGCCGTCGACCAGAACATGAACACGCCCAGCGCTTCGAAAACGGGAGCGCGAGCACCGACAGCCCCGCCAGCCGCCCGTTGCGCGCCCGAGCGCCGCGAGCCCGACCAGGAGCGCCACCGCAAGCCCGTTGAGGAAGCTTGAGCGCGGGCGCGCGTCCCCGCCACGCGAACGCCGCCGCGAAGAGGAGCAGGAGGCGCGAGCCAGAGGACCTCTGGCGACAGAGGCAGCGCGGTGCCGCACAGATGGCGCAAGCGGCGACGGTGACTCCGATGAACAGGGCGAATCCGGGATGCCCCACGGCGCGTCCCGCAGGAGCGCGTTCCCGATGAGGCCGAGCAGGACGGCCATGGCGAGGGTTCTGAGGGAAAGGGATAGATGCTTCGAGCCGTCCATGCAGCGGCTCCTTCCGGCGGCCTTCGCGCCGCTCTCGGAAGGAGCAACAGTGTTGCTGGTATCGCGGTTCCAATTGGAGCTGCGAGCACATATGGCAGCGGGAACCGAGAGACCATCGGCACGGCATAGCAGACAGGCGTCAATCGAGATGGACCAGAGCTTAGTACCGCAGAATGGCCAGTGGAGATACCTGCTTATGAAGCTCCACCCACATAAATATCTGCGTAGGGGTTGAGGCCGGGATGATCTGAAGTCAAGCGGCCTCAATACCGCTGATGAGGACGCATTACCTACTCAGCCCACCATAGATCGAGAAGCGTCGCTGCGCACTGCGGGACACGGTGATTAACCTGGACACGATGCCCGTGCCCAAGGCTTTACCCTTAACCTTGGTCCTTGAGGATGCGGAAGTCCAGCAAAAGCTTACCGACATTGTTCTTCGTAGCTTCCGAAGTGGAAGCACACCAAGGGGCAATGTTATTGTTGGTCCGAAGAAGAGTTTGGATGTGCGCAAGTTCAGTCGCATGTCGGTGGTGTCACATGCGACGTGGGACCTACTTGGGAAGCAGTTTGCAGCGGTCTCCAGAGGAGTCGGGGCCGAGCACTGCTACTCGTTTCGGTTCTCTGAGGAGCTTCCGAAGAAGTATCGGAAGAAGAAGGCGGGAGGGACAGATGGCGCGTGTTCAACAATGAACGCCTGGCCCCGTCAAGACGTGCCAGGGAAGAAGTGACAAGAATTTGCGCGTGGGCTTTACGATGGATATCGCCCGCTTCTATGACTTCGTGCATCACGATAAGCTGGTGGATCAACCATACTGTCGCCAGGCGAAGCAGGAAGTTCTATGAACTGCTCGTTGAGCGCATGTCCCAGCATCTAGAAGCACTGTTCCCAAGCAAGATTGGCCTGCCGGTTGGCTGCGACCCCTCCTTCGTGTTCGCTGACCTTTATCTCCTTCCTCATGATGTGTCTTTGGCCGCAATGTATCAAGGTTGTTATGGGTGGATGAACTGTGGCTTTTCGCGAAGTTTCCCAATCAAGCGAGGCAGCGTACAGGCAAGCCGCGGACCTGTATTCTTCTTCAACCTCACCTTCAATGATACCAAGTCGTACTTTCTAAACCTTGGATAAGGAAGTTGAGAGCAGGAGGAGTTCCAGCGAGTTTCGGGAACTAGTTGGGAGCGTTGACTCATGCCCCCGTGAGCGTCTCCTATTCATCGCTGGCATGCCTGCTGAGCGGGGATTGAGAGGGCAGAAGTGGGAGAGCCAGGATAACTTTGCCAAGAGTTGTTCAGGATTCTGGACGGAGCTGAGTTTGATGAAGAGCAAGCATATCGCGCGTGATCATGGAGTGCTTCGAGAGCTCGGTCACCCGCGGTAAGGATGCACTCAGCGTCTGGAGTAGTGTCCTCTGTCATCTGCCGGACAAGGAAGCTATTGTTGAAGCCAGCACAGGCAGCCGGCAAGCCGCACTTCAAGTTGGACACTGACCTCGCTCGCTTACTGGAGTTGGGATGCAGCTTCGGGCAAGCTCAAGGATGAAGGTATCTGGGGCAATCAACGCTTAACCCGAATAGTGGACGACAGGGCAAGTGCTCAATTGTTAGGGAATGCAGTTCGCGTCTATACGTGCCGCAATAGGTCTGCCGATATGCTTTACGACCAAATCGACAAGAATCTCAGTCAGTTCGAGTTGAGTTTGTTTCTTGCGGCAGCAGCTCTGAGTTATTCCTCGCCGACTCGCTCAGGACGCGATTCTGCGGATGGTCAACGAGGCTCAAGACGAGGACAAAAGGGTCATAATGGAGGCACATCTGCATCTGGCATCCCGCTGTACGGACGATTGGCCGCCACGGATCAGAGGCGCAGCCGTTCCTGCCGTGCAGCCTGGTATCCGCCAAGCTCAGCGAGAGGTTAAGGCAAGATCTCGGTACAACGCTGAGCAGTGGTAGCTCTGCCTGACGAGTTCGACCGACTTTATCAAAAACAGGTCAGCTCTACATATTGGCTGTTGCCACTCAAATGGTAGGTGCAGCGAAGTATCTCATAGGACGGTTGACTCATGTTGCTTCTGGTGGAACAGCAACTCCTGCTGCTACGTCTTTCGTGCCCGGATCTGCGGAGACGTCAGTGTCGATCCATCGTTCAGCCGCTCGACGCGCAGAACGATCAGAGTGTGCTCCCTCGGCTTTCTCGCCGCCCTCCAGAAGGGATCACAACGGGCTTCGCATTATTCATGGAGAGCTTCTGTCAAATCCCCAGGCGCAGATCCAGAGTGGGGCAGAAAATCTCTTCGAGAGTCTTGCCCGAGTGATCCTGGTAGCTGTTGATCCTTCCCTCGGTAAGAGGCTGCGGGGTGAACTGAGGTACAGGAAAACTCTTCGCGAGGCACGAATATGATCGCCGGCTTCCCGTCGAGAGTCCGACGGAAGGGGACGTCATCAAATCTCCCGGTTCTGCCCTCGCAAGCTTTCTAGAATGAGATTCACTGTCGCAGGGTCGGCCACGTAGCCAATGGAACTCCTGGTCGGTCTGCCGCTTGACCTCAATGAGACTCTCGGGAAGATCCAGCTTGTGAGATCTCGGCAGCGCGTAGACGTCCGTCTTGACGACAAGTTGCCCAGGTGCTTCACGGGTTGCTCCGGTGGCGCAGAGCAGTAAAGCGGCGACTGCGGTCGATACCATATCCCTAGTGACGGCGGGCCGGCGCCTGTTCGTTCTAAACGCGTCACCGGCAGAACGCTGGAGCCGCCAATGCGCCACGAGTAGTCCGTCATAAAGGCGAAGGAGCGAGATGACCCACGGGGGTAGCCACTACGTCCCCGAGCGACGATAGAACTACCGCGACGGTAGTGTCTCATCGGGCAGGCGCTCCGCGCGCAGCACCACCAGGATCGGCTCCTTCGGCAGCACGCCTCGGCTCAGATAGAGGAGCACCGGCTTGCCGTCGTCGACTGTAATGTCGCGGTCAAAGGACCACCGGCGCTTCTCCGGGCCGTCGTTCAGCGGTCGCACGGAGATCTTCGTCGATAACCTCATTCGTCCGCCTTTATCCGCGTGCGGAGAGACGCTGAGGGTAAGCGTTCCGTCGCCGCATCCGCACGTCACCTGTGCTGCGAGGCCCTCGAGCGTTCGCACGGCGGGAGAGGTGAGCCAGCGCGCCTTCCGCGTTTCGCGGAGCTTCCCCAAGACCCGATCCAGGTTCTCGGGGTGTGCTACGTACCCGGAGTGGCTGCCGTCACGCTGCCGACGAATCTCCACGCGGCCCCCGAAGAGCCGGAGCTGGCCCTTCTCTTGCAGCGAGTAGAACTCGGCCTTGATGAGAACCGGGAAAGGCTCCTGGCGGCTTCCTGCGGTAGCGCAGATAAGCAGGGTAGCGAGCAGCGGCGTTGCCATCACCGGGGGACGTGGTCACCACGGAAATACGTTCAGAGCCAGGGTCTAGCCACTCGGCATTTCGATATCGGACGAATGGCCGGGGAAAAGCTTGGCCGCCGGGTCAAGTCGGGTCTTGGCGAAGCACACGGCGGTTGCGGCTTCGCCGACGCCGGTGGCGATGAGCTTGATCTTGCCGGGAAAGGCGCAGACGTCACCCACGGCGAAGACGCCCGGGAGGTTCGTCTCGTACTTGTCGTCCACCACGATCTGGTTCTTGACAATCTCCATGCCCCACTCCTTCAGGGGGCCGAGGCTGGACTTGAATCCGACGTTGACGATCACGGCGTCGGCGGGGAAGTGCTCGGCCTCGCCCGTCTGGCAGTTCTCCAGAGTGACGGCCTCGAGGTGGCCGTTGCCGTGAAGCTCCTTCACGGTGCAAAATAGCTTCATCCCGACCCGACTCGCGCGCACCTTGGAAACCGAGTCCTCGTGCGCCCGGAAGACGTCGCGGCGGTGAACGAGGGTGATCTCGTCGGCGATGTCGTGCAGGTTCATCGCCCAGTCGAAGGCGCTGTCGCCCCCGCCCACGATCACAAGCTTCTGGCCCCGGAAGATCGACTTGTCCCGCACGCCGTAGTAGATGCCGCTCCCTTCGAACTCCTCCTCCCGGGCGATGCCTATCTTCGTCGGCGAGAACGCGCCGGCCCCAGCGGAGACGATGACGGTGCGGGTGGGAAGCACAAAGCCCTTGGCGGTGCGGAGGGTATAGCCCTCGTCGTCCTTCTCCAGCGCGGTGGCGGTGTCGCCCAACACGAGGTCGGGCTTGAACTCTGTGCCCTGCTGGATAAGCTCGCGCGCAAGGTCCTTCGCGAGCACCTTGGGGAAGCCGGGCATGTCGTAGACGTACTTTTCCGGGTAGAGCGCCGTCAGCTGCCCACCCAACTCCGGGAGCGAGTCGACGATACGCACCGACATCCCGCGCAGCCCCGCGTAAAAGCTCGCGAAGAGCCCGCACGGCCCCCCGCCAATAACCGTCACGTCCACCCGTTCCGCCATAACCAGGAGATTCTACGTTTCCTGTGCCGCCGACGACCCGCCAGCCGCCCAGCAGGCATGCGATCGTGCGTTACGTCATGGATCATCCACGGTACCTCGGGCTGGTGGCGTGACCGTATGTTTGGAGTGACTTGGCCGAGATAGAATAGCGTTTGCCGGCGGGGCGCCGGCGGTGTATGATCCATTCCGATAAGGCCGACGAGATTCTTCATGCCCTCACTCAGGGCAACGAGCGGGGGGCGGAGCTACGGCAGAAGGCGATGCGTCTGCTCGACGCGCTACCCGGCTACGACTGGAGCGGTGTCTACCGTCTGGAGGGGGACGAGCTCGTCTTGGACGAGTACGTGGGCGCGGCGACGGACCACGACCGCATCCCCGTGGGCCGGGGCGTCTGCGGGACGGCTGTCGCAGAGGATCGGAATCAGGTAGTCGACGACGTGCGGGAGCTGACGAACTACCTCTCGTGCAGCGCGCAGACCCGCTCGGAGATCGTCGTGTTGATCCGCAAAGATGGTCGGGTGCTAGGGCAGATCGATATCGACGGGCACCAGGTCGGCGCGTTCGACCGGAGCGACGAAGAGATGCTGGAGCGCGTCGCCGAAGCCCTGGCCGAGCGGTGGCAAGGCTAGCGACGATGTCGGCGCGGGACGGCTATCTCGCGTAGCCGGGGGAGCCCGACTGGGAGCGCGCGTGCTCGATCATGATGAACTCGCCGAGGTTTTCGGCGGTGATCATGCCTACCATCCGCTCATCGGCGTCGATGACGAGCACCGGTGTCGGGTTGCCCTCGCTGAGGAGCTCCATCACTTCTTCCAGGGGGGCCTCGGGTAAGACGTTGCGCACGTCGCGGCGCATGTGGCCCGCAACGTAAGCGGAAGGTCCCTCCGCGGCGAGACCCCGCGCGAGGTCGGCGCGCGTGAGGATGCCGATGATCTCGTCGCCGTTGACAACCGGGAAGTCTTGCTGCGACCCCTCCAGGAGCATCTTTCCCGCGGCGTCGAGCGTTGCGCCGTTCGGAATCGTCCTGAACCGCACCTGCATCGCGTCCGATGCCTTGCGGCCGGAGACGAAGGAGCGGGTAACCGACGCGGTCGCCTCCTGCCCCGCGCCGAGAAACACGAAGAAGGCGACGAGCATCAATGAGAGGCCGAACGTGCCGGGAACGAAGAGGGCGGCGAAGCCGAGGACAATGGCGAGCATCTGGCCGATGCCCGCGGCGATGCGCGTGGCTTTGGCCTCCGGCACGTTGAGGGCGAGGATCGAGCGCAGCACCCGGCCCCCGTCCATGGGGAAGGCCGGGATCATATTAAAGAGGGCCAGGGTGAGGTTGCCGAGGAAGAGGGCCTGGAAGAACGTCTTGTTCGCCAGGTTGAGGGAGAAGCCCGGCAGCCCCCGGTCGGCAAAGAGCAGTACTGGAACAAGGAGGAGAGCGATCACCATGTTCACCGCCGGCCCCGCCAACGCGATCCAAAGCTCTTCGCGAGGCTGCGGGCGGCCCTTGAGCATGGCGATCCCTCCGATTGGATAGAGGGTGATGTCCTGGGTCTGGACCCCGTACCGCTTCGCCGTAAGGGCGTGGCCCAGCTCGTGCAGGAGCACGCAGAAAAAGAAGGCGAGGACGAACAGGCCCCAGCCGAAGTCCTGCTGCCGCCGCCCCACGAGAGCGATCCAGACGAAGACGAGGACGAACGTGAAGTGGATGCGGATCGGGATGCCCGCCACGGACGCGATCTGGATCGACCACGGCGAGTGCGTGGCCCTTTCCGGCTTCTTGGGTTCGTCCTGTGCGAGGCTCATAACGGTACTAGACTGCGTGCCGCCGGATCGGTTCTTTTGGTGAGGCCTTTCCCGATTTCGGCCGCGCCGGAGCTATGATCATTCTGCGATGCCCCTCTCCATTGTCTTCGGTGTAATCTGTCTTGCGGGAGGACACCGACCCTTGGTGGCCGATCCCGTTTTACTCGCTTCGGAAGGCCTGATCATCGGCCGGCGCGTCGGCGGCCGATGGCAGCCCGTCGACCACCGCTTCGGGCCCGCGTTGAAGCGCACCAGATTTCAACGGATCGATATCGGCCGCGCCGGGGAGAGCTTCTGGGTAACGAGGGCCGTCACTGAGCCAGCCCTAGGCGCGAGTTTTCTCGATGCGGCGGGGAAGCGCTTCCGGGGAGTGGCGGTCAGCGGGCTCAAGCCTTCCTTTCCGAGGAATGTCGAGACTCTGTCCACGGGGTCGGCTGTGTACCGCCGGCTCGTCGGCCGCTTTCTGCGCACCCGAGGAATCAGCGCTCCCTCGCCGCGGTTGACGAAGGTCTTGTCGGTCGAC
>JAUJNV010000095.1 GCA_030447945.1 Fimbriimonas sp. | reverse complement strand
CGGTGATCAGCGAGCCCCGCAACTGAGTGACCAGGTCGAGACACGTCCTGCGTCCGTCGCGGTGCCTCTAACGGACGGCTGCCCCGAAGGCGCGGATGCCATCGCCACGCTGCTCGATAGACTCCGCCGCGCGGTTGATGAGGCGCAACGTGAGCCCATAGCACTCCTCCCAGTTGTCCGCCCAGCAGATGAAGCCGTGGGAGCCCATCATCGCCGAATTGATCCCCGGGTTCTCTTCGATGAGGTCTCGGAGCATGAGGCCCAGTTCAAAGCCCGGACGCTTCCAGGGCAGCCAGCCCATCTGGTCACCGTAGATCTCGCGCGTCAGACGCTCGGCATCGCGCGAGGCCGCGACGGCGATCACCGCGTCGGGATGCATGTGAGAGACGCAGGCGTAGGGGACGAACGCGTGGAGGGGGGTGTCGATGGAGGGAGCGGCCGGGTTGAGGTCGAAAGTGGCCTGGCGATAGAGGGGAACGATCTCGTCTTCGCTCAGCCGGGGCCTCTGGCCCACACTGCCTCCCCGCGCGTTCTCATAGCGGGCCTCCATCGAGAGCACCTTTTCGAGGTAGAGGGCGGCGAACCCGGCGCGCCTGGCCGTCCCAAGGTCCCCACCCGAGCCCTTGACCCACAGCACGTCGACGGGTTCTCCGGTCAGCGGATCGGGCATCTTGACCTTCGAGCTGGAGTTCCCTCCGCCGAAGTTGGTGACCCTCGGATCGCGCCCCAGGAGGTTCGATGCGTAAACCAGGAGGTCGACGGGGTCTTGGGGGGCTTGGCGGTTATCCCAGAGGCTCGGAATAAGTTCGGCGGGCTCGCGGATCATGCCCCTTAGAGTATCTGATCCTCGCTCCCTCCCCCCGCCCCCGTCTTCTTGCTCCGCCCTGCCGCTACCAGGGTTGGTTTGAGGCCATCGAGGGTCCGTCCTGCGTAGACAGAGGTGAGAGCATGAGACCTTCCCTCATCGCCGCGCCCGTCGGCCTGGCCATCGCCCTTGGAGGCACGTGGCTAGCCTTCTCGTCCCGACCGCCCGTCATCGGAGTCTCCACTTCCCAGATGGAGTCCGGCATCGACTTCAGCAAGAAGGACCATCCCGTGACGAAGGAGATGCTCCGGGAGACGGGGCTGCAAGGGGGGAAGTCCATGCCTGCCTTCGATACCGCCGACCACGCGGGCAAACTCGTGCGCATCGCGCCCCAGGACGGGCGCCGCCCGCAGTTCGTGATGTTCGTCCTCGACGGCTGTCCGTGCAGCGTCGACGCGGAGCCGCTGTTTCGCAAGCTCGCCAAGCGCCACGGCGAAAGGATCGAGTTCGTGAGCGTGACCGACGCCGGTACGGAGAAGGCGCGCGAGTGGTCGGTGCGCATGCTGACCCGCTATCCGGTGGTGCCGGACCCGGAGAAAAAGATCATTCGGGCCTTCGACGCGAAGAACTCCGTTTACAGCGCCCTGCTCATGCCCGGGGGCCGGATTCTAAAGATGTGGCCCGGCTACTCGACGGACATCCTGAAGGATATGAACTCTCTGATGGCGAAAGCCAGCGGCACGAAGGAGACGCCCTTCGACCCTGAGTACGCCCCGAAGAAAAAGACGTCAGGCTGCGCTTTCTAGTGGCCCGGACGAAGGGACTCGAACCCCCAACCCTCAGTTCCGAAGACTGATGCTCTATCCATTGAGCTACGTCCGGGTGAAAAAAGATTGTACCAGAGGGTGATTCTGCGGGCCCTGGCGCGTCAGAACCACGAATCTTCCTGCGAAAGATAGCGCAATTTCTTGAGGATGGGCCTTTGACCCTTGGCAACGCTGTAATTAGGCCAATAAGATGGGCAAGACGGAGCATCGCACAGAAGCCATGACCCAGACGCTGAACCTGCCGACCCTTGGACTGGAAGACACCTTTCCCGACACGCTCTACGTGTTGCACCACCCCGCGAGCGACCGCTACGGGTGCTTTTGCCACCAGGGCGTCCACGGCCTCGCCTGCTTCAGCGGCGAGTCGGGCGCGTTCCGCTTCGCGGAGTGGATCGAGCTGAGCGGCATGGCGAGCTGCGAATTGTCCTTTGACGAGGCGCGGGAGATCGCCAAGGGCCGGCCCATGCCGGTGGTGTCGCTCATGCTCCTCGACAAGATCGAAGACCCGCAAATTCACTTCGTACGGTAGGGCTTGGGGAAGGAAGGGCCAACGGGCCCCTCGCGCCGCGGCGCGAGGGGCCTTTTCAGTTTCGGCCGCCCCGGATCGGGAAGCTGCCCGCTCTCTACCTCGCGTGATCGTCATCCCGATCCGAAGGACGACGATCAGGGTCAAGGGCCGCGCAGGCGGTGAATCTGCCCGTCCGTGCGTTGACACCCGGGTGCCGTTCGGGGGTACCATCTTTAGCAGTCGAACGGTTCGACTGCTAAAGCGTCGACCGACGAACCGGAGGATTTAGAAACAGAATGGCCAGTCTCAAGCCGCTAGGCGACAAGATCGTGGTGCAGTTGACCGAGCAGGCGGACACCACCGCCTCCGGCATCTATCTGCCCGACTCTGCCAAGAAGAAGCCCCAGGAGGGGCGTGTGATCGCTGTCGGAAACGGCCGCGTGCTGGACAACGGCGAGCGGAACTCCCTCAGCGTCCAGGAAGGCGACCGCGTGCTCTTTTCCAAGTACGGAGGCAACGAGGTCACCCTGGAGGGCCAGGAGTACACGATCCTGGACGAAGACCAGGTTTACGCGATTTTAAGTTAAACGTGATCCGTGGACCGTGGCCCGTGATCCGCCGGGATCCGGCACGGCCCACGGACACCGGTCCACGAACAACGGAACACAAAATATGCCTGCAAAAAACCTACTTTACGATGAGAATGCCCGCCGCGCGCTTGAGCGCGGTGTGAACAAGGTCGCGGACGCCGTCAAGGTCACGCTCGGCCCCAAGGGTCGCAACGTCGTCCTCGACAAGAAGTGGGGCTCCCCCACGATCACCAAGGACGGCGTCACCGTCGCCAAGGAGATCGAGCTCGAGGATCCCTACGAGAACATGGGCGCGCAGCTCTGCAAGGAGGTCGCCTCGAAGACCAACGACGTCGCGGGCGATGGCACCACCACCGCCACCGTACTCGCGCAGGCGATCGTGAACGAGGGGCTACGCTACGTCGCCGCCGGCGGCAACCCCATCGCCGTTAAGCGAGGTATCGACAAGGCCGTCGAGGCCGTGATCGCCGAGATCAAGAGCGCCTCCCAACCCATCAAGGACAAGGAGCAGGTCGAGTTCGTCGCCACTATCGCGGGCAACGACAACGAGATCGGCAAGCACGTCGCCGAGGCGATGGACAAGGTGGGCAAGGACGGCGTCATCACCGTCGAGGAGAGCAAGGGCCGCGACACGACCCTTGAGGTCGTCGAGGGCATGCAGTTCGACCGCGGCTACATCTCCCCCTACTTCGTCACCGACCCCGAGCGGATGGAGGCGGTTCTCGAGAACGCGCTGATTCTCATCCACGAGAAGAAGATCAGCTCGGCGCAGGACTTCCTTCCGTTCCTGGAGAAGGCCGCCGCCGCGCGACGCCCGATCCTCATCATCGCGGAGGACATCGAGGGCGACGCTCTCGCCACCGTCGTCCTGAACAAGATCCGGGGCGTGCTCCAGATCGCGGCCGTCAAGGCTCCCGGCTTCGGCGACCGGCGCAAGGCCATGCTCGAGGACATCGCGACTCTGACCAACGGTCGTTTCGTGAGCGAGGACCTCGGCACCAAGCTCGACAACGTGACCATCGACATGCTCGGCTCGGCCAAGCGGATCGTGATCACGAAGGAAGAGACCACGATCATCGAGGGCGCGGGCTCGAAGGAGGATGTGCTCGGGCGCATCAACCAGATCAAGGCCCAAATCGACAAGACGGACTCCAACTACGACCGCGAGAAGCTCCAGGAGCGCCTGGCGAAGCTGAGCGGCGGCGTGGCCGTCATCAAGGTCGGCGCGAGCACCGAGACCGAGCTGAAGGAAAAGAAGCACCGCTACGAGGACGCCCTGTCGGCGACCCGCGCGGCGGTGGAAGAGGGGATCGTCCCCGGGGGCGGCGTGACGCTGCTCCGCGCAGCTAAGTCCCTGGAGAGCCTCCAGGTCGAGGGCGACGAGAAGACCGGCGTGCAGATCGTGCGCCGCGCGCTGGAGGAGCCCCTCCGCCAGATCGCGATCAACGCGGGCCTTGAGGGCTCGGTGATCGTGGAGCGGGTGCGCAACGGCCAGGACGGCTTCGGCCTGAACGCCCTGACGGGCGAGATGGCGGACATGGTCGCCGCGGGCATCGTCGACCCGGCCAAGGTCACTCGCTCGACCGTCCAGAACGCGGCCTCCATCGCCGGCCTGGTCCTCACGACCGAGGCCCTGGTGGTGGAGAAGCCGGAGCCCAAGAAGGCGGGCGGCGGCGGCGCGCCCGACATGGGCGGCATGGGCGGCATGGACTACTAAGCCGTCGGCCCTAGTCACCATGCCACAAGAGGCCCCGGGGGTGAATCTCCCCCGGGGCCTCTTGTCGTATCCTGATGAAATGTCGGCCGCTCCGTCTTTTGTTAGCCCCGAGGAGTATCTGCGCCTCGAGCGCGTGGCCCTCGAAAAGCACGAGCTGCGCGACGGCCAGGTCGTGGCGATGTCGAGCATGCTCGTCGCGGCCGCCCTTTACCGAGCGTGTTCGAACCACCAGGTCAGAGTGAGTTCTACACGTCGGAGATGCGAGTCCGCACGCCGGACCGCACGTACACCTATCCAGATGGCACCATTGCCTGCCACACCGATTTCGAAGACGACATCCTTGACGTGCTGGTCAACCCCTTGTGATCTTCGAGATCCTGTCCGAGAGCACCGAGGTACGACCGGGGTGACAAGTTTCGCCGCTACCAGGGGATCGAAAGCTTGCGGACTACGTGCTCCTCGCGACCGATCGCCCTCGGGTCGAAGTGTTTTCCGGGGATGCAGCAAACTGTTCGAGCCTGCGCTTTTTCGAAGGATTAGCCGCCGAGGCCGAAATACCGAGCGTCGGCTTGGTGCTTCCCCCGCGACATGTGTACGCTCGGGTCTTTCCTCCGGCCTGAAGAATTGCCGCAAACCGTACGCGTGAGCGCGCCTGTGTATGAAAACTGCCGGTGCCGGACCGAGTATGAGCGGCCCGACCCGGCCGCGGACGGGCGCGGCGGGTCAGCAGCGCGTTGTCGTACGGCACCCTCGCGGTTCTGGAGCGATCCCCCATGGCGTGATGATCCTCTTCGCGGAGCACCCGCCTGGCCCGCCCTCTCCGTCGGGCTGGGGGCTCTGCCCGCGCTGGCGCTGCTCTCCCAGGCGGTGATCGATCGGCAGTGGTCCCACTGGTTTTTCCGGCTGGGAGCCCGGAGACGCTGGAGTTTGGGCAGGGTGGATGAGGAGTGCGCCCATCGCGCGGACCGGATCTTTACATCGACCTGAACCGGGACCCCTCGACCGGCGGTTTGGGTTGGTGCAGGTGGTGATCTACGTGGCGGCGACCGGTGGGGATGATCCCGGGGCTCACGCCGGAGCGGGGCGGCGCAGCTGCAGGAGCTGGCTGCAAGCAGGTCGTCTGACGTGCCGCCTTCATCCCGCGACGATTATCACGGCTTCTCCCGATCTGGTCCAGGAAATGGAAACACCTTCCGCGCTGGTAATGGCCGTTCAGCGCCGCGACTCGATGATCGAGGTGTTGAGCCGGCCTCGGCGTTCACCGGTCTAGGCTCGATCTCGACCTACCTCACCACGCGCTTCGGGATCGAGGAGGGAAAGTCGCGCCGCGGCACGGATGGCTCTACCGGAAGGAGCGCACGATTCTCCTCGACCGCATCCAGAACGTTAATCTGCGTCAGGCTTGCTGAGCGCCTGTTCGGGGCGTGGGAGAGGACATCGAGACCGCCGCGGGAACTGGCGCGGAGATCACTCTCAACGTCGTCTCCCGCGAAGAGGCGGAGCGGCTACGCCCTGGAGTTGACGCCGCAGGGCGCGACGGCGCCGGTTCCGGACGAGCCCGACCTCTATCGCGCCAGCCGCAATGAAATCTTGTGGGCCTCCGCGACAGAGAACCACGCGCTCCAGATCTTCCTCATGGCGGCATTGAACGTGCCGGTGCTCACCGTTATCGCCCTGAATCTGCCGATCGGTCGCCACCTCGTTCGGGAAAGCGGATCTGTGGTGGGTCGTCGTCGCGCGCGTTCCGTTCCCTACTTGTCCGTCGCGTCTCTTGCCTCTCCAGCGCGCTCCTGTCGGCGGGCTGGTTGTGGGGCATCGCCCGCCTCTACGTGACCTTGCATGGCTTCGCTCCGGTCGGGCGACGGGGTCTTTTCGCATCCGGAAGGGGCTTTTCACCCGGATGGAAAACGTCCCGGCGCGGCGGGTCCGGGTGCTTGAGCCGCGGAGTCTTGGCTCCAGCGCCACCGCCTCTGCTCCCCCACGCCGGCCCGCCGGGGCTGTGGGGAAAAGTTCACCCTCCGCTGCCCCGCGCCGGTCCTCGGAGCGAGGGACGCGGAGCGCCTGCCCGGTCGTGGCCCAATGGGCTGGATGAAGCAGCCTGGGCACCCATGCGCATCGAGTCGCATTGTGGAGCCCCTCGTCCGGCTCTCCGTGTTGGGCCTGGGACTGACGTTATTCCTCCTCGTCTCTCCTTCGGGGCCGATGGGCTCCCTTGCGTACTGGCTGCCGCCGCTCCTCGCCGTCGGCCTCATCTTCCAGCGCCGTGGTTCCGGGTCCCTGCGCTACTGACCACCGACGATACCTCTTTGCGCGAGGGCTGGCTCCAGCGAGCGACGACGATGATCCCTTGGGAGATGATCGAGTTCGTGACTTACGCCGGGCGCCCTGCGTGGCGCCGGGGCTCGCGGCCACTTCAGCGCGACGACCCTCGGCCGGGTGGTGAACTTCCCCGATGCCTCGGCACGAGTTCCAGGATCGCCATGGCGACGCGGCCCTTGTTGCTGCGGCCCGGCTGATGGACCGTCGGCAGATCCATCCCGAGCCAGACCGGCTGCCCCTCCAGTCCCTCGGGTAGGGGCCAAGGTTGAAGGTTGAAGGTTGAAGGTTGCAGGTTGAGAGGGGAGGGTTTAGGGTTGAGAGTTGAGGCTTGAGGAAAGGTTGAAGGTCTCAGTTTGCAAGTCTAGTCGTCAGAGCCCACCTCGTCCTCATCTCCCAACCTGCAACCTGAAACACGAAACCTGTAACCGCCTCGAGACCGGCATCGGTGGGCGTAGTTATCGTGGAGCCCAAACCGTGCCTGAACTTTCCAGTCGAAGTCTTCGCGCCGTAATCCTCGAAGCGGCGCTCGTAGGACGCCGTCGCGTACGTCCAACGAAGCGGCCCTTGCGTAGGATATCTCGAAGTGGCACTAAGTGTTGGGAGAAGGCGAGACGGTTAATGGAGCAGTGGCCTGTGAGAAGTCTGAGCAGCTCGCCTATCTGCGCCCACCAAAGGCGAGTGGCCGGGTGAAGATGCACCTATGCCGAACACCACCAAACTTTAAATTGTCGCAGGCTCCGTGACCGGGTGTCGTGATGCTCGCAAATCTTCACGCGCATGGCGTCAAGTGCATGGTGCTGCCGCAGCAGGCGCGAAAGCGCCGGACCTACCGAAGCTGTTTGTCAGGAAGTCGTGGAGACAGAGTGCAGAGGCTGACGATCTATCAGAACAACTGATATTGACGGATCAGCCCCAAGTACTGCCGCACGGTTGTCCACAAGACACCCTATACAGGGACAACACAACCAGCGTTGCCGTTCCGGCACCCAAGTCGTACGCCCGCTCATAGTCTCACGCACAACGTTGTGCCCTTCATGGGTAGAAGCGCCGCGGACGCCCTCCCCCATCGCGCGTGGAAGATCCACGAGCTCGGGAAGCGCTCGTAATCCGCTTCGACGGAGACGGCGTGGTCCAGAACGTCCCGGATGGCCGCATGCAGTGGAGGCCTCCTCGACGGACAGCGAGGCGCCGAGCCGGGGCGGGGGCAATGCCCGAGTGGTAGAGCACCTCGTCCGCGAGGTAGTTGCCGATTCCGCCAAGAAGGCTTGGATCCAGCAGGACGGCCTCACCGGCGCCTTCCGGCGGCGCAGTCGCCTACGACCGCTTCGGCAGTTCCGAGTAGGCGTCGGGGCTGAGGCAGGCGGACACGCCGGGTCCTCCGACTCCGGGACTCAGCCACAGCCGGGCGAGGCGGCGCGTCCATCGACCATGGCCACCCGCCGTCCGTCCTCCGTCTCCAGCCAAAGCTTGAGGAAGCTGGCTGCTCTGCCCCAGGCTCGGTCTTGATGCGCCGGTAGTTCAGCGAACGCCTCGTCCTCCGTCGCATCGAGGATCGAGTCGGTCATCCCCAGGTGCTCCGAACAGGCACCCGCCTCCAGTTGCAGCCAGCACTTCCTTTCCGCCACGCCTGTCACGACGCGGTCTGCAACGGCGGCTTCGATAACCTGACTCACGCCGTTCAGGACGATCCTCATCAAGGTGGCCTGACGTACGCGACGCAGTGTCTACGAGCCGCCGCTTCGAGGATGCGGCGCGAGGCCTCGACTTCAGGGTTCAGGCAATGCTTTGGGCTCCCACGATAACCACGCCCACCGATGCCGAAGTCTCAGAAGGCGGCCACAGAGAGCCCCGTGTTTCAGGCTGCAGGTTGGGAGATGAGGGTTGAGGTGGGCTCTGACGACTAGACTTGCAAACTGAGACCTTCCAACTCTTCCCTCAAGCCCCCAACTCTCCTCAACCCTAAACCCTCCCCTCTCAACCTGCAACCTTCAACCTTCAACCTTCAACCTTAAACCCCTACCCGAGGGACTGAGGCAGCCGGTCTGGCTCGGGATGGATCTGCCGATGGTCCATCAGCCGGGCCTTGCCACCCGTGGCCGCGTCGCCATGTCGGCGATCCTCTCGAACTCGTGCCGAGGCATCCTGGGAAGTTCACCACCTGGCCGAGGGTCGTCGCGCTGAAGTGGCCCGGCGCGACGCATGCCACGCGGCGGCTCGGCGTAAGTCACGAACTCGATCATCTCCCAAGGGATCATCGTCGTCGCTCGCTGGAGCGGCCTCGCGCAAAAAGAGGTAGTCGTCGGTGGTCGAGTAGCGCAGGGACCGAAACCACGGCACAAGGAAGATGAGGCCGACGGCGAGGAGCGGCGGCAGCCAGTACGCAAGGGAGCCCATCGGCTTGAAGGGTGAGACGAGGAGGAACAACGTCACCAGCTCGGTTTGTCGCGAGTGTCGCGGATGAATCCCGTGTGTCCCAGGCCCATCTCGGTGAGCCTGTAGTGGGGGTTCCTCTATGCGTCTCGATGCGGGGGTGCCCTGGCTAAGCCATCCAGCCGAGCATTGGGCCACACGAGCCGGGCGAATCGCTCCGCGTCCCTCCACAGCAGGACCGGCGCGAGGGCGGCGGAGGGGGTGAGCTTTTCCCCATAGCCCCCGGCGGAATAGGCGTGGAGGGAGCAGAGGCCGATCTGGCGCTGGAGCCAAGGCTCCTTGAGCTCAAGCACCCGGACCCGCCGCGCCGGGACTACGTTTTCCATCCGGGTGAAAAGCCCCTTCCGGATGCGAAAGACCCCGTCGCCCGACCGGAGCGAGAAGCCATGCAAGGTCACGTAGAGGCGGGCGATGCCCCACAACCAGCCCGCCGACAGGAGCGCGCTGGAGAGGCAAAGGGCCGCGACGGACAAGTAGGGGAACGGAACGCGCGCGACGACGACCCACCACAGATCGCTTTCCCGAACGAGGTGGCGACCGATCGGCAGATTCAGGGCGATAACGGTGAGCACCGGCACGTTCAATGCCGCCATGAGGAAGATCTGGAGCGCGTGGTTCTCTGTCGCGGAGGCCCACAAGATTTCATTGCGGCTGGCGCGATAGAGGTCGGGCTCGTCCGGAGCCGGCGCCGTCGCGCCCTGCGGCGTCAACTCCAAGCGTAGCCGCTCCGCCTCTTCGCGGGAGACGACGTTGAGAGTGATCTCCGCGCCAGTTCCCGCGGCGGTCTCGATGTCCACTCTCCACGCCCCGAACAGGCGCTCCAACAAACCCTGACGCAGATTAACGTTCTGGATGCGGTCGAGGAGAATCGTGCGCTCCTTCCGGTAGAGCCATCCGTGCCGCAGCACGAACTTTCCCTCCTCGATCCCGAAGCGCGTGGTGAGGTAGGTCGAGATCGAGCCTAGACCGGTGAGCACGCCGAGGAGCCCGATAAACACCTCGATCATCGAGTCGCGGCTGCTGAACGAAGCCATTACCAGCGCGGGAAAGATGTTCCGGGCCACCTGGGCCAGATGAGGGAGGAAAGCCGTGATAATCGTCGCGGGATGAAGGCGGCGCACGTCAGACGACCTCGCCCCGCATCAGCTCCTGCCGAAGCTGCGCCGCCCGCTCCGGCGTGAGCCCCGGGATCATCCCCACCGGGCTCCCGCCCGCCGCGTAGATCACCACCTGCACCAACCCAAACCGCCGGTCGAGGGGTCCCGAGTTCAGGTCGATGTGCTGAATCCGGTCCCGCGCGATGGAGCACCGCCTCCTCCACATCCACCCCTGCCCAAACTCCAGCGTCTCCGGGCTCAGCCGGAAAAACCAGTGGGACCACTGCCGATCGATCACCGCCTGGGAGAGCAGCGCCAGCGCGAGCAGAGCCCCCAGCCCGACGGAGAGGGGCCAGGCGGGTGCTCCCGCGAAGAGGATCATCACGCCATAGGGGATCGCTCCCAGAACCGCGAGGGTGCCGTACGACAACGCGCTGCTGACCCGCCATACCGTCCGCACGGCCGGGTCGGGCCGCTCATACTCGGTCCCGGCACCGGCGGTTTCCTTCACAGGCGCGCTCACGCGTACAGTTTGCGGCAATTCTTCAGGCCGGAGGAAAGACCCGAGCGTACATGTCGCCCAGGGGAAGCACCAAGCCGACGCTCGGTATTTCGGCCTCGGCGGCTAATCCTTCGAAAAAGCGCAGGCTCCAACGGTTCCCTTCCTCCCGGGAAAACACTTCGACCCGAGGGCGATCGGTCGCGAGGAGCACGTAGTCCCGCAAGCTTTCGATCCCCTGGTAGCGGCGAAACTTGTCACCCCGGTCGTACCTCTCGGTGCTCTCGGACAGGATCTCGAAGATCACAAGGGGGTTGACCAGCACGTCAAGGATGTCGTCTTCGAAATCGGTGTGGCAGGCAATGGTGCCATCTGGATAGGTGTACGTGCGGTCCGGCGTGCGGACTCGCATCTCCGACGTGTAGAACTCACACTCTGAGCCCGCAAGGTGGTTCAGACACGCTCGGTAAAGGGCGGCCGCGACGCGAGCATGCTCCTTACGCACACCCGACATCGCCA
>JAUJNV010000094.1 GCA_030447945.1 Fimbriimonas sp. | reverse complement strand
CTCGCCCGCGAGCCGGTCGCGTTCGACGCCGATTGATGAGGCGTAACCGAAAGTTGAACGCAGGATGATTGCGGTTCGCGAGAGGTTTGGTAGACTATCCGACAAGGCACGAGGGCTGCCGCCGATCAGGGGCCCTCCCACCCAAGGAGCAACGCGCCATGAGCGACGCACCGAGCACGGCCGAGGGCAAGGACCCCGAGGCGCTGCTGACCGTTCCCCAGATCGTTGAGGAGTTCGGCCTGGGCGAGAGCACCGTCTGGCTCTACCTCCGGCGCTTCAACGTGGCGCGCCTCCGCATGCCGGGCAGGGGGCGGACGATCTTCGTCCGGCGCGGCGAGTTCACCCGCGCAATGGAGACGCCCGTCCCGGTCGACGCACCGGCCGCGACAGACGAGGGAAAAGCGGCCGCGTGACCTAAGCCCGGCACGCCGCCGCTTCCCCCGACAGACCCCCGCCGGCGCTGACACCGCCGGCGGGGAACGACAGCCTAGCACCGGGGGGCGGGTCCCGCAGCCCGCCCCCGCCCGAGGCCCGCCCCGCAAGGCGGGCCTTTCTTCGCTTACCTCGCTTACCTCGCACCCCACGGAGGCCCACATGAACGAGGAGCGCCCGAAGCGCAAGAAGCGCGGGCAAAACGAGGGCGGCTGCTACCAGCGCAAGGACGGGCGCTGGGAGGCGAGCCTGACGATCGAGGCCGCGCCCGGCAAGACAAAGCGCAAGAGCTTCTACGGCCGGACCAAGGCCGAGGCGATGACCGCCATGCGCGCCGCCCGCCGCACGTACGAGGCCGGCCTCGACCTCTCCGGCGGGGACCAGACCGTCCGCCGATTCCTCGAGTCCTGGCTGGAGGACACCGTCAGGCCAGGCAAGGCGCCGAAGACCTACGCCAGCTACGCCGAGGTGCTCCGCCTGCACGCGATCCCCGCGCTCGGGCACCACCGGCTCGCCAAGCTCGACCCCCAGCACGTCGCGGCCCTGCTCCGGGAGAAGCAAGCCGTCGGGCTCTCCCCACGCCGAGTCCACCACATCCGAGCGGTCCTGCGGACGGCGCTCAACCAGGCGGTCCGGTGGGGGTTCGTCGCGCGCAACGCCGCCGCCCTCACCGAGCCGGTCCGGCAGGAGGCGCGGGAGGTCGAGCCGTTCGCCGCCGCCGAGGCCCGCGCCGTCCTCGCCGCCTGCGAGGGGCACCGCCTCGGCGCCCTCTTCCGCCTCGTGCTGAGCGTGGGGCTGCGCCAGGGGGAAGCGCTCGGCCTGCGCTGGGAGGACATCGACCTCGACGGGCGAAGCCTCCGCGTCCGGCGCGCCCTGCAACGGATCGACGGAAGCCTGATCCTGAAGGAACCCAAGACCCCGAAGTCGCGTCGGACCGTCCGGCTGCCCCCCTCGCTCGTCGCGTCGCTCCGCGCCCACCACGACCGGCAGGCGTTCGAGCGGCTGGCCGCCGGCGACCGGTGGCAGGAAGGCGGCTACGTCTTCGCCACGACGATCGGCCCCCCGCTCGATCCCCGGAACGTGATCCGGGCCTGTCACGCCCTGCTCGCCGGCGCCGGGGAGCCGCGCCGAGGCTCTACCTCCTCCGGCGACAGCACGGATGCCGTACTTCGCATCGTAGGCGAAGTCCGCGTGCGACGGCCGGTACTTCTCCGCCATCTCCGCGTAGTCGCGCGACCGCTGGTCCTCGTTGCGGACCATCATCAGGATCGGCGTCCCTAGCGCGAGCCCGTCCTGGACGCCGCTGAGGATCTCGACGGTATCGCTCTCCTTCCGCTGCGTCACGATCCGCGACTGCCCGGGCCGCCGCCGGTCCAGCTCGGCCTGGATCTCCTCCAAGGACACCGGCACCCGAGGCGGGCAGCCGTCCACCACCACCCCAACCCCCCCGCCGTGCGACTCGCCCCACGTGGTGATGCGGAACAGCGTCCCGAAGCTGCTGGACATGGGCAGAGTCTACCGACGCGGGTACAGCCGCCGACGAGGCCGACGTTCAGCGGCGGAGTCCCAACTTTGTGGAGACGGCATGTAAAGCCCGCGCCAACGGGCTCGCTCGCTGCTGAGGGTTCCGTACGGTGATCCCCGTCTTGCCCTTGACTCGACGAACCTTGTACCCTCCGTTGGGCAGGCGCTCGCTGGCGTGCATCGCGGTCACAAGGACCGTCCATCCGCGCGTTCCATCCGACCGGTCGCCCTCTGTGTAGAGGACGCTCGGAGCCATCGCACGGATGGGGCGCACGCTCCATCCTCGATCTTCGCGGAGCTCCTTGTCCAGGCTTTTGACGACGTACTCGTAATCCTGAGAGACCCGGTACAAGACCTTGTGCTCGGACAGGTTCGGGCCGCCGGAATAGAGATTCTGGAAAATCTCCCGTGGCGGCACCCCTTGGAGTACAGACAGCTTAAGCCCCGGCTCGCGCGGCTCTCTCGCCGCCCAGGCGAAGAGTAGCGCGACGAAAACGACCACGGCGCCGAGCCAACATCGCTTATGTAGACGACGCACGAAGTCATTGTACGAGCAGTGATGGAAAGCCCCACCGTTGGCGAAGCCGACTGAGGTCGAGAAGCCTTGTACACTAGGTCAAGCCATGTCAGCGTTGACCCTCGCCGCCCTCCTCCTCCTCGCGCCCCAGAGAGCCACCCCCACCCTAAGCGCCGAGTTCCGTCTGACGAACCGGGCCGTCGCCGCGCTGGACACGCGTTTGTTCGGCCACTTCATGGAGCGTCCGAGCTGGGGGAATGAGACGGGGATCGAGGGGGGCACGATCCCCGGCACGAACCGGCTCCAGCCCAGCGTCCTGACCCTGCTCCGGGGCCTGAGGATCCCGATCCTCCGCTTTCCCCACGGCACCGACCTCGACTACACCGACTGGACGGAGATGATCGACAACGTGCCGGGCCGCGAGGGCGGACGCCCGATCAGCACGGGCCACCTGGGCGGCAAGGTGACGAACAACTATGGCTACGACGAGTTTCTTCGGCTGGCCGAGAGCCTGAAATCCGAGGTCATCATTCCGGTGCGGTTCCGGAGCGCGCTCCTCGGCCTCGAGCCCCTGGAGAAGGAGGCCGAACACGCGGCCGCCTTCGTCGCCTACACGAACGCGCCCCTCCAAAACTCGCTTCCCCTCGGCCTCTCCCGCTGGGCCGCTCTCCGGGCCCGGAACGGCCACCTGCGCCCGTACAAGGTGAAGTATTTCCAGATCGGCAACGAGACCTGGTTCTTCGACGACGACCTGCGCAAGCGCTTCCCCGGCGACCCGTACGGCCGCTACACGAAGGTCTTGAACGCCTACATCGACGCCATCCGCCGCGTCGACCCCACGGTGAAGATCCTCGCCGACGGCGGCAATCCGGAGGTTGCCCGCCGCATCCGTCGCGACGTCGGCAACCGTGTCGACTTTATCGTCGATCACCTCTACGCGCCCTGGGAGATGAAGGGATTCGAGCGCGACGGCAAGCCGTACGCCACGGAGAAGCTTACGAAGGCGGAGGTCTGGAACGCCTGGACGACCTTCTTCGTGACCGACCCGAAGAAGAACCCGGCATGACCGGCCTCAACGTCATCGATCACGCGGCGGAGCACCGCTACCCTATCGCCGTCACCGAGTGGAACTTCAACGGCTGGTGGGGTCCCGACGCCTGGCGGGTTGCGCCGCTGGATTCGCAGGCGAAGGGCGTCGGCGCGGCGGGAATGCTGCACATGATGATGCCACGCCGACAAGGTGAAGATCGCCACGATGTCGAACACCGTCGGCCACGCTTGGGAGATCACCGCCATCCACGTCGACCCCATGGGCGAGAAGCCTGCGTACTACATGCCCACCGGCCAGGTCGTCGCCCTCTACTCCGCCCACCACGGCAACCGCGTCCTGGACCTGCGCCCCACGAAGCCGCTCCCGACGTTCGTGCAGCCGTTCAAGGTCAACGGCCACGAGCCCGCCGAAGGTCGCCTCGCTCGACGAGGACGTTGGGCGCCGGTCCACGCGCCGTCTTCCTGCACGCGATCAACCGCTCCTTCGACAAGCCGACGAAGATCATGGTCGACCTCCGCCTCCTGAAGGGCTTCACTGGCGCGGGCACCGTCCACTGCCTCACCGGCCGCCTCACCAACGCCCCCAAGCCCGGCGAGCCCCAAGGCACGGGCACCGTGAGCCACATCCCCTTCCGCTTCGATACCAAGACCCTCCGACTGACCCTGCCGCCGCGGACGGGTGCAGGTGTGATCGAGCTCAAAAAGAGGTAAAGCCTGAGACAGTGGTGCAGGCCTTCCAAATGAGCCGACTCGCTTCCCGACCAAACTCTGTTAGGAACGCGGCGGGAGACCCGCAGCCCCGTCGGATCGAGAGGCCCAACTGGACGCGTGGGTGCGCGGGTGGAGTGATCCAGTCCAACTTACCAAGGTTCTGCTGCATCCTCGAGGGCTACAGCCTGGAGGTTGCGCAGGAGATGGATCGCCTGGGGCTTGGGCAGTATGTGCAGAAGCTCCTGACAGAGTTGCTGGCGAGTCTTCGCCTAGTCGATGATTCCCTGGATCCTGAGGAGGTTGTGGACAGTCCGCTCCTCTCACGCATAAGAAGCCTTGCGGCCGAACTTCTCTTCCAAGCACCCTTCAAAGGCAACATTAGGATCTGGGTCTTTAATGGAACGCGCAACGCATCGCTGATGGCCTTGTCTCCCATCCTGGGGCGAGGCCGAGGCATGGGATTCGAAAACACGGGTTGGGCTGGCATGCTCGCTGCCTATCCGTTGGGTGCGCCGTTGATTGAATGGGCCCTCGCCGGTGATTACTTCAAGCCGAAATTCCCCCTGGCTCCAGCCCAGAGTTCATCGCGAATCTCGCAGCGCCCACCTCGAGCACTACCTCTACGAAGATGGGCGGCGATCGCTAAGCTCGAGAACAAGATTAGGAGGTGATATCCTCGCCCGCACCTGTGTCGTGGGGACTCAACAGCATACGCCGGTCATCGTAAAACCAGAGGAGATTCCGTCTTCTCCAAACCTCCCGTCCTCGAAGGCCGCGACGGTCTTGACGGTTATGTTCGCTTTCGAGGGCAGCGCTGGCCGCTGCCCGAAGATTCCCGACACAAGAGCTTCCTTGCGAAGGGGCTTGTCGAACAGGTTCTGAAGGAGGACGGAAGCGCCGTCCTCTACGTGTCGGAGTGGGGCGTGTGGCCTACCTCGGAGATCCCCGAAATGTTCACGCGTCTGCGCTCATCTGAGGGGTTCCCCCATTCCGTACAGGAGGTTCGAGCCGAACGTGTGGGGCCGGAGGAGAAGGGCTACCTTGAGTGCCTCGTGGCTTGTGCCCTCTACTGCTTCTGGGACTTCTATTTGATTAGCCTCACCGAGCCGCTGACCGTGTTCGCCTCTCACGACGAATGGATGGCCGTGATCTCCGAGGATCCGGCCATCGAAGCCCGCGCGACCGAGTGGCTACCGGAGCTGAAGCCGAGGGACAGGAGGGACTTCGAGCGTTACCTGAAAGAGTTGGGCGTCTACGGACACTCCGAGGAACACCAGTAGCTGACCGTCGCGACTGAGGTACATACCTGCCGTGCTCCCGTACTTCTACTACCACCCGCGGATGCTCGCGTACGACTTCGGGCCTCGGCACCCGCTGAAGCCGGAGCGGCTGCGGCGCGCGGTTCGTCTGCTCGAAGCCTTGAGCGACGTGGAGCCCATCGATCCGGGGCCCGGAGAGCGGGGGGAAGCGCTGCGGCTGCACGACGAGGAGTACGTCCGCGCGGTGGAGCAGATCGACGCAGCTCTGCAGGGGGAGGAGGAATCCGACGAGGTCGCGGACCTGCGCGCGGAGCACGGGTTTTGGGGGGACAACCCTCCCTTTGCGGGGATGTACGCGGCCTCCCTCGCCTATCTGTCGGGGAGCGTCCGTGCGGCGGAGGCGGTGCGGGATGGCGCGCCCCTCGCGTTCGGCATCGCGGGCGGGCTGCATCACGCGCAGCGAGACCGCGCCAGCGGGTTCTGCATCTTCGACGACCCTGCCATCGCCTGCCACGTCCTTCGGGAGCGGTTCGACCGCGTCGCCTACGTCGATATCGACGTCCACCACGGCGATGGCGTCCAGGCGCTGTTCTACGACGACCCGAGCGTCCTTACCTGCTCCATCCACGAAGACGGCCGCTCCCTGTATCCGGGCACCGGCTTCGTGGATGAGACCGGCACCGACTTCACCGCGCTCAACGTCCCGCTGATCGCGGGCACCACGGGCGACATCTGGCTGGACGCCTTCGAGGGCGGCATCCTGCCCGCCCTCGCCCGCTTCGCGCCCGACGCCATCGTGCTCCAGATGGGCACCGATCCCCACGAGAACGACCCTCTCGCTCACATCAGGACCACCACCCAGGAGTGGCTTGCCGCCGTCCGCCACGTCCGCGACTTGGGCCTTCCGATCGTCGCGCTCGGGGGCGGCGGCTACGCCCTGGACAACGTCCCGCGCATGTGGACCGCCGCCTGCCTCACCCTCGCCCACGTCCCGTACCCGGACGCGCTGCCGCGGGACCTGGCCGAAGAGTGGGGCGGCTCGGCCACCTTCTCCGATCCGTATTTCCCGGCGCCGCGCGGAGCGGGGAGGGAGCACGCCGAAGCGGTCCTCCAGTGGCTCGCGAAGAACCATCATCCGAATGTTGGTGGGTAGTGGGTAGTGGGTGGTGGGCCGTTGGTCGTTGATCGTCGACCGTTGGTCGTGATCAGTGACCCCTGGTCCGTGGTCCATTGAAGCAGCGTACGGGCGCTACCGTCTGCGGATCCGTCTTCCCGGTCCACGGTCCACGATCAACGACCAACGCGTAGTATGGAAAAAGCATGAACCGCAATTTTTACGGTCGCGGCGACTCTTCGAGGGGCACGGGCCGCGGCTTGAGCGAGCCGGGGGTTCGGAAGGCCGTTCGTTTTGGGACCTTTCTCCTCTCGCTGCTCGCCTTGGTCATCTTTCTGCTCGCCTCGGTCGTACCGTACACGGACTACCTCTGGTATGCCCACGACGTCCGTCAGCCGCAGGTTTTCGACACCGCCTACGGGACGCGGGGCCGGCTGTTCCTCCTGGCGTTCCTCCCCACCTGGGCGCTCCTCTTTTTCAGCCTCCGCAAGGCCTTGTCCCTGAGCCTGATCTATTTCCAGAAGCCGGACACGCTCGGGCAGGCCCTCCTCTCCAGCGCGGTGGACTGGGTCCGGCGCAGTGGGGGGACCGTCGTGCGGGTGGTCGCGCCGTTCCTCGCGGCCCTGCTCTCGATGGGGCTCGCGAACGAGTGGCAGACGTGGCTTCTTGCGCGCCATCCGCAGCTTTTCGGGCAGAAGGACCCCACCTTCGGGCTGGACCTCTCCTTCTTCGTCTTCACCCTCCCGTGGCTCCGCGCGATGGCAAACTACGCCTTCGCCGTTTTGCTGCTGACGACGCTCCTCACCGTCGGCGTCTACGTCGGGACCCAGGCCCTGGCGATGCTCGCGCGGATCGAGCTGGGCCGCCCCCACGTGCGCAAGCACATCAGCCTGCTCATCGGCGTCACGCTCTTGGCGTACGCGTCCCAAGTTTTCCTCAAGACCTATGAGATGGGGCTGATCGGCGGTGGCCAGTTCACCGGCGCGGGCCACGCGGCCTCCCAGGCTCTGGCCATGGCTCGGATCTTCGCGGGCCTGCTCACCCTGATCGCCATCGGGACGGTGGCCGGCGGGTGGGCGGGACGGCGGCCTTACGCGGTGCCTCTTTACGGAGGTGCGATCGCTGCCGCGTTCTATACGCTCGCTCTGCTTGCATATCCCGCCTTCGTCCAACGCATCATCGTCGAGCCCAGCCGCCTCGCGGCGGAGGGTCCCTATGCGGCGCGTGCGATCCGGATGACCCGGTACGCCTACGGCCTCGACCGCATCGCCATGAGGGACTTCGACGCGAAGGCCGCCCCCAGCGGGCCGAGCGTCCAAGCATCGAGGGCCACCCTGGAGAATATGCGTCTCTGGGATCCGACGATTCTCCGGCGTTCGTTCGAGTGGCTTCAGGGGATCAAGCGGTTCTACGGGTTCCACGACGTCGACGTTGACCGCTACACCCTGGGCGGGAAGCAGACGATGGTCATGCTCTCTCCCCGCGACCTCCGCCACGAGGGCCTCGACCCCAGCGCCCGCAACTGGACCAACCTCCGTCTGCGGTACACGCACGGCTACGGGATCGCCCTGGCGACGGTCAGCGGCGCCACCAAGGATGGTCATCCCGAACTCCTAGCCAGCAACATCCCTCAGCAGACGCCCCCGGAGCTCCCCATCGAGCGTCCGCAGATCTACTTCAACAATGCGCGCACGGACTTTGGGATACCGCTCGACGAGCCTGCGCTTGTGAACAGTAGAGTACAGGAGTTCGACTATCAGGCGGGAAGCGGGGCGGCTGTCGAGCATCAGTGGCAGGGCGGGCGCGGCGTTCCCGTGAGCGGGTTTCTCGCGCGCCTCGCTGTTCGCCGAGCTCACCGACGCCGAGTACGACGAGCTCCAGGTCGA
>JAUJNV010000093.1 GCA_030447945.1 Fimbriimonas sp. | reverse complement strand
CCCGGCAAGGACAACGAGGAGCGAGACCGGATCGCCAAGCTCCAGCTCTACTCGCGCTACGGCGTTTCCGAGTACTGGGTCGTCGACCCGTCGCGCCGAATGGTCGAGGTCTACCGGCGCACCGACCTACGCCTGCCGCTCATCGTGACGCTCATCGAAGACGATGCGCTGACGACGCCGCTTCTGCCCGGCTTCGCGTGCCCGTTGTCGAAGATCTTCGCCCGGTAATCGCTCCGCAGAGAAAAGCCTATGCCTATGTACCACCGCCTCGGCGAGATTCCGCGCAAGCGGCACATCGCGTTTCGCAAGCCGGACGGCTCGCTCTACCTCGAGGAGCTCGTCGGCAACAAAGGCTTCACCGGCCCTTCCTCGCTCCTCTACCATCTGCACCCGCCGACCGAGGTCCTCAGCGTGGATCACCTGAGCGACGTGACGCCCCAGGCGGACCCAAGCCCCGACGTGCGGCACCGCCACTTCAAGACGAAGGAGATTCCCGAAGGGCGCAGCCCCACGATGGATCGGCACGTGCTAATGTTCAACAACGATTGCCTGCTCTCGACGGTACGGCCCACGGGGGAGGACGACTTCTTCTACCGCAACGCGCAGGGGGACGAGCTGGTGTACGTCGCCGAGGGCTCGGGCGTGCTGGAGACGCAGATGGGCGAGCTGCCGTTCCGGCCCGGGGACTACGTGGTGATCCCCTGGGGCACCCTCCACCGGTACCGCTTGTCCCAGCGGCCCGTCCGGCTGCTCGTCGTCGAGTCGCACGGCTACATCCGCACGCCGAAGCGGTACCGCAACGAGCACGGGCAGATCATCGAAGGCTCGCCGTACAGCGAGCGGGACTTCCGGCGCCCAGAGACCCTCGTGCCGCACGACGAGGAGGGGGAGTTCCGCGTCGTCGTCAAGAAGGCGAACAAGCTCACCCAGATGATCCTCGCGCGCCACCCGTTCGACGTCGTCGGGTGGGACGGCTACTACTACCCGTGGGCGTTCAACATCGAGGACTTCGAGCCGAAGGTCGGGCGCACGCACCTCCCGCCACCCGTCCACCAGACCTTCGAGTCGGACGGCTTCGTGGTGTGCAGCTTCTGCCCCCGCCCGTACGACTTCGACCCGGAGGCCGTGCCCGCGCCGTACAACCACTCGAACGTCATGTCGGAGGAGGTCATCTTCTACGCGTCGAGCGAGTTCATGTCCCGCAAGGGGATCGAGTACGCCTCCCTCACCCTCCACCCGGACGGCCTCCCCCACGGCCCCCACCCCGGCCGCTACGAGTCGAGCGTCGGGCAGACCCACACGAACGAGCTCGCCGTCATGGTCGACACCTTCCGTCCCTTGACGGTCGCGAAGCCCGCCCTGGACGTCGAGGACACCCGCTACTACCGCTCGTGGGTCGAAGAACCCGCGTCGGAAGCCAAGGACGGGGAAGGAACGATGCCGCTGACCGACTAACCGCCCTGGGAGGAAGTTAAAGGTTAGTACAGCCCATCCCGGAAATCTAAAATCCCAAATTTCCCCCCATGCCCCCTCCCGCCCTTCGCACGCTTCTCGCCGATCTGATCGACTACGCCGGGCTCTTCCCGCCGGCGGGGCTGGGGATGGAGAGGGCCGTGCGGGAGTACGCCGCGTATAAGGACGGCGAGCACGCTTGGATGCTGGGGCGGTTCGTGGTGCCCATCGAGCGCCTCGGAGAGTTCGAGGCGGCGGCGATCGTCTTGCCCCAGGTGGATGAAGTCGAGGTCTGGAAGCTGAGCGTGCTGAGCTCTCCGGGCGAGGGGAAGGAAGCCTATGGGACCCTCGCGCGGGACCTGCGGGAAGTGGCCGCCTTTAACGCCCGCCACGCCGTATTCGAGATCGACGCGGTGGAAGTCAGGGTCGACCATCTGCCCAAGATGTACGCGAGCCTGGAGGCGCTGCGGGACGCGCGGAGCGAAGGGCTGGGGCTCATCGCCTTCTATGAGGTTCCCCTCGGGGACGACACGCCGCAATTCATCGAAGAGCTGAAGAGCTGGGGCGCCTTCGCCAAGGTTCGGACGGGCGGGCTCACGGCGGAGGCGTTTCCCACGCCGGTCGAGCTGGAGCGATTCATCCGCCTCTGTCATCTCGCGGGCCTCCCCTTCAAGGCGACCGCGGGACTCCACCATGCCTTGCGCGGCTTGCATCCGTACACCTACGAGCCGGGCGGCGAGTCCGGTGCGATGCACGGGTTCCTGAACGTCTTCCTCGCGGCGGGCTTCATTGGCAGCGGCATGTCCGAAGCGGACGCGGTCGGACTTCTGGAGGAGGCCTCACCCGACGCGTTCGCCTTCGTGGACGACGGGGTGACGTGGAACGGGCACCGCCTCTCGACGGACCGGCTCCGTCGCGCACGGATGCTTGCGCGATCCTTCGGCTCCTGCTCGATTACGGAGCCCGTCGAAGACCTTCGCACTCTGGGACTCCTATGACCTTCGACATCGACGAGACACACGCGCCCGGACTCCAGAGCTGGGTCGACTCTGCGAACGCACCCGAGACCGAGTTCCCGATCCAGAACTTGCCGTTTGGCGTCTTCAGCCATCCGGGCCGGGGGAGCGCGAGCGGCTGGTCGGCGTGCGGATCGGCGACTCGGTGCTCGATCTCCGCGTGCTCCACGACCGGGTTGGCTGGGCTCGGGAGAGTCGCACCTGAGCGCCGCCCTCGCGGCGCCCCGGTTAAACGAGCTCGCCGCGCCGAATGCGGACCAGCGGCTTGCCCTGCGTGCGGAGCTTTCGCGCCTCTTGAGGGTGGACGGCCCCAACGCGGACACCGCGCGGCGGGAGGCCGGCGCGTTCTTGCTTTCGGTGGCCGAGGTCCAGCTCCACACACCCGCCGAAATCGGGGACTACACGACTTTGCACGCATCGCTCTACCACGCGACGAACGTCGCGCGATGTTCCGGCCGGACAACCCGCTCCTGCCGAACTACAAGTACGTGCTCATCGGCTACCATGGCCGCGCCTCTTCCATCGTCGTCTCCGGTACGCCCGTGCGCCGTCCGGCGGGCCAAACGCAGCCCGACAGGCCGCGCCGCCGGTCTTCGGTCCGAGCCGCACGCTCGACTACGAGCTGGAGGTCGGCTTCTTCGTCAGCACGCAACGAGATGGGCGAGCCGGTGCCCATCGGTGAGGGCTGAGAGACGTCTGTTCGGCGCGGTCCTGGTGAACGACTGGTCCGCACGGGACATCCAGAAGTGGGAGTACCAGCCGCTCGGCCCTTCCTCGCCAAGAGCTTTGCTACGACCGTTTCGCCCTGGGTCGCCGCCGTCGAGGCGCTGGCCCCGCTCCGCGCGCGAGCGTTCGCGAGGGCCGAGGCGTCCCGCGCCGCTCCGGCCTCGACTCGGCGGAGACCCAGGCCAGCGGCGGCTTCGATGTGCGGCTGGAGGTCCTCCTTCTCCTCGTCCCGCATGCGCGAGGAGGGCGTCCCGCCCGTCCGCCCTCGGCGAGCAACCTGCGCGACATGTACTGGACGCCGGCGCAGATGCTCACGCACCACGCGAGCAACAGCTGCAACCTGCGCCCCGGCGACCTCTTCGCCTCCGGCACCGTCTCCGGCCCCGAGAAGGAGTCCCGTGACTGCCTGCTCGAGCTCACGTCCCGCGGCAAGGAGCCCCCTCACGCTGCCGACCGGCGAGGAGAGGGCGCTTCGGCCGACGGCGACGAGGTGGATTCTGCGGGGGCGGTGCGAGCGCGAGGGGTTCCGTTCGATCGGCTTCGGGGAGGTAGAGGGCTCGTTCAGCCCGCGCTGCGTAAAGAGCTGACGGATAATAGAGCCTCGTGCAGATCCCGGCAAAGCTCCTCATCCTGCCGAACGAGTTCCGAGCAATGGTACGTCGTCGGCCGGATGCTCGAATTCTTTCCCGTGTGTTCTGCAATCCTAGCCCTGGCCTGTTATGTCGGCTCAAAGTGGTGGCCGCTGTTCCTGGTCAAGTACGTTCTGCTCTTAGCATTCTTCGGCTGCTGCTCGGCGGCATGCCGGTCGACAACGCGTGCAGATAGAGCGATGGGACGCTTCGGATTCGGACTGGATTCGCGAGTCGCTCGGCAACGACACCAAGTCCCATCTTCTACCGCTGCTGGTGCCGTAGTTACCTGGGAGCGATTCTCGCCATTGCCCGGCGAGACGCGCGCTGGTCCATCGTTGTGTTCGGACTCGGTGGCTTAATCGCTGCTGGCTTGCTACTCCGGTGGATCATCTGACCGGTGGATTGCCCAGGAGCTTACGACTCGAACGGCAGTCAGGCTTCTAATGCCTCCAGACGCTCGTCTGGAGGCAGACCCCGATAGATGTGCCGTCAGCTCCCGGTCTTGAAGCTCCAAGGCTCGTTGGTGGGGAGCTCTTGCCGGTAGATGATCTTCCAGCCGCCGCCGTACGCTTAAGCGTCTCCGAGAATCGGCCGGTTTGCTTTCGGTTAACCCACTGGTTACCCTGCTTGGCCTTAAAGGCGATGGTCGTCTCGATCCAAGACACCGCCTCATCGGGGCCCTGGGTTCGGGACGTGCTTAAGCGCAAACTTAGCTGCCAGGCCTCTTGTCTCCCGGCTTAGGACCGAACCATCGCCTCAAATTGGCGGTGGTTCACACGCTTCCCCTGGGTGTCCACCTCCACGAACTCGGGGTGGTGCATCTTGAGCACCGCCGCGTACCGCCCTTGCCGAGGAGGCGACCCGCCTGCGCATAGAAGTCCCGCAGCTCCTGCCGAAGCTGCGCATTCTCCGGTTGTCCGAACGCCAAGAGCGCCATCGCGCCCAATAGCAAACTCACCAGTGCCTTCGCTCTCAATCTGGAAACCTCCGCTTGTTGCCGTATCGTAACGACTCAAATTGATAAGGATGTTCTGCCCACGCGGGGCCGGCCTGCCCGTCAGCTTCCAGTCTTGAAGCTCCAGGGTCGTTGGTCGGGAGTTGCCGGGAATAGATGACCCTCCAGCCGCTCGCCGTCCGCTTGAACGTCTCGGCGTAGCGTCCCGTTTCCTTCCGGTTGACCGATTCCTTCACCTGGGTTTCCGCCTTGAAGACGAACGTCTGCTCGACCCAAGCCACCGCCTCATCCGGCCCTGGGTGCGGACGTGCTTGAGGGACGACTCTGGACGTCACGCCCCTCGTCGCCCTGCGGATGGACGCGATCATCGCTTCTTCAAACTGGCCGAAGTCCATCCGCCTGCCCTGGGTGTCCACCGCCACGAACTCGGGGTGATACATCTTCAGCAGCGCCGCATCGCGCCCCGCGTTAATCAGGCGATCCAGCAATAGAAGTCCCGCAGCTCCCGCCGCAATCGCGCGTCTTCCGGCTGTCCGAACGCCGCGAGCGCCATCATGTTCAGCAGCAAACTCATCATCAACTTCAATCTCATTCTGGAAACCTCCGCTGTTACGCTATTGCGACGGCTCAACGACCCGCGACGTTCCGAACGCCAGTGCGTCACGCCCTTAGCTCCCGGTGCGGAAGCTCCAAGGTTCGTCGGCGGGCAAGTCCTGAGAGCAGAGGGCCCGCCAGCCGCTCGCCGTCCGCTTGAGCGTCTCGGCGAAGCGGATCGTGCTCTTGAACGGCACCCATCGCCGGCCTCGCTTCGCCTTCCCGCTGAACGTCGCCTCGGCCCACGCCACCGCCTCGTCCGACCCCGACGGCGCACGTGCTTGACGACGGTCTTCGACCTCGCCCCCCGCACGTTGGCGCGCATGGCCGCGAACTGGCGCTTCACCTGCGCGTAGTCCGTCCGCTTCCCCTGCTTGTCCACCGCCACGAAACCCGGATGGTACAGCTTCAGCACCGCGGTGTCCTGCCCGGCATTCAGAAGGCGGTCATGCTGGGCGTAGAAGCGTTCCAGCTCCCGCCGAAGCTGAGGATCCTCCGGTTGCGCAGAGGCCGTCATGAGCGCGCCCAGCAACAGGCTCATCAGCATCTTCGCCTTCATCACCAAGCGTCGGACTGCCCGCTTGGTGCCAGGGTTCGACAGGTATCGGAGATGTCCCTTCGTCTAGGTCCTCGTCGCAGGGCTACGCCTGCGCGGCGTGGCCGTCGCGCCCGGCGACGTCGACATTTCTCCAAGCACGCCATTCACTGCGGAGCATCCGCGCTCATGCTTCGCCGGTCGGGTCGTGCCGGTTAGATCTGTGCGTCGCCGGGCGCGACGACCAAGGTCGCCCTGCGGGCGTAACCCTCCGACGAGAACGGCCTTTCGCCACCCCGCCAGGGTTCTCATTCGGGGTAGGTGATACGCCCCGAGCAGCAAGTGCGTCTGGAAGTTCAGAGGATGGCCAACGGCTGGATATGCGACCGGTGCGGAGAGGCGGCGGACGGCGATGCGTGCCCGTCGTGCGGCAATCCGCGGCATCGTGAGTTGCCGGTTAGGCCGAGAGCAGCCGTACCCCTGATGCACGGCCCTCGCGGCCTCCAAGGCTTCAAAGTCTATAGCTGGCTAGCCGTCTGGACCTGATCGGATTGGGCGCGAGCAGTCCTCGTACCGACCGTGCTCCTCCTCGGCGCGGCGCTGTTGTTCGCGTTAGCGATTCCCGCCGCGATAGGTTGGCTGGATCCTCCTGTGGTTTCGTCTGAGGAAAAGGCGATGAGTGCCGTTCCCCTTCTCTGAAGCCGGCGACGCGGTTGCGTCGGCCTCTAGGTCAAGTAGTCCCACGAGTGGTCTTAGCCGACAAGAGCTTGCTCGGCTTGGAGGTCTCCGGGCGAAACGGCGACTTGACAATTTTAAAGTCAGCAGTCGATCGTTATTCGCCGGATGAACTGCGCTTCGGCATTGCTTTGGCCCTCTTAGCCCCGGCTCCGGAACGCTTCAGTCGACTGCGGCTCCAGGATCGTCATGTTTGGGCTGATCGTCGCCATCCACGCTCCCTTCTTTGCTTGGTGGAGGAGTGGCGGTGGGACTGAGCGGCGATCAGCTTCTTCCTCGCCGCACTGACATCGCTGGCGATCCTCATTGGTGTTGTATTGATGTGCGCCATCGCATCGCCACGAAGCAGATGCTCAGGCGATCCAGATAACTAAGGATCGGAGAGCGGCCCGAAGTTACTTGGAAAAGAGGGCGTAAATATACTTGACAAATCACATTAAAGGTCGTATACTGTCTTTGTGAGCAGCGAACCGACGACCTTACTAGAGGCGGTCAAGTTCTTTTCGGACCTCAGACGTGCATAGGCTACAGCGGCTTCACGCCGCTGGCCTAACGGTGTGACCTGCCGGTCTGCAGTTCCACGTCGGTGACGTTCCTCAAGAGCAACAACTGCCGCTGGCAGTGCTCCAAGAGGGCACCCCAGAAGCGGCAGTTCACTGCGAAGACGCGGCATCTTCGAAGACTCCCCGCTGCCCCTTGAGAAGTGGCTAGTCGCCATGTGGCTAATCGTGAACGCCAAGACCGCATCAGCAGCTACGAACTGCACCGCGCCCTAGGCGTGACGCAAAAGACCGCGTGGTTCATGCTCCATCGCATCAGGCTCGCCATGCAGACCGGCAGCATTGAAATGGGCGGCGAAGTAGAGGCAGACGAGACGTTCATCGGCGGCAAGGCTCGCAACATGCACAAGCACGTTAGAGAGCAGAAGATCACCGGGCGGGGCGGAAAGGACAAGACCATCGTTATGGGCGTTCTTGAGCGCGGCGGCACGGTCAAGGTTCAGGTCGTAGAGGCCCGGCACCGCTGCACCCTGCACAACGTGGTTCACGGTAGCGTCCTTTATGGCAGCACCCTCTACACCGATGCCCTCAAGTCTTACGACGGGCTGGCCCCGTGGTTCGCCCATCAGGTGGTAGACCATGCCGAGCGGTACGTGGACGGGCGGATTCACACCAACGGCCTAGAGAACTTCTGGTCACTCCTCAAGCGGACGATCAACGGCACGTACGTATCGGTGGAGCCCTTCCACCTGTTCCGCTACCTTGACGAGCAGACGTTCCGGTTCAACCACCGCAAGGGCACGGACGCCACTCAGTTCAAGACCGCTGCTTCCCAGGTCAGCGGCAAGCGTCTCACCTATGCCAACCTGACAGTCAAGGAGTCTGGCCTTTCGCAATGACCGTAAGCCGTGGATCAGGCGACCGAAGCGCGGTCCAAGGAAGTGAGGCCCGGGCCACTGGCCCCGGGCCATCCTGCGGGGTGCATTAGTGCCAGACAAAGGACGAATGCAGCTTTCGCTTTTCGATGAGGTCCCGCAACAACTGCTATCAGCGGACGAGATGTATGACGGCCTGACTGAGAAGAACCTTCGGAAGTGGATAGAGAATCACAAGTTCGAGAAGAAGTCGGCACTGATCCCGCGCAATCAGCTTGGCGAGTACTTCTCCATGTGGGCGAACACCCCCCCTGAAGGCGGCATCATCATTGTCGGTATTTCCAAGAACAACGAGTTCGAGGGATGCGAGAAGATCGGGACCAATAAGATCAACGACCTCCAACGCACAGGTCCCTTAGAGTGCCCCGACGCTGCTTTTCGCCACAAACTAGTCGAAATACACCGCGATAAGGACGGCGCACTAGACTACGTTCTGGGTATTCGGGTGAAGTACCACCCCACTAAGGTGGTGCACACGGTTACAGGAAGAGTTTTTCAACGCTTCGGCGAATCCAAGCACGAACTGACTGACGAACAAGTTCGCAACCTTCGGGCGGAGAAAGGCGAGATCAGTCTAGAGAAGGAGCCCGTTGGGCTCAAGTATCCCAGCGACTTCCGCCGCGATGAGATCGCCCGCTTTGCACATTCAGTCCGGACAAAGAAGAATCTTCGTAGCGAGCACACTGACGAGGAGATTCTTTGCCATCGTCTACTTGGCGAAATGGATCGAGGCGAATTTGTACCTTGGATCTCATGCGCCCTGCTCTTTGCCAACGATCCTCGGATAGTAGTCCCGGGCTGTCGCGTCAGGTTCCTCAGATTTGAGGGCACTGAGGAACAATCAGGGAAGAACTGGAACGTCGTCAAGGATGAATGGATAGATGGGACGGTCCCGGAACTTATCGTCAAGACCGAAACTGTCCTAAAATCCCAACTGCGCAACTTCTCTAGGCTTGGCCCGGGCGGCAAGTTCATCACGTCGCCTGAGTACCCGCAGGATGCGTGGTACGAAGCCATCGTCAACGCACTAGTTCACCGGGCCTATGGGAACGGACTCAAGAACGGTCACGTCGTGGTCAAGATGTTTGACGACAGGCTAGAGATCGAGAGCCCCGGGCCTTTCATGCCGTCCGTCAATCCCTCGAATATCTACGATATTCAGCTATCGCGCAATCCCTACCTAATGGACGCGATGTACTACCTTGACTATGTCCGGGCGGCGAATGAGGGGACACGGCGTATGCGCGACGAGATGAAGGATATGGACCTTCCTTCTCCTGAGTTTAGCCAAGAGAACGTCGGTCAGTCCAAGGTGCGCGTGGTCCTTCGAAATAGAATCAATCAGCGAAAGCAGTGGGTTGATAGTGACATTGCCGAGCGAATCGGCAGCAGGATCGTAAGCGAGCTAAACGAGAAAGAAAAGCTGTACCTGAACTTTATCACCGTCAACGGCACAATGACCGTAGCCGAAGCGCAACGGATAGCGGGCGTTGACTGGAAGACCGCCAAAAAAGCCCTTCAAGGGCTGGTTACTAAAGACCTTCTCACGCATGTGCATAAGCACGACGGTGCTTACGATAAGAGAGATTCTAAAGCTCACTACCGCCTAGGACCGCAGTTCGGAGAGGACCCAAAGGAATGAACAAAGCCATTCAGATAGACCCGGAGCTAGCCGCGAAGTACGAAGACCCGGGGCAGTTCGAGGCATTCGATGAAGCGTTCAAGAAGGTGATTCAAACCCCCGCCAAAGACGTGCCGCCCGTGCCGCCACATGAGCCTAAGCCCCGGGGCAGACCGAAAAAGAAAGCGGAGTAGCCAACATGGAGCCAAGGTCCATCTTGGCTCCATGTGATTAGTCAAGTATGTTATCGCCGAAAAGAGCTACGAGCAGCAAGGGACGCGCATCCCTTTGCTCAAGGCAACGATCCAGCGAGAGCTTCAGCGTCGCCTCCGCCGACTGGACGAACGGGATCTTTCCCTGGAGATGTCGGCGCGGCCATAGCCGCGCGCCCCGGCCGCCCCGACGTTCCATAATGGAAACCATGACCAGGGAGGTTCGAGCAACGTGGCTGGAACGATTGTAGGACAGGATTCGCAGATGGGGCTGACGACGACGCAAGCGCCGTTTATCGAGCAGGCGCGCGAGAACGGGGAGCTTTACATTCGGCAGCCATACGAGCTGTACTCGGCGGACAACCACGAGGCTTGGCGGCAGCTCTACGCCCGTATGGCGCCCCGCTGGGAGCGGTACGGGAATCGGCATTTCCTTCGGGGCCTCGGGAATCTGGGACTAAGCGCCGACGCGGTGCCCCGATTGACCGACGTCAACGAGTTCCTGTGCCCGCTGACCGGGTTCCAGGCGAAGCCCGTCAGCGGCTACGTGCCCGCGTTCCTCTTCTTCGACTGCCTGCGGAACCGTGAATTCCCGACGACGATCACCATCCGCAGCAAGGACAAGCTCGACTACCTTCCCGAGCCGGACATCTTTCACGACATCGCGGGCCACGTGCCCATGCACACCGATACCGCGTTCGCCGACACCCTCGTGCGATTCGGGGACTGCGCCCACACGGCGGCGGACATCGTGGCGGGGATCGCGGACGAACACGAGCGGCTCCAGAGGCTGACCTCGATGATCAAGGCGATGGCCCGCTTCTTCTGGTTCACCATCGAGTTCGGCCTGATGAACACGCCGGACGGCCTGCGCGCCTACGGCAGCGGGCTTCTCAGCTCCTACGGCGAGCTCGAGCACTGCATCGAGTCGCCCGACGTGCAGCGCTATCCCATCCAGTTGGAGTGGGTGGTCAACCAGGGCTTCGAAATCGACCACTACCAGCCGCTGCTGTTCGTCGTCGACTCGTTCGACCACCTCTTCTCCCTGGTCGGCGATCTGGAGACCTGGATGAAGGACGGGAGGCTGAACAACGTCGCCCCCGGCGAGCCGGGGGTCAATGAGGAAGACCTGCGCAGCTTCCTGGTCGGCGCGCCGGGCTGACGTTGAAAGGACGAAGTCCTTTCAACGGGTTGAAGGTTTCAGGTTGAAGGTTGAAAGTTGGGAGGTGAGGGTTGAGGGTTGAGGTACAAGCCCTCCCCTTTCCCCTTTCCCCTTTCCCCTTTCCCCCGTCCCCTGAACCCTCAACCTCGTCCCCCTACCCGATCCCCGTCGTCGCCGCCGTGATCATGGCTTCCGTGAAGCGGTCGATCTCGTCGACGGTGGTGTACACGTTCGGCGTCACGCGGATGCCTTTCACGGCGTCCGTGTCCATGGTGGTGAGGAAGATCGCGTGCTTCTTCAGCAGCCACGCCGCCAATTCGGGGGCGGGGATGCCTTGGATACCGATCGTGGTGATGGCGCAGGAGTGGCGCGGGTGGAGGTTCGTCACGAAGCGCACCTTGCGCAGGTCGCGTAGCCGATCCGTCCAGCGCGCGCGAAGGTAGCGCAGACGGGCTTCTTTGCGCGCCATGCCGATCATCTCGTGGAAGGTGAGAGCCTCGCCGATCGCGTTGTGGTTCGCGGCGGGGTGGGTGCCGATCTCTTCGAACTTCCGGATATCCTTCGTCTGATCCTCGCGCGAGGCCATGAGGGACCACACGTCCCCGATCCGGGCGCGGCGACTCGGCGGTCGACTTCTGGCACTCCGGGACGTTCAGCTCGGACGGCA
>JAUJNV010000092.1 GCA_030447945.1 Fimbriimonas sp. | reverse complement strand
GGTCGGCTTCTCCGAACGGGACAGAGGCCATGATGTTGAATGCCTCGAATCCGCCTTCGGGGTGGTACTCCAGCGCGAGCCGAACCGCCTGGGCCACGTC
Source organism: Fimbriimonas sp. (assembly GCA_030447945.1). Next base: position 19,812 of record JAUJNV010000092.1, on the reverse strand, counting down.
GCGGTCGTCGACGCCGCCGAACAGCAGCCGGAAGCCGTACCGCTCCAGGCTGCTCTCGGGGACGAACATGCCCAACCGGAGCGCGACGGTCTCGGTGCCCCACCGCCCGTACGTGCGGCCCATCTCCTCGGCCAGCACCTTGGACATCCCATACACGTCGGATGGCCGCAATGGGAGCCCCTCGTGGGCGTATCCCCACGCGCCCTCCCGCGTCGCGAGCCCGGCGCCGTACACCCCCATCGTGCTGCAGAGCGCTACCTTCCCGATGCCGTGCTCCCGCGCCGCCTCGAACACGTTGAACGTCCCGGTGACGTTGATGTCCCAGATGTCGCCGCTGGACCACTTGCCGAGGTGGATTCCGTGGAGCGCCGCCGCATGCACAAGCGCATCGCATCCCTCCAAGGCGCGCCGCACGGCCTGTCGGTCTCGAACATCGGCTTGCACGAACTCGTGCTCGGTTTCCAGCGGCCGCACGTCGATCAGACGCACCGACCATCCCTGCTCGGCCAGCTCGGGCACCACGTACCGGCCCAGGTTGCCGCCCGCCCCCGTGATGGCTACTTTCATTGCTTTTCCATGATGAACGGGTCCAGGATCAGTAAGGACAGCGGAGACTCATGACGGCCGACGCCCCTTCCCGCTGGTCTCGCTGCCGGAGCTCTTCCAGAAAAGTCCCAAAGTGGCGGCTTGGAGAGTAGCCGGTCTCCGGCCACCCGCCGAACGACTTCGCGAAGCCGGGCCGGCGCTCGATCCGGAGCCGGTACTTGCGCACCAGGTCCGCTGATCCGGGAAAGATCCGCTCGCAGGCCTCAACGGGGTCGTCTTCCCACCCCTCCAGTTGTGCCTCGCCGTAGGCGTTGGGCCGCACGGCGTCCAACACGATCCCCTCGGGTTCGCCCTCCAAGGAGTCGGCAAGACGCTCCACGGAGAGCGCCACGGCGTCGAGCACGTCCTCACGGTCTACCCCTCCGTAAAGCAGACGCGCCCCGTACCGGTTCGGCCAGTCGTCGCCCCAAGGCGTGAGGTCGGCGGGGCGTACCGCCACGTACCGGATACCGTTGGCCTGGCGGTGGTACTCGCACAGCTCTTCGCCCACCCGCTTGGTGAAGCCGTATTTGTCGTAGTGGCCGTGCCACGACTGGGAGCTCAGGAAGACGAAGCGGGAGATGCCCGCCGCGCGAGCCGCCTGGAACGCCCAGAAGGCGCCGTCCACGTTGAGCCGCCAGAAATCGGCCTCGGTCTTCTGGTTCCAGTGGATGCCGTGCCAAGCCGGCGTGTGCAGGACGAGGTCGCAACCTTGCGCCGCCTTCTCCAGGCCGAAGCCGTGCTGCACGTCCACCTGGTGGAACGGGAGCCCCTCGTACGGCTCCTCGTCCGGGAGACGGTTCAGGTCCGAAAGCACGACCGTGTGGCCCCTCGCCAGGAGCCGGGGCACCACCCCACGACCGATGTTGCCACCGGCACCCGTCAGGAGAACCCTCAGAGGGCCCCCACGGGCGACGCGTCGAGCCTCCGCTTCGCTTCCGCGTAGACGTCCGCCGGGAGAGGTCCCCGTGCGGCCGCCTCGACGTTCTCGCGAAGGTGCTCCGGGTTCTTCGTCCCGACGATGTTCGTGTGCATGCCGGGATGAGAGTTCGTGAAGCGCAGCAGGAACTGGGTTCGGGTTTCGCCGCTCTGAAGAAGCTCGTCCAGATGCGCGGCCTCCCAAACCCGCCAGCGGTCCTCGCTGCCGAGCCCGGCCCCCGGCTCTCCCCGCGCCACGCCGCCACGCACGATGACGCCCGCGCCCGCATCCGCGGCTCGTTGGATGGCCGCCTCGTGCTGCCGCTCCAGGGCGGAGTAAGGAATCTGGAACACGTCGAACACTCCCCACCCGATGTACGTGTCGAGGTGAGGCTCGGTCGACGAAACGCCGATGAACCGGACCTTGCCTTGCTCCCGCATATCCTCGAGCGCCCGCACGAGATCGCCCGCCTCCACCTGCTCGACGCTCGGATTGTGGAGCTGCATGACGTCGACGTGGTCGGTCTTCATCCGCTGCAGGCTCTCGTGCAGCCCCCGGAAGAGGTTTTCGCGTGTCCATACGTGGGGCGTATCGTCCTTGTGCTCGTCCTTGGGCACCACCGTGCACCCGCACTTGGTCGCCAGCACGAATTCGCCCCGCCGGTGGGCGAGGAAGCGCCCGATAAACTCCTCGCTGCGGCCGTAGTCGTTGGCGGTGTCGATCAGGTTGACGCCGGCGTCGACGACCGCGCTGAGGATGCGGTCCGCCTCGTCTTCCGTAACGGGCCGGCCTCCCCAGATGCGGGGCCCACGGACCTCCATCGCGCCGTACCCCAGCTTCGTCACCTCAAGGCCCGTCCGGCCGAACGTGTCTTCGGCAATGCTACAACGTCCATCGCGGTTATCTCCCGCCACGTGTGGCGTATGAGACCGTTCTACTAGGATTACCCCGCGAGCGTCAGCCACATAAGCGGCGGCACCTTTGCTCGGGCGACCTGCGGAAGATTGCCCGCGGCGCGGTGCCTGCCGAGCATAGACCGCCGCGGTTCAGCGCCTTGCCACGGATTCTCTTCGGGCAGAAAGCCGCCTATGACCGGTGCGTCGTGCGGCTCTGCCATCTTGCAGAGCATAGGCCGCCACGGAGTCACCGGCCCATGGACTTCCGAGGGTGAGGCGTAGAGCCGACGAGACGAGCCAAGGCTCGCCACGCAGCGCGACGGACGGTCTTCCAATCTTCGTCTAGCTGAGTCGGCGACAGGCTTAAGCTCGACAGGTGCCGCGCGAGCAACTCGGGGGCAGTGCGCGAGCGCCTGCCGCAGGGCGGCCACCAAAACGCCGCGCCGTCGATTTGGCCCAGCACCGGGATCGGATGGACAAGAAGGTGGGCCGGCGATATGTAGTACACCGGGTACAGGTAGAGGAGCACCTTGTGTCGCCACGGGATCCCGGGCTCTTCGCCAGCGTCCAGGCCAGGCGCAAGTACTTGGGCAGGCGCTCACGACGGGCCACAACGGCTTGGGACCGTCCGCCTTGCGTAGCTCGCCTGAATGCGGCCGGACGGATCGCGCATCGCGCCTCCTCGTGGTGCCGGAAGTCGGGGATCTCTTGACGGCGCCGCCTTGAGGTACAGCGGACGCAAGCCGTTGATGCCGGCGATGATCGTCGTGCCATGGCTGATCAGGGTGGAGAGCAAGGGCGTCGTTCGGCCGAGGATGACGCCCCGATGCCCACCGCGGTCGGCCACACCACTATGTTCACGTTCTGCCTCAAGATGCGCATGGCGACCATCGAGCGGTCGATCGCCCGCGGGAGGCCGTCCAGACCTTCATCCAGTAGGATGACGTCGGCCGCTTCCTTCGCCACGTCAGCGCCGTGCAAGAGCGATATTCCGACGTCTGCGCGCGTAAAGGCGGGGGAGTCGTTGATCCCGTCCCCGACTACCGCCACCGTATGCCCTTGATCGCGCAGACGCTGAACGGCCTCGGCTTTGTCCTCGGGGAAAGCTTCGGCAATGACCTCGGTGATGCCCACCCGCCTCCGCGATCGCCTGAGCCGCGCGCGTGGTCACCGGTCATCATGACGATTCGCTTCACCCCGCGATCCGCGAGAGCGCGAACCACGTCGGCACTTTCGGGCCGAGGGGGATCGAAGTATGCCAGCAGCCCGATCAGCCTGCCGTCCGCCACGACGTATGTCAGAGAGTTGCCCGCCCCGAGGCACTCGGCGGTAAGAGCCGGCGGCCGCCGCCGTGTCCACTTTCTGCTGATGCAGGTACCGTTCTGAGCCGACGATGACGGTCCGCGATTCCACGACCGCCTTAACGCCGAGCCCCGGTGAGAGCTCCATCTGCGCCGACGGGGGAATGCTGAGACCGCGTGCCTCGGCGGCGTCCACGATAGCTTTCGCGGCGGGGTGCGCGAGGTTCGCCTCAACCGAGGCCGCGAGGCGAGCACCTCGTCGGAGGCCAGCGCGGCGTCCAGCGTGTGCACCTCCGAGACGACCGCGCCCCGCGGTCAGCGTGCCGGTCTTATCGAAGACGACGGCGTCCACCTCGGCCAGCTTCTCGAGCGCCTTGCCCCCTTGATGAACAGCCCCTCCTTGGCTGCTCCGACCATCGAGCTCAAGATCGTCGTCGGCGCGGAGACACGGATGCCGGACGCGAAGTCCAGGATGAGCACCCCGGCGACGCGGGAGGAGTCGGCCGCCCAAAAGGTAAGTCATCAGGGCGAGACCGAAGATCGGCCCGACGAGGCGGTCGCCGACCTTGGCGGCGTAGTTTTGGACGCGGGTGTCGGAGAGAGGCGCGTTCTCGATCATCTCCACGACCTGCCCCGCGCGCGTCTCCGGCCCGTGTGCTCCACCCTCACGCCGACCTGCCCGTCGACCACCATCGTCAGAGCGAAGACGGCCCGCCCGCTCCTTGGTGACCGGCATCGCTCGCCGGTAAGCGTTTGGTCCACCAGCGCCCGGCCGCTGGTGACGACGCCATCGACGGGGATGCGGTCGCCCGGGTAGACGAGCACGAGGTCGCCCTGCTTGAGCGCACTGACCGCGGTGAGCACGACCCCATCCTCACGCTGCACCCGTACCTGCTGCTCCGTCGAGGGCAGGAGGCTGAGACCTCAGGCCGGGCGCGGCCCATCGTTTTCGTCCGAATAAAGTCGCCGAGGATCAGCCAGGTCATAAGGCTGCCGATCAAGAAATTTCCCGCAGGGCCAGCACGATCAGCGCGCTGAGATCGAGCTGATCCACGTTGAAGCGCCGTTCGCGCACCCTTCCATCGCGCGCGTGGTAAGCGGCAGCGCGGCGAGCGCCAAGACGGCTCCAGTAAGGGCAGTCGGCAGGCCCCCGTCGCAGACACCGCGACCGCGATCGTCGGCAGCAGCAGGTGCCTTAGCCCCAGTGACTTGGGAGCGGGAACCTGGTGCGCTTCGGTCGGTTGATCGGGCGCAACGGGTTCCGGCGAGGCGACCAGGCGTTTGATCAGCCGCACAAGATCGGCTGCCTGATAAACGCGCGCATCGTAGCGAACGACCGCGAACGCCCCGCCGGCACAAGCCTCGGCCGACTGAACGCCCTGCTGCCTTCGTAGCGCCTGCACGAGGCGCGCGGAGAACTCTCGGTCGCGGGACGGCCTGGGGAGGCTTACGCGCAGGCGGCCTGGGAACGAGTGCGACCGACACCCCGAAGCGGCACGCACGCTTGGGTGCCGGACGCCTTCGGACGCATCCGAACATGAGATGCGGGGCTGATGTTCTCCTAGGACCGACTCGATGGCGCGTAGAACGGCCGCCAAGTCCTGCTCCGCGGCACGGTAGGTGACAACGACGCTTCGCGTCAGAAATCGAAAACCACCTTCGTCACCGAAGCCAGCCGAGTCAACCGCACGGCTATCTGCTCTAGCTGCTCACGGCACGTGCAAGGTTCTGGCAGTCGGATTCGACGCGCCCTGGGATCGCCGAGACGACTTGGTAAGCCGCTCTGTTCTCTGGGGCCCCTTGCGTAGGGATGCGCGGGCGGCGTCTCGCCTAGAGGGCATGGAGCGTTTAGGATACTTTCGCGTTCGCCCTGGCCTTGTTCGACGAAGAGCCCTTGCCGCGGCCTCTTCTTGGGTGCGGCCTGGGCCTCTTCCTGCGCTTCAGGCTCTTGCAGGTTCTCTCTTCCGCGTCCGCCGTTTCCTGCTCGTCGTAGCGAGCCTCTTCGATGGCGTCGCGGACGTCCTCCCGCATGTCGGCGGTCAAGGCCTTCGTCTTCTCTTCGAGAGCCAGGTATCCCTTCGCCGCCGACTTGAGCAAGTCCTTTCCCCTGGTGCCTGCTACCGCTCCAACGCCAACTCCTAAAAGGAAGAGCCCCAATCCCATCAGCAGCCTCCAAGCTGAACGTGAGCTGACCATCAACGTGCGGCACCGCAGGAAGCCTACCCGACTATTCAGTGATAGAGGCTTGGGCATCACCCGGAGCCGAGCAACCCCTTTAAGGCCGTACCAAGGCCGAACCGAGCTTGACTTCCGAGCGTTGGGGCTAGAAGTGTCGGCGCGATCTGAATCCCGATCTTCGCGGGAGGGCTGATCAAGGTCGACCCGGTGCAACAACTCGGTTGCGGCGACCGACGAAACCGCGATGGAGCAGGCCTGGGGGCCGATCCGATCAACGAAACCGCGATGGAGCAGGCCTGGGGGCAAACCTCGACGAGCGATGCCAGAGGGCACCGGGCACCGCGAACGACGACGCTGCGGCCTGTAGGTTCGACAACCGCAGAGTACCAAGCCTCCGAAGCGCCCGCAGCACCAAGACCATCATCGCTTCGAAAGCAAAGGTTTGTCCTGGAAGGGACTCACCCGCAGACGGCGGAGTCGGTTCGGGGCATGCGCGGTGCCGTCCACATGCGCCGGTGAAGTTGAAGACCGTGGCGACGCTCCGCGCTACCAAGTGCGCCCCGATGAACGCACTGGGGGCGGAGGACTGCCACGTGACTCCAGAAGAACGCGGGGACGTCAACTGATTTAGGACATCGCGCTGAGCGACACCACCCAGAAGTGAAGAACTGCGATTGCCGCCCGCCGCGCGAAACGTCCAGCGGCGGTTCCAGTAGTAGCTGCTCAGGATCGAGAGAACGGCGCCGGGAATGCGCAAAGCCACGAAGGCCGCCTGGAAAGGGCTCGATCCCGCAACGTCGGGGCTAAGGCGCGCCCCACGGCATCCCGGGTCTCCGGGTGGCCGTACATCAGCAGAGAGTGGCAGCCGATTACGGCCAGGCGTGCCGGCGCCCACGAGAACGAACTTGATGAAGTCATCGATAGGTGCTTTCGATCAAGGCCCGGAGCACCGCCGGATGTAACTCCAGGACGACCGCCTCCAGGGGACGTGCGCGATCATTCGGGTGCCGGGATAAACTCCTCGGCTGCGCGAGGTAAGCCAGATCGAGGTGATCTGCGCCCGGTTCGCTCCCCCGCAGTCGGTGAACACCTGATCGCCCACCATGACGGCGCGCTTCGGATCCTCACCGAACATCTCGAGAGCCCGAAGGTAAAGCCGGTGCCTGGCTTCTTATCGCGCCCTTGGCCAATGAGATACGGCACGCCGAGCGTCTCGGCGATCTTCGCCAGCCGGGCGGGGCGCCGGGTGTTGCTGATGACAGCGACAAGCCCTCGATCGCCTCACGGGCCCAGGCTTTGACCGTCTCGGGGAGGACCGCATCGCCGTGCGCCAGCAAGGTCCCGTCGACATCCAGCAGAACGAGGCGGGGATAACCTGCGTCGACCATGCCTCACCGAGATCAGACTCGAGAGAATCGTGGAAGCGGTGAGGGCAAAGGGCCGGGCGAGACGCCACAACCGGTCGTGGTCGATCCGGCCGGGAAAGGATGACATTACGATAGACCGGAAGGCCACACGGTACAATGAACGGCCTGCCCAAAGCCACGGGCTGAATCGCCGCGGGAAGCGACAAACGCTCTCCGACGAGGGCTTCTGCCCATTACGCTGCGATCATGCCGCCTCGGCCCGGGCCAAGACTACCGATGTCCGCGTCTCTCCGATGAACCACGGCCGGGGCCCCTCCTTACGCGCTTTCGCGCCGAGCGCCTTAAGCTCATTCGGGTGAAGCCAGGGCGAAGAATCTGCTCGTTTTCGCCGCCCTTCTCTTCACCGGGGCTGTACGCCCAAGACGCCTGGATCCCGGCGGTGCTGGCCTTTTTCGCGATGTCGTTCGTCAGCTCGAGCACCTACGTCTTCAACGATCTGATCGACGTCGAGCGCGATCGGCGTCATCCGAAGAAGCGGCTTAGGCCGCTCGCCTCCGGAGCGGTCTCCCCGACGTGCTAGTGGGGCTGACGATCGGCGTTTTCCTGCTCGCGGTTGGGGCCTCAAGATCGCCCATTCTATCAACACGAAGGCTTTTCGTCTGCATCCTTCTACGTCGCCATGCAGATCGCCTACAACTGGCGACTCAAGCACGTCCCGGTCGCGGACGTCTACACGATCGCGGTCGGCTTCGTCCTTCGAGCGGTTCTGGTGCCGCCGCCATCGAGGTTGTGATCTCGGGCTGGCTCCTTTTCTGCACCGGCAGCCTCGCGCTCATGCTCGGCTTCGCTAAGCGCCGAAACGAGCTTTATCCTTCAGGGCGCGGATCGAACGACGAGCCGGGAGAGCCTGCTGCACTACACCCGCCCCGCGCTTGGATGCCCTCGTCGTCATGTCTGCCACCGGCGCGGCCATGAGCTATGGGATCTACCGCCTGCTGAGCCAGACCGCCGAGAAATACCCCGGCCTCATCATCACCTCGCTCCCCGTGTTCTACGGGATAACCCGGCACACGCTGATCGTCTTCATGTTGGACGAGGGGGGAGAGCCGGCGGACCTGCTCTTCAAGGACCGACACATCATCGCAAGCGTCGCGTCTCGTTCCTGCTCACCGCCATCCTGGCGCTGAGCGGCGTCCGAATACCTGTCCTCGAAACATAATCCCATGCCTGCTTCAGCAAAGCCATCGTCGTCGGCGCCTCCTCCGGGATCGGGAAGGAGCTCGTGCGCCAACTGGCGGAGGACGGTGCGCGCGTCGCGGCGGTGGCCCGGCGGGCCGAGCCCTCCAGGCCCTGGCCGACGAGTTCGCGGGAAGGGTCCTTCCGTCGTCCACGACGTAACCCTCGACGAGGTGCCCTCCGCTCTTCCAGCAGGTCACGTTGGACTCGGCGGACTCGATCTCATCGTATGCGGCAGGCGTGATGCCGTCGGTCGGTCCGCGCGAGTACTGCTTCGAGAAGGAAGGCATGATCGACGTCAACGTCCTCGGAGCGATGGCGTGGCTGAACGAGGCAGCGGCTCGCTTCGAAGGGACGAAGTCCGGACCATTGTGGAATCGGCAGCGTCGCCGGGGATCGCGGTCGGTCCGGGCAGCCCGCCTACAACACGAGCAAAGCCGCCCTCGCGACCTACCTGGAGGCTTTGCGCAACCGCCTCTCCCGCCACGGCGTCACGGTGGTCACGATGAAGCCCGGACCGACGGCCACCGAGATGACGGCCCACCTCAAAGCGAAGGGGATGATGCCCGCGCCTGAGGTGGCGAAGGTTATCCTGGCTAAATCGGCCAAGCCGGGGAGCACTACGTGAAGCTCGCGCACCGCGTGGCGTTCGCGATCATCCGGAACGTCCCCAGTCCACTCTTCCGCAAGCTAAAGATATGAGCCCGGTTCTCCCATCCGAGGAGCCTATCGAAGGTACGTCGGCTCCCCTGGCCGCTGAGCGGATCGTCAGGCTCACGGGTTACGGGATGCGCTCGTTCGCCGACGGCTACCTATTCCGGCCGACGAGCGTGCCCGAGTTGCGGGAGGTCCTGGCCCTCGCCTGCACTCTCGGCCGGAAGGTCACTCTGCGGGGCAAGGGCCGCAGCTACGGGACGGCAATATCGGCTCCGAGTGCATCGTCATCGACATCGGCCGCCTGCGGCGGATCCTTTCCTGGGACCCCGCCACGGGCCTCATCGACTGCGAGGCGGGGGTTACGATCGAGGGTTGTGGCGCCACACGATCGAGGACGGCTACTGGCCACCAGTCGTCAGCGGCACCATGTATCCCACCTTGGCGGGCGCGCTGGCGATGAACATCCACGGAAAAACAACTTCCGCGCGGGCACGCTGGGCGACCACGTACTCGAGATAGACGTCCTCTTCCCCACTGGAGAGCTACGCTCGCTCACTCCCGCGGACGATGCCTTCTTCGCGGTGATCTCCATGCCGGGCTCCTGGGGATCATTACCCGGGTGAAGCTCCGGATGAAAAAGATCGCCAGCGGAGACGTGAGCGTCCTCGCGACATCGCCGCGGAACTGGGACGAGCAGTTCGCCCAGTTCGAGCGGGACGAGCCTACCGCCGACTACATGGTGAGTTGGATCGACTGCTTCGGGCGAGGAGAGGAAGCGGGGCGCGGACAGTACCACGGAGCGTGGCACGTGGGGGGGACGGGGGATTTCTCCGCGAGCCTGCGACCGGAGTATCAGGATCTGCCCGATACGATCATGGGGCTCGTGCCCAAGTCCCTCGTCTGGCGGGTCCTCAAGCTCTTCTGCAACCAGAAGGGGCATGCGCTTCATCAATTGGGCCAAGGACCGAGCGGGCCGGGCTCTGGGCGACCACAAGGAACACCGCTTGGGCGTCGTCGGGTTTTTCTTTCCTTCTCGACTACGTCCCCAACTGGCGCAACGCCTACCTCCCGAACGGCTTCATCCAGTACCAGAGCTTCGTTCCCAAGGAGCGCGCCCGCGAAGTCTTCGCCCGCCAGGTCGCGATGCAGCAAGAGGCGAGGATCGAGTCCTATCTGGGCGTATTGAAGCGCCACCGTCCCGACCGGTTCCTCTTCAGCCACGCCGTCGACGGCTACTCCATGGCCTTCGACTTCAAGGTGCCCAAGAACGGCTGGGGGCGGCTGGAAACCCTCTGCCATCGCATGAACGACCTGGTGATCGAGGCAGGCGGGCGCTTCTACCTGGCCAAGGACAGCACCCTGCGGCCAGCCGACCTGCGCGCGTACCTGGGCGAGGACACCCTCGCCACCTACCGAAGACTCAGGACGAGTGGGATCCCGACGGCCTTCTGGTGAGCGATCTGGCCCGGCGGGTGGGGGTTGATAGGAGAAGGCGTTGGGCGTTAGGCGTTGGGGCGGAAGAGAGAACCATTAACCAGTCTAGGGTAAAGGACAAGCTACTCCAACGCCCAACGCCCAACGCCCAACGCCCAACGCCCAACGCCCAACGCCCAACGCCCAACGCTCCCCCGCTACGGCACCACCCGCTTCCCCAGCCGCCCCGTCACGCCGTCGCGAAAGCCCCGACGCGACATCCTCACCCGTTTCCATCGCTCCGGGCCGTAGGCGATGTCCATGAGGAGCAGGCGCGCGTGGACCGCGCAGAACAGCATCAGCTCCTTGCGATTCTTTCCGTTTGTGCAGAATTGTGTAGAGGGGGTTCCGGATGCCGTAGTACGTCTTCCAGGGCGACGTGTCGCTGCGTACGCTGCGCCAGCCGAGGAACCGCACGACTCGCGCGTTCGTGCCCATATCGTGAAAGAACAGCGCGTCCGGCACGGCCACCACCCGTAGGTCCGCCCGCTCGATGATGCGCAGGCTGTACTCGTAGTCGTCGAACCAGATAAAGAATTCTCGGATCGGCAAGCCGACCGCTTCCACCACCGCCCGCGGGACGAGGGGGCCGACGAAGCTGAATAGAAAGGGGCCAGCGACCGGCTCCGTCTGCCCCACGATGTCCGGCGTGACGTCGACCACACGCTTCCGCCAAGCTGAGATGCCGTACATCCTCCCGCCGCTGTCCTGCTGAAGCGGCACCGCCACCGTACGGGAATCGCTATTTTCTCGCAGCTTCGCTAAGCAGTCGGGGGCGGGGATTCCGTCGTCGTCCATCAACCACAGCAGGTCGAACCCTTGGTCGAAGGCCCACTTCATGCCTTCGTAAAACCCGCCCGACCCGCCGACGTTCTCGGGCAGGGAGAGGCGATCGAGGGACGGGAACTCCGCGTCGAGCAGCGCGGAGGTGCCGTCGGTGCTGGCGTTGTCCACCACGAGGATCCGATCTTCCCCTTGGAGCTGAGCGCCGAGGGCCGCGAGGCACTTGCGCAAAAGCTCTTTGCGGTTATAGGTGATCACTACCGCGCAAACTCGCTCAGACAAACGCCGCCTCCATGCTCTAGGCTCGCTTTCCTAGCCGGCCGAAGGCGCCATCCCAGAAGCCCCGGAAACGGAGGCCAATTCTCTTCCAACGATCCGGCTCGTACATGATCTCGCCGATCATGAAGCGTATCTGGGTGCGCAGGTACACCAGAAAGTCTCTCAGGCTGCGCCGCGTCCTCGTGATGATGTAGAGCGGGTTTCTCGCGCTGTAGTAGGCCTTCCACGCCGGCTGGCTGCTTCGAAGGCTCGTTCGGCCCAGGAACTTGACCTCCCTCGACGCGCCGCCGTAGTCGTGAAAGAAGATCGCGTCCGGAACGATCACGATTCGCGTGTCCGGCGCGTTCATGATCCTCAGCGCGTACTCGATGTCGTCGTACCATATAAAGAAGTCCCGCTTCGGCAACCCGATCAGGTCCACGATCGAGCGGGAGATGAGCGGTCCCACGAAGGCGAACACGTAGTCGCCGCAGACCGGCCTACCCCCGGCCATGACCTCATCGGTCACGTTCACGTCCATGCCGCGCCACACCCCGACGCCGTAAAAGTGCCCCCGGCTCGATTGCTGGACCGGCACGAGCGCGGACTTGGGAGCGCCCTGGGCCAACAGACGCTCTAGGCACTCCGGCGCGGGACGACCGTCGTCGTCCATGAGCCACAGCCACTGGAAGCCTCGCTCGTAGGCAGCCTGCATGCCGGCATGAAAGCCCCCGGCGCCGCCGCTGTTCGTTTCGAGGGCGAGCGTCTGGCAGTGGGGAAAGTCTACGACGAGCATGTCGAGCGTTCCGTCGGTGCTGGCGTTGTCCACCACGAGAATCTCGTCCACCGGCCGGGTTTGGCCGGCCAACGCCTCGAGACACTCGCGCAGCAGGGCCTTGCGGTTATAGGTGACCACGACCGCGCACACGCGCTCGGTTACCGGACTCTCTTTCGAATGGGCTTCTTCGACAGCGATGTAAACACACTCCTCTGGCGGAACGCTGTGGGCGGATCCTCAAGGGCTCAGCGATTGTACCCTTCGCGTTTTTTGCCGACTATTTCGTGACGAGCTTTACAATCTCTCGATGCGATTCTGCTGCGTCCGCGCCCCCAGGTCTCTTCCCTTCACCCGCCGGTACGCCCAAGCCGTAAGGCTACCGGGTAGGAGCAGAAGGAGGCGGTAAAGCAGTATCTCCACCCTTTGAATCAAACTCGTATCGAAGTAGTAGCCACGCCGGCATGCTTGGTCGTAATAGTACAGGCTATTGCGACGGTCCTTCGTCCGGATAGTCAAGAGCATCAGTTGATACGCGAGTTGACGGAGAGGCAGCCCCGGGCTGTCGCTCGTAACCAACAGCTTCTTTACGGCCTTTCGGCGCAGATCGAGCGCAATGGGCAAGTCGAGCAAAACCGGAAAACCGAGCGCGAGATTGATGATCGGCGTCTGCTGCTCCGTCGTTGCTTCCTGTCGATCTCTCCACGCGATCCTTTCCGTGGCGAAAAAGCAAGTTTGGCCTTCGTCGAACGACATCAGCAGCGTCGCGACGTGGGGCAGCATCGAGTAGGCGAACTGGTAGCCGAACCGGAGATTCGGCGCGAGCGCGGATACCTTGTAAACGGACGAGGCGATCCAGGGGACATCGGCCGAGGGATCCAGCGCGTCGAGGAACTGGCCCAGACCGCGGGTCGACTTGCCGGTCTTCCTCTTGTCGTCGAACGGAAAGTTCAGCAGAAGGCACTCGCGGTGCTCCTCGATGTGCCGAATAATGGTCTCGACGGCATTGGGACTTACCTCATCATCGTCCCCGACGATCCAAACCCACTCCGTCTCGCAGTACTCGATGCACCTCAGGATGTTCGCGTTGGCCCCGACGTTAGTCTTGTTGCGAATAATTCTTACACAAGCACCGGCATATTGCGTCAGCGAGGGCGCCAAAACCTCGGCCGCCGGCTCGCTTGAGCAGTTGTCGATAATGAGACCCCGCATTCCTCATTGAGTTGCGGCAATAGCGCCGGAACAATCTGCGATAAGCTCGCGCTGCGGTTAAAGGTGGGTATCGCTATAGTGAGTCGCATCTAAATAGTCTTTTCGGAAGCGAGGACGCCGTAGCTACCCGCTCATCTCGCCGGATGGATCGTCGTGCCACATTCGTCGCTTCTGCGTAAATATCCAAGTCCCCCACCCTAAGCTCACCACCGGTTATGGCGAAGTTACCCGCGAGCATGGCGGGGCCGAGTAGGCCCGGCCCAGGTAGTACGTCGACAGAGCGGTCAAGCACGCCACCACCACGGAGAGGGCCAAGAAGGCTCTTCCTTATGAGCCCGCAAGTACATCGCCTCGGCGACCACGATGTGATTGACGACCGTCGTCGCGGCGAACAGACCGAGTGGCAAGGGTTCCAAGACGGCTAAGCCTATAGCGTGCCGCTTGATGTAAAGAATGCGGGCGACCAGCCAGAACGCCGCGCTCAGGAATACGATCGCCGCGAAAGACTGCCATAGGGCGGGAAAGAACAGCCGGTCGAGCCCTTTGAAGTCCCTCTGCGCGATCAAGCTGCCGAACGGACTGGCCTTCGTCGACAGCCATGCGGCCGCGACCGCGGCAAGCGCTCATGATGCTCAGGCTCACGCCCATTTGACCGGCGACTTTGGGGCCGTGGTAGGCGAATAGGACAGGGTTGTAGAGAAAGAAGATGAAATAGCCGCTGATGCCGCTGAGCGCGATCTTCCATTGGAAGGGCCGCACCTCTTTGCGCCAGTCGACGCCGCCTTCGTGGGGAGAGCGGCAAGGAGATCCTTTAGAAAAGCCCTCTTACGGAAAAGCAGCCAGCCGACCCATCCGAGAAGGATGACCGCATTGACCACGGGCGCGGCGTACAGCTTGCCGTTGGCGGCGAGAACGGCCCACGTCAGGGCGCTGCCCGCGATCGCTTGGACCACGCGAACCAGGGCCACTTGGGCCACGAGCCCACAGCCCTCCAAAACGGCGATGATCGGACTGATCAGCAGATTGCCCGCCGATACCACCACGACGAGCACCCAAGGAATCTGCCACCGGATGTCGGCCGCCAGCTCCTCATGCAAGTTGAAGAAGATCATCCCTCGGGAATGATCGTGAAGATGGTGAGGGCGGCGACGACGCCGTACCAGGCGAGCGACTTTCGCAGCAGAGAAAACAGACGGCCTTTGGCGACAGGGTCGCCGCCCAACTGCCGGAGTCGGTCCACTCCAGCTTCGCCTTCTCGTGGCTCGCGAACTGGAGAATGACACTCGACAAGCCCAGTTCGAAGAATATTTGTAGTTGAAGGACGGTGAAGAACGTGTAGTAGTAGCCGCGCTCGTCGCGGGATAGATACCAGTGACGACGAAGAGGAGGGTCAGCGGGCCCGCCAGAAGGCTCCAGCCACGTCCGATCACGGTGTAGGCGATGGCGCGATCGACCCCAAGCCTTTAAGCGTTTGGGGGAGCAGGTTGCGGACGCTCATAAACCAAGGTTAGCCGCTTGACAACGCCGCCTCGTAGATCTCCATCAGTTTTCGGTTGCGCGCCGGCGGGGAACCGCTCCGCGTGCAGATCCCGCGCCGACCGCCGCATCGCCTCGACGTCCATCCGCCCCGAGATCATGGCATCCAAACGGTCGACCGCCTGCTCCACCACCGGCTCCAGGTCGCCCCGCTCGCGCATCGCCTCGAGATCCACCCAGAACTCCTCCGCCGTTTTCCACCGCTTGCCGTAATCGGGCGAGTAGATGAAGAGCAGGGCGTCCAGCAGGAAGCCCGTGACGCCGTCCCGCACGAACTCGTCGCCGTGGTGGATGCGAGTGGTGACGATCGGTAGGCCAAAGGAGGTTGCTTCCGTGAAGCACGCGGCGGTCTCGCTGTAGCATGGCAGCAGAAGCGCGTCCGCCGACTGATACACCTCGCGCTTCGTTTCGTCGCTCATGAACGGCACGCGAGGGTCAGCTCGCTTTCGAGAACGATTCCGGGGGCAGGGGATAACCTTGGGGCACGTCCTGGCAGATGAGCCTCATGCGCACCCTTTCGCCGTGCCTTTCCCGCAGGATGCCGTACGCCTTCAGCGCCTCAGGCACCCCCTTGTCGGAGAAGCGGCTCGCGATGGTGAGCACCGTAAAGGGTTCTCCCGAGGGGCGGCTATACTCCGGTTGAAGGGGATAGGCGGGGTATACGTAATCCAGCTTGGGCCACAGGTCGGGAGACACGAAGGTCTTCAGGTGCTCCACCAGCCCCGACGAGAACGTGACCACACATGCGGCACTCCTCGCGCGGGCATCCGCTCGATCGCCTCTCTCGCTCGCTGTAGATCCGGTCCCAGTCGCGCAACGGCCATCGCTTGTCGGTCACGAAGATGAGCAGATGCTCGACTTCCAGAATGTGCGGCTTGCGCAGGTGGCGCTGGCCCGGAATCATATCCACCCAATGACACACATCGGCCATGGGGTACGGCGCGTACCGGAGGGGAGGGTGCGTAAAGTAGGTCTTGAAAATGGGATGCGGGTGTATGTTGTGGAGGTACCTCGGGGCCGTTCTCCTCGCCAAGTGGTCGCGGCCCGCAAGGAAGGCCGGACGTGCTTCCAGCGCCAGGCGATGTTTTGCGCCACGCGCCCCGGGATGATCGAACCCGCGATCGTTCTGCACTTTCCCTAGGATCGTCTGTAGTGGCGCCATGGCTTCCCGGTGATTAGCCTTCCAAAGCGGCGCTGTAGATCTCCATCAGCTTTCGGTTGCGCGCCGGCGAGGAGAACCGCTCCGCGTGCAGATCCCACGCCGACCGCCGCATCGCCTCGACGTCCATCCCGCCCCGAGATCATGGCATCCAAACGGTCGACCGCCTGCTCCACCACCGGCTCCAGGTCGCCCCGCTCGCGCATCGCCTCGAGATCCACCCAGAACTCCTCCGCCGTTTTTTCCACCGCTTGCCGTAATCGGGCGAGTAGATGAAGAGCGGGGCGTCCAGCAGGAAGCCCGTGACGCCGTCCCGCACGAACTCGTCGCCGTGGTGGATGCGAGTGGTGACGCTGGGCACTCCGAACGCACACGCCTCGATAAAGCACATCGCCGTCTCACTGTAGCAGGGCAGCAGAAGCGCGTCGGCCGATCGATACACTTGGTGCCTCAGAGCCTCCGTCATCTCCGGTGTGTCGTAGAGGATCACGCCCTCCGGCAACAGGTAGTCCGCAGGGACCACGTTCGAGACGAGGACCATGCGCACTCCTTCCCCGTGCCTTTCCCGGAGGATGCCGTACGCCTTCAGCGCCTCAGGCACCCCCTTGTCGGAGAAGCGGCTCGCGATGGTGAGCACCGTAAAGGGCGCTTCCGCCTCCCGCTCATGCTCCGGTTGGAAGGGGTAGGCGGGATAGGCGTATTCCAGCTTGGGCCAGAGATCGGGAGACACGAACGTCTTCAGGTGCTCGACCAGCCCGCCCGAAAAGGTCATAACGCGGCGGCACTCCGGTCGGCGCAGCAACCGCTCGATCTCCTCCCGCTCGCTGTAGATGCGGTGCCAGTCGCGCAGGAAATGTTGCCACTCGGTGACGAGGAACGAAGATGCTCGATCTCGAGGATGTGAGGCTTGCGGAGGAAGCGACGGGGTGGCAGCAGATTGACCCAGTGGCAAAGCTCGGCGACGGTACGGCGCGTAGCGCAGGGGCGGGTGGGTGACGTACGTCCGAAAAACCGGGTGAGCGTGCTCATGGTGTACGTAGACACGTGGCCGCTCTCCCCGCCAGGTAGCGGCAGCCCGTATAACCGGCTTGAGGTGTTTCAAGCGCCAAGCGACACTGCCCACGAGTCTCTTTGGCGTGATCTGACCGAGAGTGCCGCATGTTTTCAGGAAGGATCATCACGGACTTCGTCGCGACGGGTGCGTGCGCTTCGGCTTGGACCTCGCAGGCCCCGTCGGCGAGAAAGGCCGCGCGTACACCACCACCGTGAGAATACAAGCTTCATTTTAGCACAGGATTCCCTCGGAAATCGCGCGGATTGCCTGCTAAAAAACGGTCACAAGATGATGAAGGAGGCGACGGTTTGAGAAGGCCGCCGCCCCCTTTCTCCTAGAACCTATTTCGCGCTTCGGCAGATCGAGACGCCTCCGAGGGCCGCAGGAGCCGCCGGTTGTCTGTCGAGTCTTTGGCGGGATTTGGCGGGAACGAAGCGAGGGCCACCGGAGGCCGTCTGATGGGATCCTCTTGAACGCCGCGCACAACCTGCCGGGGACGATCAGCGCTCGGCTTCGAAGACGGCACGAAGCCGGTCTTCTGCGGCATCGCTCGATTGTCCGAGAGCGTGGGCGTAGACCGCTTCGTGCATCCTGACGACGTTCTCGAAGTCATAGCGACCGATGCTTTGCCGGCCCCTCTCCCCTATTTCGGAAGCGCCCCGTGGGTTCCCCGCTACCTCGGCGATGGCCTTGGCGAGCAAGGCGATCTCACCGACGGGGTAGAGGATGCCCCCTCCCGCGCCCAGAAGATCGCGCGTCCCGCGGATATCGGTACCGATGACGGGAACCCCGATGCCCATCGACTCCATGACACTCCTGGGAAGCCCTTCCTGGGACGAGGGCAACACGGTGCAATCCGACGCCCGTATCAGCCGGGGAACGTCTTCTCGCATCCCGAGAAAGCGCGTCCGCTCCCGCAGGCCGAGGCTCGCCGCCTGACGCCGCACCTTCTCCAGAGTCTCCCCGACGCCTGCGAAGGCAACTTTCACGGAAGGATCGGAAATGCGGGCTAACGCATGAAGGACGTCTGCCTGCCTCTTTCGGGGGATGAACTCCGCGATGCAGAGAAATAGCTTGTCCGAATCGGAGACGTCGAGCTCCTGCCGGGTCTTCTGCCGCTCTAACGCTTCCTCGGCCGTATCCGACCTTCGGTAGTGCGACAGGTCGATGCCGATACCCGGCATGTAGACGATCCGGTCTTCGGGAACCATCTGCATCCGCCGAGCGGCGCGGTGATCCTCCTCGTTCATCACGATCAGATAGTCCGTCCAGCGGCCGGCCGCCTTTTCAAAGGCCTCGAAGGCCCGGCCCGAGGTTTTCGAAGCACCCTGAAAAAAGTGGAAGCCGTGCGCGGTGTAGATGATCTTCGCTCCGCCTCGAAAGCGGTCCTTTCGCAAGGCAAAGCGGGTCACCAGTGCCGCGACGGGAGTGTGCACGTGGATGAGATCGTAGTCGCCGTGCTCAACGATCCGTCGAATCTGGCCCATGATGGAGCCCACGCCACGCAGCTTATGGGGCTTTCTCGCCCACTCCACCTCCCAGACCCGATCGAAGTGCTGCTGATAGAGGGGCTCCCCCGCAAGTCCTTTGGACAGCGCGTCGACCCGCCAGCCTTTCGCCCGAAAGTGCCTTGCGTAGTCGAGGAGGAACTTACGGAAAAACGTCGCGACGTTGGCCGCGTAAAGAATGCGGGGTTTGGCTTCCAGAAGGCTTTGGGCACCGAACTCCGAAAACGAAGCGAGCGAGTCGCTTCCACCGTATCCCACCTCCTGCAGCGGCGAGTGGAGTCTTACCAGTTCAGGCCGTCGATGCTCTCGGGGGCGGGAGTTGTGCGCGGCCCTAGTCGGATCAGGTGTCATGAGATCGATTACAAAACCCTCGGCTGGACGAGGGCATGATACCCGTCCGAACTCGCCAACTTTACGGTCCCTTCTTGCGGATATCCCAACGGCAGCGGTCATTGCGTGCCCCGGGCGATCGGCTCGACCCACGAAACCTATAGGCGGCTCTGCTCATGACACTAGACGGCACGAGTCTAGCCGGGGTTCTGCCCGCCGTCCTTTAGTATGACAGGCCGAGAGCCGAGAAGAGCCCCTAGCGGACGCGGCTTCTCCTTGGGCCGGGGCCAACGCACGCCGCTCGGACGCCACGTACCGTCCGAAGCAGCTCGCATCACGAGAAACGCGAAGAGGACGAACAGGCATTGCCAGCCAACGACGCGCAGACGGCCCGCCGTGCCGATGTTGTCGTTCGTAAACGAGATCATGGCGAACCAGGAGAACGCCTGCGCCAAGAGAAAGTGGCATTTCGGGTTGAGAAACTTGCGGCGTCTCCAGAGGCCGACCCCCACGAAGAGGAGGATGGGGATCTCAATGAGGAAGCTCGCCGCCGAAGAGGCGTTTCTCACCTGCCCGGGCAGCGGG
>JAUJNV010000091.1 GCA_030447945.1 Fimbriimonas sp. | reverse complement strand
CGAGAGGGGTGAGGAAGCTCTGGCCGCACTCTGGGAGGAGCTCGAAGGGGAGACGCGGGTGGACACGTCCGTGTTCGTCGACCTGTGCCGCCAGGTCGTGGCGGCGGCGAGCCGTAGCGCGGAGTCGCCCGATCCCACCGTCCGCCGGGAGGCAGTGCGCGCGCTCTGCGCCCTCGGGACCCCGGCCCAGCAAGTGTGCCCTCCGTTCGGCCGGTGCGGCACGGGCGCGGAGATGACGTTTCCCGGCCACACGTGGGACGCGTTCCGAAAGCTTCCGGCGGCTCGTCAGGCGGAGCTGACGGACCTGGCCGGCGACCCGAATCCCACGGTCGTGCTGAACGCGGTATCGGCGCTCCCGGAAGGGGACCAGAAGCTCCTCCAGCCGACGATCCGCCCGATGCTCGCGCACCCGGACAAGCTGTTTCGCGCCGTCGGCCTCAGCCTCCTAAAGCCCGAGTCGGAGGACGACGCCCTCCGCACCATCGCCCCCCTGCTCGAAGACCCCGACCGCGAGGTGCGAATGAGCGCCCAAATGGCGCTCGACGATGCCGTGAAGGACGGAAAGCGGCTGTTCCGCGAGCGCGACGCGTGGCCGGCGGGTGTGCGGGTGTGCATCGCCGATCTCATCGGACGGTCGAGCGAGAAGGAGAAGGACGCGATGCTGCTCGCGCTGCTCGACGACGAGGACGGCCGCGTCCGGGCGCGCGCCGCCGGCCACCTCACCAGTGGCGACACCAAGCGCCCCCCGCCTTTGAGCGAGGCCCAGATCAGGTCTCTGCTGAGCGATTCCCACGGAGGCGTGCGCTCGGTAGCCCTGGGGGATCTCTACGAGCGGAAGGTGCCCGACTTGAAGCGGCTGCTCCTTGCCGGCCTTACGGATTCCGACGAGGGGGTGCGAAGCGTCGCGGCCCGGTGCGCGGGCAAAGACTTCGATCCGGATCTTACCGATGCGGTGGTTAGCGTGATCGAGAGGGGCATCGACGATGACTGGATGGTTTCCGATTACCTGACCCACCCGTCGAACGACCACCGACTCGATGGGTGGCTGGCCTCTCGCGGCGTCAATGTGCGGCGGGCGGCGGCGCTGGACATGGCGGTTGCGGAGCCGACGGCCCGCTTCCTGCCCAGACTTCTGCGCCTCGCCGAGGATCCTGACCCCGAGGTGAGCGCCCAAGTGATCAACGGCCTGAGCAAGTATGCGGAGCCCGCGGCGTTCGCGGCGATGCGCCGCATCGCTGTGCGCTCTAGCGGGGCGGATCTCGCCGTGGCGCTGCACGCGTTCGGCCGGTCGCGGCACCCAGGCGCCGCCGCCTTCCTCCGCCCTTACTTAAGCTCGGAAGACAAAGCCGTGCGAGCCGCCGCGAAGCGGGCCCTGCAGGCGATCAACGGGAAGACCGCGTCCAAGTAGGGTTCGGCGGGTGCGGCGGCCCGGGCCAGACCGGCGGACCCGGTGCGGAAACGCGGGAGCGAGCTACGCTCCTCGCCGCGCTCTCATGCCCGCAGCCCCACGTAGATTCGCCTCGGCGCTGCGCCTTCTCGGAACGCCCAGACAGCAGGAGACGGTAGCGGGGAGGGCGGAGGGGACTTCGTCCCCTCCGCCGGCCGCCTCTCTACGGCGCGCTGACGCTGACGCCTCTGGGCCGCCGGTTGGCTGGAACAGTTCGAGTCGAAAGGAGAACCACCTTGGACAACTCGCGAATCGCCTCCGCCCTTCGTTCCTTAAGAGAGGGAGACCTCGACGTCCGGCTTCCGGAGGCCGATCCGGAGACCGGAGACGTGGCCCGGGAATACAACCTTCTCGTCGAACAGCTCGCCGAGATCAACCGGGAGATCGGCCGGATCTGCCAAGAGATAGGCGTGCAAAGCAGGCTCGGAGGAACCGCCGAGGTTCCCGGGGCGGCCGGCGCTTGGCAGCAACTGCTGTCCGAAGTCAACCACACCTCCCGAACCCTGACCATCCAGATCCGGGGCATCTCCTTGGTCGCGTCGGCCAAGGCGGCCGGAGACTCGGACACGATCCTCACGGCGCCGGCGGCGGGGGAGATGCAGGAGCTCTTCAAGTCGCTCAACGCCATCGGGGTGGATCGTCAGCCGGCGACCGGCTAGGTTCACCATCGCAGGTTGCGCCCGCAGGGCGTGTAGCCGTCGCCCTGCGCGACGCCTGGGCCTTTCCCTGCCGCGGCCTCGGGCGCAACGACCGGCTGAATTTGCGCCCGCAAGGGCGTCGCGCCCGGCGACGCCTGGGCCTATCTCAAGCACGACCTGGGATGCGAAGGAGGAGCCGGATGCTCCGCAGACACCGGCGTGCCTTGAGAAACGTCCAGGCTTCGCCGGGCGCGACGACTACACGCCCTGCGGGCGTAGCCCCTCCGAAGGGGATGTGGATACTCGGCTAACTCCGTCCGCCGCCCTTTCCGCGGCCTAGCCGCAGCCCCCGCTCAATCGCCCCGTGGATCTCTGGGGGGAGCCGCCGCCAGTCCTCGGTCGTTTTATGCCGATTGACCGTTTGCTCTTGAAGAGGCATGGTCATCTCCCAGCCGCCTCCTACGTCCTCCTTCGAGATCTGGAAGTTCAGAAGTCGTTTCGTTCGGGTGGCGAGCGCCGCGCTGTAACTCCCGAGCAAGGATAAAGGGTCGCCCCCGCGCTCCCGCACGGCTATAACGGTGCCTAGGTCCATGGGCGTGACGGTCCTCACCAGGCGCTCTCCCTGCAGCATTGCCACGTCGGTGACCGTGGAGCCGCTTAGGCTCACCCGGACGTTGGCCGGAAAGTCCGCGAAGCCGAACCAGGACGCACCCGTCCTGCCCACCGTCCTCAATGAAACCGGCTCGTTCCGAAGGAATGCCCGCGTTCGCAGGGCCTCCCGCGCGCGAGGAGATAGCGAGCTGTAAGAGATCCACCCGCCGCCTTCGAGATGCCGGAGTTGCGCGGCGCTCAAGGCCGCGTAGAACCGCAAGGCATCCCGCCCTTCGAACGGGCAATAGACTTCCGGAGTCGCGGGCGAAGCGAGGGAGGCCAGTGCCGAATCCCACGTGAGAAAGCCGTTCGCGCGCAGCCACACCCAGTCGATGCCCGTCGGCAGAGCCCCATCCGGCTGAACCGCCGCATACGAACCCAGATCCCGCAGGCGCGCGTCGCGGCTCTTCCGCAGAGCGGTGAGCAACCGGTCCAGCGCTGCCCGGTCGAGACGGTCTTGCCGCATTTCCCCGCAGTATCGCGGGCGGAGGAGAAGGATGCCGCCGTCGTGGTTATCGGCCGCGACGTGCGCGCCGAGCACGCGGGCGAAGCGCCCGAGAGAGGTCGTTCCGCCGTCCTGCGCGAGCTTAAGGACAGGAAGGTAGGCGCTGTCGGGTAGGCACGCTACAACGTCCCTATCCAACCGCTCGGCGATCGCTAGGAGCCCCTCACCCACCCCGTCCGCCAGGGGCTCACGCGGCGCGGGATCCGGCGGGATGTACTGGCCCCCCGCCGGCTTGGCGTGGGCGGCGAGCATACGAGTGGTTGGAGAGAACTCCAGCCGCGCATCCTCCCAAGGCGGCTTGGACGGTACCCCTAGATCGCGCTCCTCGGGCCTTATTCGAAGCGGGTTGAGGAATGAGGAGTAGTGAACGTTGGTGCTGTTCCACGTGTCCAAGAACAGCCCCATAACTTCCCGGCGTGGGCGAGTCACCCGCAGGTGTAGCCGTTCTGGAGTCGTCGGCACCGCCGCCGGCGTGATGAAGCCCAACTCTGCTGACAGCGCCTCGTCGCCAAGCCTCCGTAGGGCCTCCGTCAGTACCTCCCGGTCGCTGGCAATCCTCGCCAGCGCCTCCGTGCCTCTCGCCCCCATGCTCCTCTCTCGTCCGCGAGGATGGACCGAGAACTCCCAGCGCTGCCCCACCGGCAGGGACGCAAGCGTTTCCTCACCGACGGTCTGCACGACCGGCCAGAGCGACCGCGAGTTAAAGGTGAGCGACCGGTGCCGCCTCCACACCGCCTCCGGCATCCGGGTCCTGCCCTCCGAACCTCCCTGCCGCGGTCTCCAATCACGCTGGAAACGCATGACCGCCTGCAGCGCAGATGTCTCGTCGAGCGGCGGCGACGACTCTCCAAGCTCGCGCACGACGGCTTCCCGTATCTCCGCTACCGTCCCCGCTCGCTCCTCTGCCTCCTCCCGCCGCCGGACTTCCTCGTCGGGCCGCAGCTCTAGCCGTGCCGGCGAGGCCTCGCCCAGCGAAACCCATTTGCCGCTCGTCGCCTGGGCGATGCGCTTGAGGAGATCTTGGAGGGGCACGTCCCGCACCCGGACGAGCAGCACCTCGTTCGCCATCGCAGGCGAGGACGTGAGAGACGCCCCCGTCCGCTCCTCGATCTTCCGCAACATCTCGGGCACTCTCGCCACGGCGCCCGAAAGCGTCACCTCCGATGGTGATCCTTTCTGCGACAGTAGCGCGATCGCCAAAAGCCCAACGAACCCCATCTCCGATGTCTCCCGCTCCGACCCAGTGGCAGTATAGAGGACCTGCCCCCGAGTGGGGGAAACTCATCCGGGACCGGCCAGGTCCTCTGGAGGGCGGTTACGTTCCCGATCCCTGGTTGGACTCCCGTCGATGGCGGCCCGCGAGTGAGGTGAAACTTGAGTGGTTTAGGCAGGCAAGATGAGGATCGGTACGAGCCCAACGAGTATGTGAGGCGTCTCGCCGGATCGGTGGACCTAGCGCAGGTGGAGTGCATGCGGCTCTACGGCCCGGGCTTCCCGACCGAGGGCTCGCGCACGATGGTCCGCACGCTCCACGACCCGGTGGAGATGGAGAGGATGCTCCGAGCACTATCTCGGACCGTTAAGCGCAAGGGGGTGCCCTACTACCCGGATGCGCCCGCCGAGCACGAAATCGTGTTCTGTGAGCGGAGCGGGGCCAAGCACGGGTTCAGCGTGCGCCTCGACAGCGTGGATGTGACGCACGGCCTGGAGGTACCGACTCTGCTCGAAGAATACATGAATGACGAGCACTAATATTGCAGTCCCAGCTAGTCCGCGCCCATCGCAGGAGCGCCCTAGGGATTCCCAGGCAACCGCCTACGTGACCCCTGCCCCCCGTTCTGGATGACGAGGCAACGCACAGCGGAGGGATGACAATGAAGACGTGGGGAGAGAAAGGATGGCCCGGCTTCCGATACTTTCGGAAGTAACCTATGACTGCCCCTACTTTTGCACGCCTCCTGGGCGCTCTCATGCTGGCTTTCGTCGGCAGTGGTCGCGCCTCCGCTCAGACGGCGTCGTTCACGCCGCTGGGGAATCTGCCGAGCAACCCCCTCGTCGTCCCGGACGTTCTCGGCAGTTACGCCCATGGAGTCTCGGCCGACGGCTCGGTGGTGGTGGGCGAAAGCGGCTTGGGCAGCGCCATGCATTGGACCCGAAACACCGGGCTAAGGGTATTGAGCGATCTCAGCCTCGTGGCGAACGAGCTTCTCGGCAGTTACGCTCTCGGCGTCTCCGCCGATGGAACGGTGGTCGTCGGCTCAGGCTACCGATCGGGTTCTCAAGCCTTCCGCTGGACCGCCTCGACGGGTTTGCGGGGGCTTGGGCATCTCCCCGGCGGAAGCAAAGGGAGCTACGCGGACGCGGTTTCGTCCGACGGCTCGATCGTCGTGGGAATTAGCGACTCCGCTACGGGGAGCCAGGCCTTCCGGTGGACCGCCGCCACGGGCATGGTGGGGCTCGGGACGCTCGATCCGGCCTTCCCCTGGAGCCACGCGGCGGACGTATCGGACGACGGCTCCGTCGTCGTGGGCCACAGCAGCACCACCGGCGATATCTACGGCGACGCCGCTTTCCGGTGGACCGCGGAGGACGGCATGCGGAAGCTGGAGGGGATGCCCAGCGGCTACACCCGTAGCATAGCCTACGGCGTATCCGCCGACGGCTCCGTCATCGTGGGGCAAGCCCGGAACGGACGGCCCTTTCGTTGGACGGAGGGCGAGGGCGTGCAGACGCTCGGGAGCATGCCCAACGGCGGCCATCTAGGCCAGGCGTATGCCGTCTCCGCCGACGGCTCGGTGATCGTCGGCTCCGCCCAGTCCCGCTTCGGACGGGAGGCGTTCCTCTGGACGCGCGAGCGGGGCATGCGCTCGCTGAGGGAGATCCTGCTGGAGCAGGCCCAGTGGGCGCCGCTTGCGGGCTGGACGCTGGCCGAAGCCCGAGCGGTTCGGGTGGTCGACGCCGTGGCGCACGTGGTGGGCTACGGAAAGAACCCAACCGGGAAACAGGAAGGGTTTCTCGCCTCGTTTCCCCTCTCCGCCAACACGACCTCCGTGCTCTGGACGGAGGAGGGCGGACGGGCGATGGTCGGGCGCGTGGACGCCGAGGGCGCCGCCCCCGACTACTCCCCCGCCTACGGCCCCTACGAAGGCTGGACCGCAAAGCTCCTGAGCGTGGGCCCGGACGCGCGGCCCCGGCTGCTCTGGGAGCGCGCGGACGGGCAGATCTCGCTCTGGACGATGCGGCCCGACGGCACGCTCCACCGCAACGGCGAGTTCGGACCGTACCCCGATTGGCGAGTCCACGACATGTGTGTAGGCAACGACAACCGCCCTCGCATCATGTGGCGCAGCCTCAGCAGCGGGCGGGTCTCCATCTGGAAGATGGACGACGAGGGCTCGCGCTACGAAAAGGTGCGAGACTTCGGCCCCTACCGCGACTGGGAGGCCCACGCCTTCGCGGTCGGCCCCGACGACAACACCCGAATCATGTGGCGGCATACGAGCGGCCGCATCTCCTTGTGGGAGCTGCAGGAGCAAGACCCCTGGAACTCCACCATGTTCCTCGCCCCCATCCACGACTACGGCCCCTACGAGGGGTGGGAGGCGGTGGACCTCCAGATGGGTGCCGACAACCTTCCGCGCATCGTTTGGCGACACACGAGCGGGCGCATCTCCCTGTGGACGGTCGGCCCTTACCTGATCCAGAAGGACGAGCCCAACGTCTTCTCCGACCCTGACTAGGGCGATTACCGCCCGGGGCCAGAGTCGGAGCGCGCGATGGTACTGGACGACCAGCGCGGCGAGAATCCGGTCCGGAGGCTGCGTGCTCGTCGGCGGCGCCGAGAGACCCGAGGGTCCGCGGCGAGACGGCCGACGGAGTATACGGCAGACGTTTCGCCGGCCGGTCATCCGCCATGCTTGGTCTCGTCACCGCTCCCACCGGGTGCTACGCTGACCGACTGACAACCCTAAAGACGGGCGTCCGCTGCTGGGCACCGTC
>JAUJNV010000090.1 GCA_030447945.1 Fimbriimonas sp. | reverse complement strand
GCCGGCTCTATTTAGTGAGAGCGCCTGTGCCAGTCTTCGGTCCCCCCGCGCCTGGCCTCCCGCCACCCGCCCCCCCCCTACCCGCCCCTAGCCAAGAAGGGCCCTTTCCCCCGGGCCCCGCCCGCTGGCGGCGGGCGGCTGATCGGCGACGACACCGAACTCGGAGGATTCCGACTCGGGGATCCGTGGGGTCGTGGGGTCCTGCGGTAGCTCGATCGGGGCGCGCGCCGGCGCATCCTTGGCCGGTGTGCTGGGAGCGGCGACGCTTTGGACCGAGTCGCCGGAGCCGGGCTGTGCGTCCTTTCCGGCCCAACCCTCGGGCAGGCTCTCGCCTTGCTTCAGGATCGCGGCTATGGGCTGGCCAACCGGAATAGTCTCTCCCCCCTGCAGAAGGAAGCCGGTGAGGACGCCGCTGCCGGGGGACTCCAGCTCGAGGGTCGCCTTGTCGGTCTGGATGGTGCCGATCACTTCGCCGGTCTTCACCTCACTGCCGTCGCCCTTGAGCCACTCGAGGAGCGTCCCCTCCTCCATTCCGTCGCCCATCTTGGGCATGATCACTTCGGTCATGCGCGCTCCCTCTCCCTTCGCCTCATGTTGGAGCTAGGTTACCCCTGGGCTGCCCCATCCCCAGAAGTCGTCGCGCTGTCTGCGTCGGAGGCCGGCGGAGCGGGTGCAGGCTCCGGCGCGTTGGAAAAGGTGTAGCTGTACAGCGTCCGGCCACCGCTGATCTCCACCTCGTCTCGCTTCATGTCTACGCGGGGACCTTGTTCCATTTAAGTGCCTCCAAAGCCAATGCAGCGCCGCCGAGCGTGCCCGCGTCCTCGATCTGCTCCGCGACGACGATGCGCGTGTCCCGGAAGAGAGACGTGATGGCGACGTTTCGTGCGGCCTTGCGCGCGGGGCCCATGATCCACTCGCCCGCCTTGGCGACTTGGCCGCCAACCGCAAGCACGTCGGGCGCGAAGATGTTGATGAGGCTCCCGAGGCCCGCGCCGAGCATCGTGCCGACCTCCTCGTACACTTCGACGGCAAGCTCGTCGCCTCGGTCGGCGGCCTGGGTGAGGTGAAGGGGGCTCAGCTTCGAGAGGTCCCCCTCGACCATCTCGCGGAGGATGGACTCGCGCTCCCGACCCAAGCGATGGACTGCGCGGAGCACGATGCTGTCGCGGTTGCAGTAGGCCTCCAGCGCGCCGTAGCTTCCGGCGTTGCAGTCGAGCCCGCTGTGAAGAATCAGCATATGCCCCAACTCGCCGCCCCCCTTGTTGCCCCCGACGAGCAGGAGTGGCCCCCGGGCCTCGCCCAGCACGGCCCGCGGCGAGAGGACCACGCCTCCCCCCACACCGGTGCCCAGCGTGATCATGACGAGGCAGTTCGCGTCGTTGCGCCCGCTGCCGAAGCGGTACTCGCCCAGCGCGGCGAGGTTCGCGTCGTTGTCCATGTGGATGGGAAGGTCGATCCGCTTGGAGAGCGGCCGGCGGATCGGTACGTCCTTCCAGTATTCGAAGACGCCGTTCCTCTCCGTGCCGAAGTTGGGCGCCCAGCGGACTGTACCGGCCGTGTCGTCGATATGCCCCGGTATGGCGACGCCGACGGCTTCCGGAGCCGCCTCGGACGCTTCGACCGCCTCGATGATCGTGTCTGCCAGCGCCTCCAGAGTCGCCTCGGTGCCTTCTTGGGCGCGCGAGGAGTTGCTCACCCGCCGTCCGGCCTCGTTGCCATCCTCGTAGTAGGCGCATGCCCTGACATTCGTTCCGCCAAGGTCGACGCCGACGACGCATCTCATAGCCGAAGGATACCGGCTGACCTCGTGTGCGTCGGATACCACGTGCCGGCCGGGAGCGAGTCGTGGCACAATGACGCTGTCGAAGGGGAGGCACGGATTGCAGATTGCGGACATCGCGGCGCGCTCACGAGCGGTCGTCGAGGAAGTCGAGGGCGTTATCGTGGGAAAGCGGGGCACCGTGGAGCGGGCGGTGCTGACGCTGCTCTGCGGCGGACATCTGTTGCTGGAGGACATTCCGGGCGTGGGGAAGACCACCCTCGCCAAGGCGCTCGCCCGGAGCATCGGAGGTGAGTTCCGCCGGATCCAGTTCACGCCCGACCTGCTCCCTTCGGACATCACCGGCGGTTCGATTTTTAACCAGAAAGAGTCGGAGTTTGAGTTCCGTGCCGGTCCCGTCTTCGGGAACGTCATCCTCGTGGACGAGATCAACCGCGCCACGCCGAAGACTCAGTCCGCGCTGCTGGAGGCGATGGAAGAGCGGCAGGTGACGACGGATGGTGAAACGCGCGACCTTCCGCAGCCCTTCTTCGTCATCGCGACGCAAAACGCCGTCGAGATGACGGGCACCTACCCCCTTCCCGAAGCTCAACTCGATCGATTTTTCGCCCGCCTGTCGATCGGCTACCCGGACAAGGCGGACGAGGTGGCCATTCTCGGCCAGCAGAGAACGGCCAGTCCGCTCTCGGATGTCCGATCCGTCGCCGGTCTGGAAGACATGCTGGCGATGCAAGCCGCGGTTCGCGAGATCTCCGTCCACAACGTGGTGCGGGACTACATCGTCGACATCGTCCGAGCGACACGGGAAAGCAACCAGCTCCTGATGGGGGCTTCGCCCCGAGGCTCTCTGCACTTGATGCGGGCGGCGCAGGCGCACGGGGCAATGGCGGGAGAAGGCTACGTCAAGCCCGACGACGTGAAGGCCGTCGCCCCCATGGTCCTCGCCCACCGGGTCCTCCCGAGGGCCGAGATTCGGGCGCGGGGCGAGACCACGGACTCCGTCATCGAGCGGATCGTCGCCGGAGTTCCAGTGCCCGCCCCGGTGGGATAGGATGAGAAACGTCGCCGGCGTCGCGATGGGGGTCTCGTCGGCCTTCCTGGCGATCGTCGCCATCCTCATCGGCGCGCCCGCTCTCTTCCACATCACGACCGGCCTCCTGGCGACTCTCGGCGTCTGCCGGTTGCAGGCGCACCTCTCGATTCGCGGTCTGCGCTTCGACCGAGTGGCGCCGGCGAGCGCGCGGGTAGGCGATTTGGTGACGGTAGAGATCACCGTTTGGAGCGAGCGCCGCATTCGCCGGCCGCTCATCACCATCGAGGACAACCTGCCGGCGCGGCTCCTCCTTTCCCACCGCTCGTCGACCTCCCTATCGCGCCGGCCTACGACCTGCCTATCCGCACCCAGTACCAGTTCCGACCTCTGAAGCGGGGCCGGTATCGCTGGAGCGGGCTAACCGTCGAAGGTACGGATGCACTCGGCCTCGTCACGAAGCGAAGGACCTACCAAACCAGCCCGGCGGAAATCACGGTGCTGCCCTCGCCCATTCCCGTGTCGCTGGAGCTGCCGACGTCCGCTGGGTGGGGTATCAGCGAAGCCGAAAGCGGCCAGTCGCGCGGCGCCGGTCTGGACCTGTACGGGGTGCGGGGCTACGTCTCCGGCGACCCGCTTCGACAGGTGCATTGGAGGAGCACGGCGCGCACGGGAGAGTTGATGGTCAAGGAGTTCGAGGCCGGCTCCCACACCGCGGCCGCCTTCGTAATCCAGCGCACCCGCGGCTCGGAGATCGGCGAAGGCGCGGCGACGACTCTAGAAGCGATGTGCGGCCACGCGGTGTTCCTGGCCGAAACTTTCCTGCGCCAAGGCGCCCGCGTGGAGTTTCCGTCTCTCGAGGCCAGCCCCTCAAGGGGAACGGCCACCGAGCGCGTCCCCGAGATTTACGAGCTGCTGGCGGGAGTGCAGGCGGACCGGGAGGAGACCGTAGGAACGGAAGTCTTGGCGGGAGCTCAAGGGCTTCCACCGGGAAGCATCGTTTTCGTTCTCATTTCCGTTCAAGACCGGGATCTGCTGGGAGTGGCGACCGAGTTGCGGGGGCGAGGGATCCACATCGTCGCGCTGGTGTACGACGCCGCCGTTTTTGCGAAAAGGAAGTCACCTAGCCGGATTCCTCTTGCGGCAGATCCGGAGTATCTAGAAGTGTTGCGATCTGCCGGCGCTCAGCCCGTGGTGATGCCGGTCGAAGGAGTAGATATTGGTACTGCGGCTTCCGCGAGATAGGGTAGGAATTGGCGCCGTCGACTACGCGCTCATGGGCGCCGGGAGTGCGCTCGCCGCCTACAGCATCGGCATGGGGCTGCGTAACCCGAGTCTCGGGATCGTGCTCAGCCTCCTGGTGTTCGGCGGCACAGCCGCCAGCTACCTCATCCGACTGGCTCTCGGACGGAGCCCGATCCTCAAGTTCGACGGCATTCTCTACACCGCCGCCGCTATCGTCGCGTTCCTCTTTCTCGTCCTGCCGGTAAACCCTCTGCTCCCCGAAGAGGGGTTTCCGCTGGACCGGGAGTTGATCGTTGCGGGCCGGGTGTCCTGGGTGCTCGTCGTGGGAAGCTTCTTCGCCTGGCGCGACGCGACGCTTCTTTTTCAGGCGATCCCCTGCATCGCCCTCTTCGGACTCGTGGGATGCTACGACACCTTCCGCGAGGTGATCTACGCGTTCTTCGGCTTCCTCGTGTGCCTGTGCACGCTGTTTGCCAGAGCCCGCAGCCGCGAGGCATTGCATCAAGCGGCGGCTTCCGGCTACTTCGGGCATGAGATCGCCGTCCATGGCCTTCCCGACCAACCTGTCGACCAACTGGAGCGCATTCAGACCGGCCCTTGGCGCTGGCTCGCCGGCCCCGGCTGGGCTCTGGGCTCGGCGCTGGCCGTGGTGCTGGTCAGCTTTATCGGCGCGCCGGTGATCGAGGAGTCCGTGAAAGGGATTTCGGGGGTCGTCAAAGTCAACCTTCCACGCTCGCTGGCCCGCCGCCCGCCGTCGATCGTGAACCGGAGCGAGCAGGGCTCGGTGCGCATCGGGCGCGGCCCCATCAATCTGCTCGACACCCAGCTCTACGAGGCGAAGCTCGACCGACTCAGGTATCTGCGGACCGCCGTCTACGACGTCTACGACGACGGCCGGTGGCGCCCGGCGTTCGGCCCGCCTGCCTCGCCCGGATCAGATGGGTCGTTCGACGGCACGGTTAGTAAGGGCCGGATCATCGCGGATGCCTCGGTGGCGGCCATTGAACCCAGTCGGCGTGTGAGCTTCCGCTACGAAATCCGTCCGTTGGTGCCGACTCGCATCCTCCCCGTACCCGGTGATGTGCGGGAGATCGCGCGCCGGGGTCTCGTGCGCCGGCGGCCGGACGGGCAACTAGAGCTGACGGGAGACACCGAGAAGACGGCCTTCCGGGCGGAGCCGGTTGTCGCCCGGGATGCGCAAGGAGCTCGGCATGCGGTGCGCGATCTCCCGGAGGTCTTTCGAGATACGCGGGGCCTCAAGGGGATCGATCCTCGCGTGGTGGCCCTCGCGGCTGAGGCGGCGTCCAACGCGGGGACCGACTATCAGAAGGCGAGAGCCATCAAGCGGGTGATCGAGGGGCGCGCGATGTACAACATCAACGCCGACCGGACGCCGCTCAACGAGGACCCAGTCGCTTATTTCCACTTCGCGGGCAAGGAAGGGTATTGCGACCTCTTCGCCAGCTCCATGGTGCTCATGGCCCGCGCCCAGGGGATTCCCGCGCGCTACGCGACCGGCTATCTGCCAGACCCTCGTCGCACCCTGAGCGACGGGAGCCAAGTGGTCGTCGAAGCCGACGCCCACGCGTGGGCCGAGCTTTTCTTCGAGGGGTCGGTTGGGTCGTCTTCGACGCGACGGAAGGGGCAGACGCCGTTCCCGGCGGCCGTCGCGGCACCTCTACCGACGATTCTCCATGGTACAAGCGGGCGTGGTGCGGACCGGACTAGACATCCTCATCGTCCTGGGTGTCCTTGGCGCCCTCATTCTCGGGGCGAGGGCCGTGCTGGCGGGCCGTAAGCCGGGCATGGAGCGGACGGAAGTCGAGCGGGCCTACGGCGCTTTCGTGCGCTCTCTGAGGAGGGCGACCGGCATTCGTAAACGACTTGAGCAGACGCCCGACGAATACGTGGCCGCCGTGCGGCCCTCGCTCAACGGGGCCACTCAGGCCGTCGAGGAGCTGAACGGGGCGCTTCGTGCGCGCTCCTGTACTCTCCCGAGCCGATCGACGCGCAGATCGTCGCGGGCATCCGCGCCTCCCTGCGCGACGTGCAGAAGCGGCTGAAGGCGCGGGCGTGAAGACTCGACCCCGTCAAGGCGGTTCGGCACCGCGTCGTGCTGCTCACGGGCGAGGAGGAAATCTTGCGGCGGCGAGCTGCACGATCTCTTGGATGCGGCCGCCGTCGCGCCGGACGACTTCGACTTGGAGACGTTCGACGGCGGCAGCGCAGAGCCCCGGCGACTGGGCCGCCTCCGTCGGAACCGTGCCGTTCATGGCGCCTCGTCGCGTCGCCGTGGTCCGCCACCTCCTCCGGTGCGATCTCGACCGACTCAAGGGGACGGACCTATCGCTCCTGCCGGAGTCGGCGCTTTTGATCTTGGTGGGGGACGACGAATCGGGCAGCGATGACCGGGTCCAGCGGATGCGAACGACGGTTCGCAGAGGGTTGGGAGAAGGCCGTTACCACCGCCGGCGGCGTGGTCTTCTCCTTCGATCCGGACCCGAAGGCCGCTCGAGACGGCATCAAGCAGGAGGCGGCCGTGCTGGGGAAGACGATCAGCGACCGCGCCGCCTGGCGGAGATGACGGGCGGCAGCCTCAGCCGCGCCCTCGGCGAGCTGGAGAAGCTCGCGCTGTTCGTGGGAGACGCCGAGGGGATACGTGAGGGGGACGTTCAGGCGGTCACAGTGCCTTCGCGTGAGTGGAACGTCTTTCGGATGGCGGATGCCATCGTGGCGGGAGACGTACCCGAGGCGTTGCGGCAGCTCAGAACGCTAATCAGGCGTCAACAAACCGGAAGAGGCGGCGTTTCGGAACGTCCTGCCGCAGCTCTCTCGCTCTCTGCGGCTCTTATGGCAAGGTCGGGTGTGCGTGGAGGCGCGTTGTGGGCCGGCCAACGCGCCGCCGAAGTGAACAGGCGTTCCCGCAAAAACCGAATCTGGCGAAGGAGCCGCCGTACCGTCAGAACGCCGTGATGGCCTCCGCCCGGAAGGTCACGCTGGCCCAGCTCACTCAGTGCTTCCAGGTGCTATCGGATACCTGCGATGCGCGCCTAAAGGGTTCTCTGGGCGGCTTCAGCGCCGTCGAGACGCTGGAGCGGATGGTGCTGGAGATGGCGGGTGCAGTGTCCACCTCGAGGCGCTGCGGACATGAGGTCCCGTGGCTGGGAAAAGAGCACGGGACGGGCCAATCTGACGGGGCGATCTGACAGGGGCTCTTAAGCCTCCGGCGAACTCCGGCGCCTCTTCAGGCGCGGGAGCGTTTCCACCGGCGCGTTCGGGTCGTAGACTTCGACGGTGATCCGGGCGTCCACCTCGCGGTGGAGGTCAAGTCGACAGAGGAAGCGGCCTAGGCGCTTGATCGGCTCGGCGAGCCCGATCTGCTTGCGCTCCAACGTCACCCCGAGCTGGGTCTTGATGGCGTCAGCCACGTCCTGCGAGGTCACGGCGCCAGGCGGGTGGCGTCGTTGCCGACTTTGCCCTCGATTCCAGGGACGGCCTGCCCCTCAAGACGGCCCTTCAGCTCCTCGGCACCGGTCTTCCTCGCCGGCGGTCTTCGCCGCGACGCGCTCGTTGCGGCGGCGCTCAAGCGACGCGACCTGCTTCTTTCGGCGACGATCGCCAGCCCACGAGGAAGAGGAAGTTGCGAGCGTAGCCGTCGGCCACCGTCACCACGGTGCCTTCCTTACCTACCTTGGGCACCGTCTGGTTGAGAATAACTTTCATGGGTTGGGTCCTGGGTCTGCGATACAGGCGTTGGGCGTTGGGCGTTGGGATGATTCTCCCCAACGCCCAACGCGCCAACGCCAACGCCTATCTCTTGATTCCGATGCCGATCGTCGGGGCGTTGTCTTCGAAGACGCGGTCTACACCCGCAGCCGACGAAGCCGCCACCGAAATCAAAGCGCGCGAAGGTCGAGGGCGGAGAGACGTGGGGTCCCCAGAGGTCCCCCGCAGCCCACCCTCGGCGCGGCACGAAAGTCTACCCCAACCCCCGGCTTGCCGGCGGGCCGCCGGTAGCGAACAGCGCCGTGAAAGAGCGACCCGTACTGCAGCGTGAGTCGGTTGGACTCGAACGCGTCGTAGATGCCGAAGTGGAGCGCCCCGTCCGCGAGGGGATACCGTAAGTTCAAATCCGTGCGGAAGTGCCCTGGTTGGTTTCGTACAAGAGGTCAGCTTCCGCCTCGAGGCCCCCCGTAGGCGACACTCCCGTGCCCCCGTTTGCGTGGGGCGGGAGGAGGAGTTCACCCGCTCCAGCAATATCTGAACCTGATCCTCGACCGCCGCCGCCCGTACGAGCACGTCGTCGGGCCTCTTCGGAAGGCCAACCGATTCTTCGGTGATCTTCGCGCCGCTGGCGGCAATCCGCTCGGTGTCCTTGGCGATATCGCTCCGCTCTCGCTCGCGGTCTGGGCGTTGGCCGCGATACTCTCGGCCCGTTTAGCTGGCCGGCCGCGCTGCCTTCCGCCGTTTGGGCCAAACGCGCGACGCTGGCGGCGGTCTTTGCGAGTGGATCTCGCAGGCGCGGGTCGTTGACCAGACGGTCGACGCTCGCGGCGAGATCTTCCGTGCGGCGCGTGGTCTTCGCAGGCCACCTCCCAGGTGCCGACGGCGTTGTTCCGTAGGCGCGGTCTTCGGCCCCGAGCCGGGCGACGGCGGCGGCGGTTCGGCGAACCTCGGCGGGGGTCGCGGAAGCGTTCGCGGAGGCCTGGCGGAGCTCGCGGTTGCTCTCCAGGAGATCGTTCATCGTCCCCGCCAGCTTGCCCTGCACGGTCTTGTCGCTGCTGCGAACGACGCGGACGATGCCGTTGCGGGCGGTCGTCCTCCAGGTAACGGCGAAATGCGGCGATGGTCTTCGTGATGTCTTCCACGGCCCGGCTCCCCTGGAGGAAGCAGAGCGTCGAAGGGCGGCGCAGCGACCCTGAAGGATGCTCCGGGTTCAAGGTAGGTGTACGACCCGCTCTGAGCTTGGGCAGGACGATCTCCACAGGGTTTTCGCCAAGGCCGATAGAGAAGACGGAATCACCGCGACGCTCCCCCTCCGGCACCTCCGTCCCCTTGTCCAGGCGGAGGGTCATGACGGCGAGGTAGGGGCTGTTCAGCTTTACGCGGTGGACGACCCCCACCTGGACACCGGCGATCTGGACCGGCGTTCGGGCCCGCCGCCCGCGTCAGGAAACTCGGCGTAGTAGTCGTCGGTTCGCGCGCCGAGCAGCGTCTTGCCCAGATCGCGAACCCGCTGACGAAAAGGATGATAAACACACGATCAGCAGTCCAACCTTGGCGGCCTCGGCATTCGTCTAGTGTAGCTCGGGAAGCGGGAGGCGTTCCCGGCTGGTTCTCGCAGAACCGACGATCCCGGAGGGGTGGACTGCTCGTCTGGTAGGGTGATAGGCTTCTGTCCCTTCCTAACATGGGGGGGCGCGGGGGCGTAGGAGGGGACGTGTCGGGAGGATTCGCGAGGAACCTACCGAGAGGCAGGTGAGAGTCTAAAAACTATGTGGCAACGCTTTACCGAACTTGCGCTAGAAAGGAGTTGTCTTCTATGCGCAAGAAGAGGCTCAGAAGTTTGGGGAAGTTGTACGTCCTCACCGAGCATCTCCTGCTGGGGCTGGTGCGCGAGTCCGATAGCGTTGCCGCCAGAGTTCTGGAGAAGCTCGGGGTCAGCCTGAACCGCATCCGCGCCGAGGTCGAAAAGCAGCTCCTCGAGGAGACGCTCGACCCGATCAAGACATGACCCTGACCCCAGGGCGAAGAGGGTGATCGACCTCGCGTACGACGAAGCGAGGACCTCGGCAACAACTACATTGGCGCGGAGCACCTGCTGCTCGGCCTCATCCGGAGAGGGTGACGGCCTCGCAGGCCGCGTACTCGCGAAGCTGGGCGTCGGGCTGGAGAAGGCTCGGCGAGGAGGTCATGGCGCTGCAGGACAACGAGACCCAGACGAAGGGCAGCTCGTCGGGCCGCAGCTCCTCGCAGGGTCCGAACAAGACCCAGACGCTGGACGAGTTCGGCCGCGACCTGACGGATCTGGCGCGCGAGGGCAAGCTGGACCCGGTCGTCGGCCGTCAGGGCGAGATCGGGCCAGGTGATGCAGATCCTCTGCCGCCGGACAAGAACAATCCGTGTCTCATTGGCGACCCCGGGGTCAGAGGCCGCCATCGCCGGAGGGCTTGCGCTCCGGATCGTTTCCGGCGACATTCCGACCTCCTACGCAACAAGCGAATCGTGGCCTTGGATCCTCGCGGGCCTTGTGGCCGGCACCAAGTGCCAGGGCGAGTTCGAGGAGGGCGGATGAAGAAGGTGATGGAGGAGGTCCGGAAGTCGGAGGGGAACGTGGTTCTCTTTATCGACAGGCTACCCTCGTCGGGGCCGGCGCCCGCCGAAGGCGCCATCGACGCTTCGAACATGTGAAGCCGGCGCTCGCGCGCGGCGAGCTGCAGTGCATCGGCGCGACGACGCAGGACGAGTTCCGCAAGTACATCGGGCAGGACGCCGCCCTCGAGCCGGCGCTTCCAGGCAGTCAGGTCCGCGAGCCGTCCGGGAGGAGGAGGCGATCGAGATCATGAAGAGAACCTGCGGGAGCGGTACGGGAAGCGTTTACCACCAGGTGGGGCTCACCGACGAGGCGATCACCGCGGCGGTTACCCTCCAGACCAAGCGCTACATCTCCGACCGCAGCCTGCCCGACAAGGCGATCGACCTCATCGACGAGAACTGCCCTCGCGGGTGCGGCCTTCAGCGAAGCCTGCACCTCTCCGGCGGAAGGTCCGGCAGGACCGCGCCAAGCTGAACAAGCTCAACAACGAGCTGGAGCACGTTCCAGGAAGAAGGGCGACGAACGAAGATCAGACCCTCAAGCTCCAGTTGGAGCGGGACGAGCTGGAGGCCAGCGTCGTCCAGCGCGAAGAGGTGGCAGGGCACGGAAAACCGGAGCCGATCGTCGGCGAGGCCGAGATCACCCAGATCGTCCGGGCTGGACCGGATCCCCGTCGCCAAGCTCGTGGAAGCCGAGAGCCGAAGCTCCTGCGCATGGAATCCGATCTGCACCAGCGCGGATGTGGCCAGGCCGTCGGCGGTCTCCGCCGTGGCGCGCGCCATTCGGCGCGCCCGCTCCAGCCTGAAGGACCGAAGCGGCCGATGGGCTCGTTCATCTTCCTCGGACCGACGGGCGTCGGCAAGACGGAGCTGGCGAAGACCCTGGCAGACTACCTTTACGAAAGGAGTCCAACATGGTCCGGATCGACATGTCGGAGTACATGGAGAGGTTCGCGGTCTCCCGTCTGGTCGGCGCCCCGAGGATACGTCGGATACGATGAGGGGGCAGCTCACCGAGCAGGTGCGGCGTAACCCCTACTGCGTGGTGCTCCTCGACGAGATCGAGAAAGCCCACCCGGAGGTGTTCAACATCCTCCTGCAGGTGATGGAGGACGGGCAGCTCACGGACAGCCAGGGCCGGACCGTGGACTTCCGGAACACCATCATCATCATGACCTCGAACGTGGGCGTGCGGCCCATCGAGCTCGACGGCGCCCTGGGCATTCGCGAGCGCCGGATGGACCCGAACGACCCGAAGACCTACGAGAGCATGAAGAACCGGATGACGGAGGAGATGAAGAAGCTCTTCCGCCCCGAGTTCCTCAACCGGGTGGACGAGGTCATCGTCTTTACCCACCTGAAGGAGGAAGAGATCCTGGAGATCGTCCACCTCTTCCTGCGGCGGGTGAACGAGCAGGCTGCCTCGATGGGCATCACCATCGAGCTTAGCGACGCGGTGAAGGACCTCCTCGTGAAGGAGGGCTACGACCCGAACCTCGGAGCGAGGCCCCTGCGCCGCGCCGTCCAGCGCTTCATCGAGGATCCGCTCAGCGAGGAGATGCTCCTAGGACGGTTCCAGGCGGGCGACGCGATCGTGGCGGACCTCGATCCGGACGTCGAGAAGACCGTCATCTTCCGACACAAAGAGGAAGGCGAGGGTGGCCAGACCCCGGAGAAGGAGCTGGTCTCTAGCTAAGCGGCGGGTCTATCGGTAGCAGTTAAAGGCAGGTCTTTCCAGACCTGCCTTTTTGCGCCCTAGGGCAGTCGGTGGGCATATAATCCGTCCGTGTTCGGAAGTCTTAACCTTGCCTTCGGCATTGCCCTCGGGCTCTTTGCCTCATCGACGCTCACCGCTCAATCGTCCAGCCCCTCCGCGGCTCCCTCCGATGCCCTTCAGGCAAAGCGGAGGGAGATCGCGGAGCTGCGGGAGCGGGCGGCGCGAGCTACCAAGACCATCGGAAGGTTAGCCTCCAGCGAGGAATTGCAGGGGAGCGACGAGGCGGTCGTGCTGCTGCGCCAGGCCGTGGAGGAGCTGGCGGCGATTCGCGAGCGGCTGAAGCGGCTGGAGGCGGAGATGACCGGCCTGAAGGGGCGGGACGAAGAGCAGGGGCGGGCGATCGACGACATCAGGCGCACGCGGCTGAGCGGCTACCTGCAGTTCCAGTACTTCGACACCGACCGTGAGGGCGGCGCCTTCGACGCCTTCCGCGTGCGCCGCGCGCGGGTGAATCTGAGCCACACCGCCGACCCCCGGACCAGCGTGCGCATCAGCGCGGAGTTCGCTTCGGGCACGGACCAGTTGCAGGTTCGGTTGAAGGACGCGTATCTGGACTTTGCGCTTGCGCCTTCCACCCAGCTTAGAGCAGGGCAGTTTCCGGTGCCTCTCGGCTACGAGATCGAGCGGTCGAGCAGCGAGCGCGAATTCCCCGAGCGGACCGTCTACAACCGCACCCTCTTCGCCGGGGAGCGGTCGCGGGGGCTGAATCTGAGGCACACCATCCGTCCGGGCCTTGGGGCTCAGTTTGGGGTGGTGAACGCCCTCACGATCGAGGACCCGGAGCAGAGCGGTTTCGCCCCCGGACCCGGCAGCCGCCTCGGCGTAACGGCGGGGCTCACGGCCACCGGTCCTCGCTACCGGCTCGGCATCTCTGGCTTTGCCGGGGGCCGGCCCGCCTACACCGTCGACGACGCAACTTCGCCCGAGGCAGATCGCCGGCTGGTGTACGTGGATGGCGAGTATCGCGGGCTGTTCGACCGCCGCGTGACGGTGCGCGGCGAGGCGATGCGGGGCACCGACCGCATCCCGAGCGCCACGGCCTCCGCCGCCCGGAGGGAAACGGACGTCTCGGGATTCCATGCGCAGTTGGGGTTCGACATCGACTCCCTCAGCCAGATCCACCTTCGATGGGAGCAGTTCGACCCGGACCTCGGGTCGGCGGGGAACGCGGTTAACGGTTACGGCTTAGCCTTCCTGCGCCGTCTCGGCCCATCGACCCGCCTGACGCTCGCCCACGAGATCGTTGTGGACGAGGCGCGGGCGGAGCAGAAGCGGTACCCGCAGACGACGTTCCGGGTTCATCTCCGGTGCTCAG
This sequence comes from Fimbriimonas sp., assembly GCA_030447945.1. The sequence continues at coordinate 60 of JAUJNV010000090.1, read as the reverse complement.
GGCGCGTCGTGCTCGGGGTGTTCCGCTGCCCAGCCTACTCCGTCGCGCCCGCGATAGGAC
>JAUJNV010000089.1 GCA_030447945.1 Fimbriimonas sp. | reverse complement strand
AGGTAGGGGCGGGCGGCGAGTCGCTCGAAGAACCTGCCGTTCAGGGACCGCTGGGTCCTCAAGAAATTTTTCCGGAGGTCCCCCATCGCCTCCCCCGAGGCGCGCCCGAGGCCTCGGCGCAGGTGGACGTGGCGTCGGAGCAGGTAGCCGGCGTCGTACCGGTGGAGAAAGGCCCCGTCCTCCGGCTCGAGCTCCTCTTTCCAGGCCTCTAGAAGGACGCGCAGAGCGGGAACGTAGGGCGACTCGTCCTCCATCCCGAGCAGTTGGCGGAGCGTGTCGGTCAGCGCATCGAGGGTCGCGGCGACCCGCACCTGACGGTAGGCGAACTCACGAGGATCGTCGGGGGAGATCGACAGGGGAGACGCCGCGTTCGAATCTCGTCGCAGATTGGCCATGCGCTGAAGCAGCTCGCTGCGGGCGCGAAGGGCGGCCACGTCGTCGCGGATCGGCTCCTTGCGGGGGAGGCCGGTGGCGGCCGATATGTGGTCCACGAAGTCGAGCTTGGGCTTGTCGCCCACGCGCTCCGCCGTCACTTCGATCGCGTTCGGGTCCGCCGGGTGGGGCTCGACGTAGAGCAGCTTTCGCTCCACCTCCACGTCGGCCCGTCGCCGGGCGAGGGTGGCCGTCGCGTGGGTGAACGGCTTGTTGTCCAGGTAGGCTCCGTCGCCGAACTGCCGGAGCTCGAAGTCCTCGATCGCGGCTTGGATCGCTTTGCCTCCTTCGACGTCGGGGCTGTAGAACGGGGCGCTGCGCCAGTAGTCACGGAAGAACGCGTTCCACTTTTTCGGCTCGTAGCGGTAGGTCGAGGGGCTGGGATTCGCGCCGGACTGGAGCACCCGTTTGGCGTCGATGAGGCGCATCGGCTCGAACGCGGGCACGATCGAGGAGGTGCATCGGCCGCAGAAGGCGAGGAAAGGCGTGTTCGAAGGCGAGAAGTCGTTCCAAGGCGTGACGTTCGGGTTCTCGCGGGCGATCCAGTCGGCGTAGCGAAACTGAAACACTGCCCGGTGCCGGCGCTCGAGGATCGCGTGCGCGAGGAGCGGGTCGAGGTCCCGTTTTTTGAGCCGATCCGGGTCCGGCGGCTCGTCGCTCTTGTTGATGTAGATCGGCGTGTTCAGGCCGCGAAGGTCGGTCGCGGTCACGTGCAGGTCGAGGGTGTCCACGAGCCGGGAGATGGGCGACGCTTTGGCCGGGCCGAGCCTCTCCATCTGGTAGAAGGCGGTGAGGATCTTCGCGTACATCCGGTCGCTGTTCAGCAGCGACTCGGGATGCCGGCCGCCTAAGCCGCCCAGGTCGGTGTAGCTCTGGCCGTCGTTGATGAGCTTCAGGATCTCGCCTTCGGCCACCCAGAGATCCTGCAGGGTCGTGATCGGCAGCTCGTTGGCGAGCGCCTTCGCCAGGAAGACGCCGTTCAGGCCACCCGCCGAGGTGCCGGAGATGATGTCGACCAGGAACCTCACCGGAATCGTGTCTTCCGGGGCCCCGAGCAAAATGTGGTGCGAAAGCTCGCGGTAGACCGCCTCCGCCCCCAGAAGCCCCTCGTCGGGTACCAGCGGCGGGCAATGGTTTTTGTCGATGCCGTCTGCCGGCGCCGTCGCCCGGACCAGGCTCAGCAGCTCCCGCGCCACCCCGTTCATGTAAATCGCGAGGGAGATCCCGCCGTACATGACGACCGCGAACCGAACCTCCTTCTGGTATTCGCAGGTCTTCGTTAAAGCCACCGGCAACGAGTCTAGTGCATCGCCCCTGCCATTACTAGAGGTTGGGCGGCAGAAAGCAGGAGAGGCCGAAACCCGCTCAAGCGGCGTCGCGTATGACCGATCATGATGCAGCTTTTAGCAAGCGTCGCCTTCGGGTTGCTGGCCCTGGAGAGGCTGAGCTACTGCGTCTTAATGCACCGAGCGAGAGGTTCCGTGCGGGCGGCCTTGACGCCCGAGATGCGGGACCAAGGGATGCGAGCCCTTCGCGGAGGAATCATCGCGGCGGGCTCGACGGCGCTCCTTTTCTCGGTGGCGTGCGCGTTGGTCTGGTCCAATCCGGCCGCGGGCCTGGCGATCGGCGCCCTCCCCTTCCTCGTCTTTGGCGTCCTCTTCGCGACGGGAAATGTGGACGTCATCTCACGCCGGTGCGCGTAGCTCCGCCGCGCGATCAGGAAAGACCGGCATGGCACATCTACCCTCGGCGTCCTGGCAAATTCCTCCGCCGGGGGCGCGGGGTCATGTCTTCGGAGGGCACCCAGCGGTTCCTCCTGCTCATCACGTCCCAAGGCTGGTGCTTGCGGCTTTCAGGCGGGGCGAAGTTCGCCCACGGCTCGAGGGAGAACCGCGGCTGAACCATGGCCACCTCTATACCTCAATCCTCTGCTGCCTCGCGCCCTATCTATTCACCTTTGCTGCTCTCGCTCCGCAGGCCTTGCCGCAAGGGGTGGAAATCCTAACGCGGATGAGGTTGTGCGCAAGGCGGGGGCCGCCTTTAAGGGGCTGAAGAGGCAAGTGCGAGACGAGCACCCTCACCGTCGAGGGCGGCTCATTACCGTGGTGCGCACGCATCAGGGCGCGAACGACCGGATCGAGTACGCCGGGGCGAGATCAAGGGAGCAGTCGTCTTCGATGGAGAACGGGCACGAGATCGATCACCAGACGAAGGTTTCCGCATGCTTGAGCTGGAAGGAGCCTAGACGGAGCCAGCCGGAGAGCAGTTCCTCCTCGTGATCACCAGACCAATGTGATGACGTCGTTGTTCGGGACGATGAAGAGCCCCTGCGCGACGCAGGACACCGCGGGAGCCCAACGCCTGTTTTGGCGAAGCTGACCTCGGCGCTCGGCCGAGCGCTGGCGAAGGCGGATGGGCTTTGAGCCTCGAACTGGATGGGGAGCTGTTAAAGGCCATGAAAGTCGAGATTGCCGTAACCCGGACCTGCCCATCGGCGCCTGCCCCGGGCGAAGCTGAGGGTACACGGAGGTCGAGCTGGTGGAGGAGGGCCGGACGCAACGAAGGCACCGTCGGGAGTGCATCGTCGCGGAGCTCGACCTTGTGTTGACCTGCTCGAAGGATATGGCTATAGTGGGCGGAGGTCGACACCCCGGCGCGGAATTCCGCGGGCGCGGCGAGCGCGGTGGAGGCCGCGATGGCGCCGTATCCGCGAAGCTCTTGAAGAAGCACTCGATCACGTGGTTCTCGTGGAGGATCTTGAACTGTCCGGCCGGGGCTACGGCGGGACTTACCATGGCCGCACGCTCTACATCGTCAACAGCGACCGCTCGGGACTGCAGGGAGACCTTCCATCACGATCAGCCGGCTGCTGAACGCGCGACGGTGGCCTTGAGAAGGAGGCGGCGAGCGGAGCCATTCGGCCTGGCGGCCTGGAGGACAAGGAGACGAACTGGAGCGCCCAGACGCCGGAGCTCTGGGAGAACGGCTTCTTCGATCAGTACGAAGACCGATGGCGAGAACGACTTCAATACGGTCGTCGAGTCCCTGCTCGGCGGCCTCGGCGGCAGCGTCTCGAAGGGCGCGCAAAGGCACGAGCGGCTGCGTGTTGACTTGGCGAAGCGCTTCTACCGATCCATCGACCCGCACTTCGGCGAGGCGTTCTTCAAGCGGCTGGAGGCGGAGGCGCTTTCGCTCTGGCCCACGGACGAGCGCGTGCCTACCGCGCGGCGCGAGGTGGGGCGCACCTACCATGCGCTCATTCCACGGGACCTGAGCAAGACCGAACAGCTCTATGTGAGCTACCGGTACGCCAGCAATGAGGGCAAGCAGCCTCTCGTGGTTCTGCTCACGGAGCGGGGAGATTTCAGAGCCCTCAAGACCCTGTCCGACGAATGGTCCGCCCGCGGCTACGTCGTCGTCGGGATGCCATACGATCAGCCGGGGATCTTGCCGAAGGAGCCCATCGAGGACGCACCGTTCCTCCTCCGGGCCGCGCTTCATGAATATCCTCCCTACTTGACCCATTTCGATCCCTGCCGGGTAGTCGTGGTCGGGCACGGGAAGCGGGCGAGCGATGCGGAGCGGATCGTGCAGGCCGAGATGGAGGGGGCGAGGCGCGAGGCGCGCGCACCGCGGGTGCAGGCGCTGGTGCTCGTCGAGCCGGAGGGCGGGTACGGAGCCTTGAAGCCGGAGCTGTTTTCGCTGCCGATGCTCGTCGTCGGTGGCAACCGCAAAGGCGACCGGGGCTTCAATTTCGACGGGCTGCCGGCCTCCTTCCGGAGCGCTCCACCGGGCGAGAAGTACGGCGTGTGGGCGATAGAGCCGTCGCCGGGGCTTGTGCATTCGGCGGGGGCGACTCCCTCCGAGTCGCTCCGCCTCGCGAGGATGGCGACGGTGGCGTTTCTGGACGGGGTGGTCAAGAAGGACCCGAAGGCGCGGTCGTTCCTGCGCAAGAGTCGCCTGAGCGGCCTCTCGAAGCTCCGGCCCGTAACGACGTTCCGGTAAGGCCATCCCCGAGGGATCTCCGCTACCGCTTTGGCGCGAGCCCGGCACGCACCAAGCCATCCCATGAGCGCCGGCCTGCCGTAGTCGCAGGATGTTCGTGCCTGCGCGAGAGCGTGTCGCCCCGGGCAGCGCCCTCGGGCGGAGGAACCCCTGAGTGGGTGCCCGGAAGGGGGGCGATGGCTCCTGCCTCCCGGGCCGGCGTCTGCCGTGGCGTCGCCAAGGGTGAGATTCGCGCGCCTTTTTCCGCGTCCGCCCCGTCCTTCCTAGCGACTGGGAGAAGAATCGATGACGGCGCCCCTGCTCCTAGAAGCTCAGCAACGCCCGCTTCCGGCGCTATCCGGACGCCCGCTGGAGGAGGTGCTCGCTCACGAGGGCCTGGTGGATGATCTCGTAGCGGCAATTCGGGCGGGGCGCGCGGATACGCGCGACTGGCGGGATGCCGACACTCCCGCCTGCCACGTCGGGCTGTACGCCTACCTGATGATCGGGCACCACGCCAAGGCGCGGCTGCAGGCTCGGGGCTGGACGCTGGAGGTCAAGGGGAACCAGGTCCGGTACGTCGCCCCCGGCGGCTTCTCCAACCGGCACACCACGCTGCTGTTCCTTTCCGGCCGCTGGGACGCCTCCCGGCGCGGCTTTCGCATCGCGCCCCACGGCCCCTACACGAGGGGGCTCGTCGAGGATCAGGGGCTTCCTCGCCGCCGCACCCAGGACGGACTCTTTCCGGAGCTGGAGGACCGCTCGGCGTGCGAGACGGTCTTCGTGATGTCCGGCGTGGAGCGGCGCGAGACCCCGGGTGGCGTCTCGGAGACCCTGGTCGTGTACCTGGCCTATCCCCAAGAGCTCGACGAGGAGGGCACCTTCTTGTGGGTCACCGACGCCGAGCAGATCGCGAGGGTGGATCTGGGAACGCTGGAAGCCGGGCCGCGCGCCGCGTAACTCCCCCAGCGAGCGGGGAGGATCCGCGGAGAGCCCTGAATGGGCCATCACCGGGGCGGCTATGATCCAGGCAGAATTACCGGAATCGCTGGTGGATTTGCGAGAGAGGGCACACGCTGCCCCCAAGCCCGGTCAGAGATAATGATGAACCTTCGCTTAGGCTCGCTGCTTGCCGCGATTGCCGTCTCGGCCGGGGCGCACGCCGACCTGATCGACTTCGAGTCGCTCCGAAACGACCGTGCGGGACTCACCAATGTCGGCGACGTCTACTCGGAGGACGGTTTCACGCTCACCGAGACCGGGGACAACTTTTTCTACTCGATCAACTCGGGCGACTTCCGCTATACGGGTTCGGTCTCGCTCTTCAGCAACAGCTCCTCAGGCCTCATCACCCTCACGAGGAACGGGGGCGGAGCGTTCAGCCTCGACTCCATCGATCTCGACGGCCTGAACTCCGGCATCCCGGCAAGGGTCACCTTCGTGGCAAGCCTTGCGGGCGGCGGTACGCAGTCCGAGTCGTTCGTCACAGACTCCGCTTTCCCCGCCCTCCAGACGTTCTTCTTCTCCTCCGCCTTCGACAACGTCGCCTCCGTCTCCTGGCGGCAAGCCAGCCCCTACCACAAGTTCGACAACGTCGCGGTCACGCCCGTGCCGGAGCCGGCGGCTTTCGCCGCGTTGGGCCTCGGCTTGGTGGCCCTCGTGAGCCGACGGAAGCGCAAGTAGCCAGGGCCGCTGCCGGAGACCGTTTTTAGGGGGACGTTGTCCCCCTGCGGGGCATCTGCACCCGGCCCATAGTCCTGGCGGTGGCTGCAACCCGTCGGCCCCGATCCAACGTAGGGATGGAGGTCAGATGAAGAGGTCCAGTCAAGTGCCGGCTCCGCTCATCATTGCCCTGGCGGCGGGCCTGTCCGTAACTGGGTGCAGCTCCCGACGCTCGTACAACGAGTGCGTCGACGCGGCGGGGCGCGTGATCTCCAGTGCCGACTGCCGGAGAGGGGTGCCCGGCGCGCACTGGATCCGAAGAACCGTTCAAACGGGTGGATTCGGCGGCTCGGGCACTTCCGGCGGATACTACGGAGGCTGATGCGTCGCGAGCCTCGCACGCCCCGGCCCGACTATAGGCAGAAGATCGAGGAGCTGGGCTTGACGTTCCACACCGTAGGCGACCAGCCGTACTGGAACGAGTCCGCCGCCTACCGCTTCGATCCTAACGAGATCACCAGTCTCGAATCGGCCACGAACGAGCTGCACGAGATGTGCCTCGCCGCGGTGGACAAGGTCATCCAGAACGGGGAGCTCGGTCGCCTGTCGATTCCGCCCCCCGCCCACGCGGTGATCGCCCAGGCCTGGGACGACGACCCGCCGGCGCTGTACGGCCGGTTCGACCTCTCGTACGACGGCCACGGCCCGCCGAAGCTCCTCGAATACAATGCCGACACACCTACCTCGCTGCTGGAGGCCGCCGTCGTCCAGTGGCACTGGCTGCAGGAGGCCGAGCCTGCGGCGGATCAGTTCAACTCGATCTGGGAAGGGCTCGCCGCCAAGTGGCATAGCCTCCGGGAAGAGGGGCTTCTGGACTCCGGGCGTGTGCACTTCGGCTGCATGGGCGCCATGGAGGACCTCATGACGACCGCCGTGCTCATGGACACCGCGGGGGAAGCGGGGCTTGAGGTGGACCTCATGCCCATGAGCGAAATCGGCTGGGACCACGAGGCGCGCCTCTTCGTGGACGGGAAGCTGCGGCCCATCCAGACGCTCTTCAAGCTCTATCCCTGGGAGTGGATGCTCCGCGAGGAGTTCGGTCCGCTGGCCCTGCGGTCGTACGGCGACGTGCAGTGGATCGAGCCGATCTGGAAGATGGTGCTGTCCAACAAGGCGATCCTCGCGATCCTCTGGGAGATGTTCCCGAGCCACCCGAACCTGCTGCCAGCCTACTTCGATGGTCCGAGGGGGATGACGGAGTATGTCCGAAAGCCTTTTTTGGGCCGCGAAGGGGCGAACGTCTCCCTCCACCGGAACGAGGGCACGATCGCGAAGTCCGGCCCCTACGACGAGGGCCTCTTCGTCTTTCAGGCCCACGCGCCGCTGCCCCAGTTCGACGGCAACCACGCGGTCATCGGGTCCTGGGTGGTCGACGGCGAGGCGAGAGGCATCGGCATCCGCGAGTCGGACGGCCCGATCACCGAGGACCTCGCCCGATTCGTGCCGCATTACTTCTGAGGGCCCCTTTGGGAGTGCGGCGACAGGTCGCCGCTTTCCGTAAGGCGGCCTGACGCCGTCTTGCTGCTACGGCTTCTCGTCCACAGAACGCGCGACGGGTCGCGCTAGGGAAAAGCGGCGACAGGTCGCCGCACTCCCAAATCGGAGGATCTGAAGCGCCATCCCGAGCCCGCCCGTAAACTACGATACGGCCATGAACGTTCAGGTGATCAAGCTCGCTCCCATCCCCGTGGTCATGCTCCGGCACCGGGGGCCCTACGAGGGGCTGAGCGCGGTGTTCGAGAAGCTTTGGGGCTGGGTCGAGGCCCATAACGTGCCTGTCCAACGCACCATCGGCATGTACTGGGACAACGCCGATCATGTTCCGGCTTCGCAGCTCCGCTCGGCGGCGTGCGTCGAGATTCCGCCGTCGTTTCTGGTCGCGGACCGGAGCGGGCTCGATCTGGAGCTCGGCGGGATCGCCGGCGGCGAGTACGCGACGATGCGCATGGTCGGGCCTTACGAGGGCCTGGGGCCAGTCTGGGCGGGCATGACGGGGTACGTCGAGGGCACCCTCCGCCGCTCCATCGGCGAAAACCCCGCGTTCGAAGTGTACGTCAACGATGCGAGCGAGACGCCCCCTCACGAACTGATCACCGAGCTTTATCTGCCCGTTCTCTAGATGCGAATCGCGACCCCCTGGATCTACTCGCCTAAGTTCGACCTCTGGGCCATCATCGGGCCGCCGCTCGCGGTGACCGCGGTCGTGCTCATCTGGGGCGGCCGGCTCGCGGCGGTGAGTGACACGCCTCTGTGGCTCTGGGTGCTCCTGGTTCTCGGCATCGACGTCGCGCACGTCTACAGCTCCCTCTTTCGAACCTACTTCGACCGGGAGGAGTTCCGTCGGCGCCGCACGCTCTATCTGGCCGTTCCCGCCCTTTGCTGGTCGGCCGGCGTCGCCGTTTACGCTCTCGGCGGGGCGACCCTTTTCTGGTCCGTCGTCGCCTACTTCGCCATCTACCACTTCGTGCGGCAGCAGTACGGGTTTCTGATGCTCTACCGCCGGGGCGAGCCTACCGGCGACTTGGGCTACCGGATCGACCAGGTGGCGATCTACATGGCGACGCTGTACCCGCTCGTCTACTGGCA
>JAUJNV010000088.1 GCA_030447945.1 Fimbriimonas sp. | reverse complement strand
TGCCCCAGCGGCGAGACATCCAGAAGTTGTCCCACGGCATAAGAAGCACCCGCAGCCCGACATCGCCGCAGATACGGAAGAGGTCGTCCCACAGCCGCACCATGGCGGGGTTGAACTTCCCCGCTGGGCGCTCGAAGTAGCGCCCTTCGCCCTGCGCATACTCGAGCATGAGCCGCAGAGTGTTGATTCCGCTCGCGGCCAGATCCTCTAAATAGGCTTCAACGCCCGCCAGATCCTTGCGCCGGTACAAGCCCATCAGGCCGGGCCAGGTGATGGAGTCATTGGCCCCGATAAAATGGAACGGCTCGCGATCGAAGGTCTCGAAGTATCGGCCGCCGGAGGCGACGCGAATGGGGCTCAGGTTCCTCGATCCCATGGGGCGATCCTTTCTACCCCCCGGAACCCGCTATTTCTCCCTCCGATGCGTCGTAGTTAAATCGGACGATGCTCGATACCCTTACCCGCCGTCTGAGCGGCATTCTCGCCGACATTCGCCGCAAAGGCCGCCTGCGCGAGGAGGACGTGACGGAGATGCTGCGCGAAGTGCGTGTCGCGCTCCTAGAGGCGGACGTGAACTTTGCCGTCGCGAAGGCCTTTATCGCCCGCGTGAAGGAGAAGGCGGTGGGCGAGGACGTCTACGCCAGTCTCACGGCGGACCAGACGATCGTCAAGATCGTTCGAGACGAGCTCACGGAGATGCTCGGCAGCGAAGCGCCCCGCTTCAACTGGGGCCCGCAGCCGCCAATGATTATCCTGATGTGCGGCCTCCAGGGATCGGGCAAGACGACCTCTTGCGCGAAGCTGGCCAAGCACCTCGTCGCGCAGGGCAAGAAGCCGATGCTCGCGGCCTGCGACATCCAGCGCCCAGCGGCGGTGAAGCAGCTCGAAGTGCTCGGGGAGACCGTGGGCGTGCCGGTCTACGCGAAGATCGACGGCACGAGCCCCGTTCAAATCGCGACGGAGGCGCTGGCCCGCTGCCGCCACTTCATGAACGACGTGCTTATCGTCGACACGGCCGGCCGCCTTCAAGTGGACGACGCGCTCATGCAAGAGCTCCGCGACATTCGGAACGCGGTCCAGCCGAATGAGAGCTTTCTCGTCCTCGACTCCACGACGGGCCAGGAGGCCGTGAACGTCGCGCAGGCGTTCCACGAGCAGGTCCATCTGACCGGCGCGATCTTTACCAAATTGGACGGCGACACGCGCGGCGGCGCCGTGCTCAGCGTCCGGGAGGCGACGGGGGTGCCCGTGCGATTCGTCGGCGTGGGCGAGGCGGTCGATGCGCTGGAGCCGTTCTATCCCGACCGGATGGCCCAGCGGATCATCGGTATGGGCGACATCCTTGGGATCATCGAAAAGGCCGAGCTCGCCTTCGATGGAGAAGATTCTGAGGGGCTGGAAGCCAAGCTCAAGAAGGGGAGCTTCGACTTCGACGACATGCTTATGCAGTTTAAGATGATGCGCAAGATGGGGCCGATGAAGAACGTGCTGAAGATGATTCCGGGGCTCGGGACGGCAATTCCGGAAGAGGCGCTGAACTCCATCGACGACAAGAGCGTGAACCGGATCGAGGCGATCATTCTGAGCATGACGCCCAAGGAGCGCACCAATCCGGATATAATTAACGGTTCGCGCCGCAAGCGCATGGCGCAGGGCTCGGGAACCTCGGTTGAAGAGGTGAACAATCTCATCAAGCAGCTTTACGAGATGCGCCGCAGCATGAAGCAGCTTACGAAGATGCAGTCCCGATTTGGCAAGCACGGGCGCAGACGGTAACGAGAAACAGAATAAATGGTCAAGATTAGGCTGAAGAGAATCGGAACGAAGGGACGCCCCTACTACCGCGTGGTGGTTGCAAAGAGCACAGCGGGACGGGACAGCGCCGTGATCGAGACGATCGGCTCCTACGACCCGGTCGCCCAGCCGAAGGTGATGCAGGTCGATGAGGAGCGCGCGATCCACTGGCTGATGAGCGGCGCGCAGCCGACCGAGACGACCGCCTACATCTTGAACAAGGTCGGCATCCTTCCCCGCTTCCTCGAACAGAGGCCGAGTCAGAAGAAGGTCTACGGCTACCTCGACAAGCGGACCTCGCCGATCGCGGCCACCGCCGCCCCGACCGAAGAGGGCGCCCAGTGACCTACGCCCCCCTCGTCGAAGAGCTCGTGCGCTCGGTCGTCGAAAACCCCGATCAGGTAGAGGTCGAGGAAGAGACGGAGATGGGCGCGCGCACGTTTTTCGTGCACGTGGCGCCCGACGACGTGGGCAAAGTGATCGGTAAGAGCGGCCGCGTGGTTAGCGCCATTCGATGCGTCGACAGCGCCGTCGCCGCCAAGTCGCGCGAGAAGGCGTTCGTCAAGATCGTCACCGAGTAGTTGCCCTTAACGAAGAGGCACGGAGGCAGATCGCTCCCGTGCCTCTCGTGATTTGACCACGCCTGGGTGCTGAAACCGTCTGGATCGGGGAGGATCGTCGGAGCTGGCCTCACAAAAGGGCAGGTGAAGGTCGAGCCGATGACGGACTTCCTTGTCCGGTTCGACAAGGCACGCAGCTTCTCCTCCTCGGGGTGGGTCGCCGTCGAAGCCTACGATGGCCGCGCCCCCCGCTGGGGTTGGAGGGCATCGACGACATCTCCGCCGCCGAGGCGCTCCAGTGGAGTACCGTTTCGATGACATCCAAGTCGAGCTTGAGGAGGATGAGCATTCTCTCGAAGACCTCATCGGCTTGCGTGTGATCAGCACCGCGGGCGAGGAGCTTGGGTCGGTCGAGGATGTCATTCCCTCTCGCCCAAGACGTCCGCAGGTGGCGACATGATGATCCCCGCGGTGAAGGAGTTCGTCAAGGACGTGGACCTCGACGGCGGCACGATTACGGTCGAGCTCATCCTCGCGGCGAAGCCTGGCGAAGATTAGCGCGATTTTTCGGGGAGTGCGCGAAGCCTCCTCGCGCACTCCCGCCGCACCACCGGCGGTTATCTCTCGCGCACTCTTCCAGCGAGTCGGCGTCTTCGGGTTGCTTGTCGCCGCCATCGGAGGATGCGGGGGAAACGAACGGCGAGCCTGGATTTGTGCCGGCTCGAGAGCTGGGATGCCCCTCGAAGCCCAGCTCATGACGAGCTCAGGCTTAACCGGCTCTTACCGGGCCGAACTTGTCGATGGTATTGCGCCGCACGAAACTATCCATGCGACGGATCTCCTCGTCGGTGAGCGAATAAGCTCGCGAACACCACTAGCTTTCAAAGCACAGCGCGAACGTGTAGTCCGTGTAGAGCGACGCCTCTTCCGCCCCTCGCTGGCGTACACCAACACCGCGCTCCACCGATAAGGGCTCGATCTTCCACTTCAGCCAAAGCCCCTTCTTGCGCCCCACCACGTAGGCGGAGTCCAGACGCTTGAGCATGATCCCCTCCACATTCAGTTCCTCTGTGAGTTGGAGACAGCGGTGCGAGCTCTTCCCAGCCTGCCGCTTCGACCGTTGAAGAGAGCAGAAGCCGGGTCGCCGCTGGCAAGACCTGGGCTTCCCCGCCTCACCTGAACGGCCTTCGGGCCGCTCATCCTCCTCAGCGCTCGACTCCACCGCGAGCCGCGTGTCCGTCCGGGCACCACTGCTTGTCCTTCAAGGCTCGGCAGGTGGCTCTGCCGGACGCGAAGCCCGTCCACCAGCTGCCCAGGAGATCTCTTCGCCTGCGGTACGGCCTCCTGGAACGTCTTCGCCTCGATGCTCCAGCAGATCGAACGCCACCAGCACCACCGGAATTTCCCGAGGATCTTCTTCGTCAGGGTCTTCCGTCCGATCCTCTTTTTGAAGCTCCATGAACCGCAGCGGCCGCCCGTCGGCTCAGGCTAATATCTCGCCGTCTACCACAGTTCCCCGGCAGCGCGTCGCACACGTCCACGATCTTCAGCGGTCCGTGATGAGCTCTTCTCCCCGCGACCATACGAAGGACCGCCCCGGCGGCGGATGAGCTGGGCGCGAATCCCGTCCCACTCACTCGGCGTGCCACCCTCGATCGAGGTCAGGCTGTCCGGGCTGCCCCCGAGTGGATGGGCCAGGCAGAACGGATAAAGGCGGCTTCGCGTCTGTGCTCCCGTTTCCTCGGCAAAGAGCGATCGATAGAAGTCGCCGGTTGGCATCCAGTCGCTCATGAGGCGGTGCGCGATGACGGCCGCGGGGAACGCCGCTCGCGAACCCCAGCGCCTGCACCACCAGATCCTGGGAGACGTCAACGCGCGAAGGCGCCTGCATCAGCTTGTTGAACACGAGCCCCCTGGGTGTCCAAGCTGCCACGCCTTTTTCCAGAGCTCGCTGTCCTTCTTCGGAAAGAGGAAGCAGCAGGAGCCGCTCCTGCACCCATTGATGAAGGCCACCGCCAGCTTCTTCAGAATCCTTGAGATGCTACAGCCGCTGACAGAGTTTCTTCAGATGCATCCCGTGAAGGTGCGATGACCAAGGCGACCGTCTCGGCCAGACTTCGACAGCGTCGTAGCACTGCGAAGAGCCACGCCGAGTTCCTCGCCGTTGCCGCAGACCAGAGTTGGGCAGTTTAGGGCAAGCTGGACGAGCGCCTGGGCGTCGGCCGACGAGGAAAGTGGATCGCCCACGCCGCGTCCTGCGGCGGTGCGACCCGAAGTAGTCCGCCATCGCCTGCACCTTTTCACCCGTCTTGCCAGGAATGATCGCGCCGCACAGCGCGCGGCAAACTTCATCAGCCCTCTCTTCCCGATGTCAAGGCGTCTTCAAGAGACTTCTTCTCCTGCTTCCGACGCATCTTCAGCCGCTTCACCTCCTCCGTCCTGCTCACCCTCCCAGAATGTCGGCACCCGCGCCTGAAGTCCCCGCCCTCGAGATACCGGCCACTACCGTGCCGTATCCATGAGTCACCCACACTTCCTCGGCGCCCGTCGCCCCAATCGCACCGAGTAGAGGACGGCCAGTCCACATGGTCGCTCAGCACGAAGCCGCGGTCCACGGCGCGCCTCCTCCGGGCCCTCGTATCGCCATCCAGCCGGAGCACATGAAGGCGGTCGAGTGGTCGCTGGACCGGCGGAGCCAGGGTGTACTGGCGCTGGGCGGGGCCAGGATGAGCGCCCCTGGACCACTCGAATCCCTTCCCTACCTCCCCCGACCGAAGCGACGAGGAAGGTAGCTAGATGTCTTTGCTCCCGATACGCCACTGTGAGCCCCTGCACGGCGTCGTGCAAGAAGATGGGCCGATGGATGGGTCGAGTCCCGCGAGTGCCCTCTGCGCTTCCCCGCGAGGCGTAAACTCCATGAGAAGGGACGCTTTACCCGACCCCGATTCTTCCGCCACCACTCTCCAATCTGCCCGTACACCGCCGTCTGGCTTGGCCAACGGTAGATCGGCAGGCCGAACGTCGATTCCGTCACGAACGTGTGGCATGGCACCGGCTCGAAGGCGGTGCAGGTGGCATCGGCTCTTGCCTTGTAGTCGCTCGACACGACGAAAACCCTCCCTGCACGCTCCATCCTCACCCTGCGCCGATCCCAGATATGCCCGGCGGGTGGAGGCTGATCTCTGCCGCTCATCGTGAGTGCTCCTCATAGCTCAGCGTCGACCCTCGGGTGTCCTCCCCACTCGGAGCCGGAGAACCCTTCGATTCCCGGCAGCAGAGATAGCGGCCCATCCCCCACCGTGCGTGGTCCGAATGTGCAGGTGATGACCGCCCGTTCCACGGGCTTCCACGGGTCGATGTAAAAGTCGCCTGCCGCGCAGTAGAGGCCCTTCTCGGTGAGGTCCAGCAACTCCGGATCGCCGCGCCGCATGATCGTCAGAGCGGCTCTTCGGCTGGTGTTCCGTAGGGCGCCTAGCAGGAACACCGGGCGAAGGCCCAGAGTTCGCATTGCGTCCGGCATGGCACCTCGCCCCGCAAGCTCCTGGTCGCGCGGCTGCGCCCGCTCCTCATGAAGACCTTCGCCAACTGGTCGGAGGACAATGCCACGTCTGGCGGCCGCGTTCAGCTTCTACGCGGTGCTATCGCTCGCGCCGCTGCTCGTCTTGGCCGTGGCGGGAGCGAGCTACTCCTCGGCGAACAAGTGCGCGGGACGATCTGTTGCGAGCGCGTCCGAGGAGAACTGCAGGGAAAACGAAGAACTGGGTGTATGGGCAGTTGCCGAGTTTTTAGATACCCTCCCGGCTGCTGCCCAGGCCGGGACGCAGGCGCCTCACGGCGACGATCCTCAGCCTCATCGCCGTTGGGGCGTCCAACCTCTTTCTCCAGCGACGACGCGGTGAACACGATCTGGGAATCAAGCAGACCGGCCTACGATCCGCGCTGTGCTCTCAGCCGAATCACCGCCTTTCTGGCCGTCCTCTTCTTCGGCAGCGTCAGTTCTGGCTTGGCCTGCCCTCGACCCTGGATCGGTTGGCCGCGCGCTACGCGGGCGGCTTCCCCGGCCTTCAGTACCTCAGCATCCTCACGACGGTGCTTGTGTTCATCGGCGCCTTCGGTGTCTCGCCGAAGAAGCTGCCCCGGAACCGCGTCGCTTGGCGCGACGTCTGGCCAGGGGCTATCGTCGCCGCCGTGGGCGTCGCCCTCGGCAAGTTTCTGCTCAGTTACCACTTCGCCCCTGCCGGCGTTTTGAACGCCTATGGTCCGGCGGCGCCTTAGTGGGTGATCTCCGTGGATCTATTACACGTCGCAGATCTACTTTTTCGGCGTCGAGATGACCCACACCTACGCGCCGAGTACGGGGAGCCTCAAAAACCAGCCTCTGCACCTCCGCTCCACTGTAATCCTCAACCGGCGAGCGCGCACAATCACGGCACCATGCGTGATGATGCTGTCCTGGGAGTGCACCGCTCCGCATCGTGGGGGGTGATCAGCCCGCACGTGCAAGACCTTCCCAGGCGCTCGCGGCCTCGGTGTCGAGGTGCACGTCGTCACCAGCGACCCCGGGCGCAAGCGGACGAACAGACGGACAAGGGCGTAGTATCCACCCGCGTCCATCTCGACGAGGAGCCAAAGGATTTTCTCCACCAGATCTGGCTGCTCAATGTCGCCACGGAGAGACGGGTGCGCGGTTGCTGGAGGATTGGCGCGGCGGCCAGCCCACCATCTTCACGCCCACGACTGGCTCGCTCGACCTCCGCGCGCGAGTTGAAGTACGAGCACAAGCCCCCGATGATCGCCACCGCACGCGACGGAGGAGGGGCGCCATGGGGGCATTCGGGAGCGAGACCTCGCGCTACATCCACGAGCAGGAGTACTGGCTTACCCATGAGGCATGGCGCGTCATCGTCTGCTCGGATTTCATATGCGCCGGGAGGTCGTGCGACCTTAACGTTCCGTTCGACAAGCCTTGACGTCGTCTATAACGGCGTGATCCCGGAGAAGTTCGAGTTCGAGTGGAAGGACGAGGACGCGCCGCTCGGCGCGCCCAGTTCGCCAGGCCAGACGAGAAGATCGTGATGTACTGCGGCCGCTTCGTCCGCGAGAAGGGGATCCACGTCCTCCGAACGCGGCGAACGTCGTCCTGAGCAAGGAGGCGAAGGTGAAGTTCGTGCTCGTCGGCAAGGGCGACCACCAGACGCCGAAGTGTTCGCCGACCGACCGGCCCCCGGCGACCGCGTCCGCTTCGCCGGCTTCCAGTCGTGGCCGCGACCTCCACGAGACCTTCCGCATCGTCGACGTCGCCGCCTTCCTTCCCCCTGTACGAGCGTCTCGGGATCGTCGCGCTCGAGGCGATGGCCGCCGGCGCCTTCGTCGTCGCCGCCGCCGGACGCCGGCGGCCTCTGCGAGGTGGTCCACGACAACCAGACGGGGACCTCGAGCTCGCGAACGATCTCGTCCTCGTTTCCGCCTCCTGCGTCCTCCAGGACCTCAGCGCTCGCAGACCGTCCGGAACGCGGTGCGCGCCTCCGCGCAGATTTCGACGGCCATTGGGATGTTCTGGCCCGCAACGCTGGCGGTGTACAACCGCGTTCGTCCGAGTTCCTGGACAGCTACTGGGCGGAGGGGACGGTGCTGGCCGGTGTCCCCGGCGCTGAGGAGCGCGCGACGGCGCTGCGTCTCGAGGAGAAGAGGCCGCCCGTTGGTCGCCCCGCCGGCGGTAGCGGCACCGGTGGAGCGGCGGAAGAAGTCGGCGAAGGCCTCCGACGCGCCCCGAGCCCAGGCCAGCCCGGAATCCCGCTAGGCACCGGCGGGGGGCGAAACCGTGGCCATCGCTTTCCGGGAGCCGCCCTTCCGCCCCGACGCCGACTCGAGCGAAGGCCTCGCCGTCGCGGTTTTCCCTACGGCCAGGGCCGCAAGTAAGACGTGGCGCGGCCCCACCGGCTGTCCCAGAGAAGCGCCTCCTGCGCGGCAAGCTCGAAAACCCTCCGAGAGATTTTGCTCTTCCTCGGGCAGATCGGCAGACTCGGGGTGGCTGTACGAGGGCGATCCTCGAGGAAGATCGCAACGACACGAGGTGTGGTCCCGACGAAGCCGAGCCCGGTAAGGTTTTCTTCCTCTTGCGACAGGATGAGCGCGCACAGCCGGTCCACGGCATACCGCCCCCGTCGATAAGGTGAGCAGTTCGTAGGCGAAGTGCCACCGCCCCGTTCGCGCTGGCTTCCGCGCTACTCCGTGGCGGTGTGTGGAGTCACTACCATCGGCTCCTCGCCCGGACGCTTCACTCCCGCCTCGTCTCTGCAACGCGATAGCCGCCTCCCTTGCCTTCTCCAGCCTTACGCCCAGCTTCTCCAGCACCCGTCCCGCGAGCCCGTCGCCTTCCTTTTTTGGATGATGGCCCAGCAGGAGGCGGTTCGTGTCGATGTAATTGTTAGTGAGCCCGCGCGCCCCGTCGTACGCCAAGTCGATGATAGCTTCGCGCGGGGCGTGGCGGTCATGTCCCGCCGACGGACATCCGCGTGCGGTGTTGATTCACCTCGTTACGGACGAGGTGGGGCGGCACTCCAAGTCTGGACTAGCACATTGCAGGCGAGGCCGTCGTTGTCTCGACAAGCCTAGGAGCAAGTGTCGGGTGGAGACGCACCTCTCGAACTTCTGCGGGGCTTCTTCCTGCGCATAAAAGACCACCCTCCGCGCCTGCTCGGAAAACCGCCGCTACACAGCAACAGTATAAACGTCTCCCGCCGTCGTTACTGTGGCTGGCGGGCCCGCGCTGAGCGCGCTCGTCCCGAGGCATCGGGAACGACCTGTGCCCGCACGATCCGTCGGAGAGCCACCTTCTCTCGGATGCACTCGGGACGAGGCGCTCTCAGGAGGACGCACCGGCCGAGGGCGCTTCCTTGCGGTGCTGCTCCTTCGGATGCCCCAGGAAGCTTCGGAAAGGCCCGCCGGATGCCCTCTGCCGACACCCGCCTTGCGAAACGCGAGGGCAGTGGCGGTGTCGTCCGTCGTCATTGCGGCCAGGATGAGGCGCTGGACCGACCGGTTGCGAGGGCGGCCGCCTCATCGGCGGCCCGCTCGAAGAGGGTGGCCAGGTCTTGCCGTTCTTGAGGTGGCTGTTCCGAGTCCGCCCGGTGGATGAGGGAGTGTTCCAAGAGGCTCAAGACGGGGTTGACCGTGGTTCCGACTTGCCAAACGACTCGAGCGGGCCTTCGTCGCACGCGAGACATCGCACACAGCTGTCCGCGCCATATCGGCCATGCTCGTTGATGAGCAGCTCGCGCACGTAAGGCGACGGCTCTGGCCCGGAATCCAACTGTTCGACAGGTCGGAACTGCGGCGGGCCGGCGCATGGCCTCGACAGGATCAGGGAAAAGGCCGAGGCATCTTAGAGAGACCACGACGTCCCGAGCCTCGTCCAGCCGTACCCCCGTTGACGCGAGAACACGCGCCGCCCGGCCGCGCCCCTCCCCGAATGAGGCCAAGCAGCAGGTGCTCCGTCCCGATGAAATTGTTGCTCAGGCGCTTCGCCTCGTCGTTAGCAAGGTCGATGACCCGCTTGGCCCGGGCGTCAGCGTCATGTCCTGGCTGGGTATCGCGGCTTGGGAGGTTCTTCTCGATCTCCGCGCGGATCCGGCGGCTGGCCCCGAGCCTTCAGCATCCTCGCGGCGACGGTGTCGACCTCGCGGACGACCCCAGAGGACATGCTCAGTGCAGACGCAACCTCTCCGCACCCTGCGCCTCGTCTGCGAAAAGCACACGACCCTGCGCGCTGCCTTCAGAATCGTCGCCACATGGCAACAGTATAACGTCTCCAATTGCCGAAGAGACGGCCGCGAGTTGCAGATGCCGGGACGGCCGCGATGTAGGCGAGGTGGCTGCGTAGACGAACATGAAGACCGACCACTTCCCAGGAGTTCGTCTCTGCGCTTCCACCGTCGCCAGCGTCGCCATGCACCGCGCAGAGAGAAAAGAAGATCATCAGGTTGACGGCGGCCCACGCGGTGAAGAGGCGGCCGTCCGCTGTGGCGCGGCCGAGGGTTTTGCGGAGGTCGGGCGAGGTCTCGCCCACCTCGTCGCCGAGGGAGAAGATGATGCCGAGCGAAGGCACCACCACTCTCACGGCTAAACGCGGCCAAGATGGAGGTGCTGATCCGCCAGTCGAAGCCGAGGAATGAAGACCGGCTCAATGGCCTTACCAGCGTCCCAGCAGCGAGTTAGCCGTCCGCGACTTCTGGACGTGGTGCTCACGGCGGCTTCGTCCGTGCGGATTCTGCGTTCGATACCTCGCCCGGACGGACGCTTCCTGTGCGGGCGAGAGCCGCGGAAGTAGGCTACGCCCAGATCGCGATGGACATGAAGACGATGATCGCACTCGCCGTCCGCACGAAGATCCGCCCGCGCAGCAGCATGGCGAGCCATACGTCGCGCCCCCGAGGCCACTGGTAGGGCGGCAGCTCGAGCAAGAACGGGAGCCGCCTGCCCTTGATGACCGTCCGGTTCAGGATCCACGCGATGGGGATGGCCACGAGCAGCCCCAGGAAGTGCATCGCGAAGAGTGCGAAACCCGCCCAAAACGCGCCGAACTTCGGCTGGATAAACGCGCCGATGAGCAACAAGTACACCGGCAGCCGGGCGCTGCAGGACATCAAGGGCGCGACGAGGATCGTCGCCAGGCGGCTCTTGGGGTCCGGCATGACGCGCGCCGCCATGATTCCGGGGATAGCGCAGGCAAAGCTGGAGAGCAACGGAATGAACGCCCGCCCGTTGAGCCCGCACCAGCCGAGCAGCCGGTCCATCAGGAACGCCGCGCGGGCGAGGTAGCCGGAGCCTTCGAGGACCGCGATGAAGAAGAACAGAATGAGGATCTGCGGCAGGAACACGAGCATCCCGCCGACGCCGCCGATCAGGCCGTCCACCACGAGTGACTGCAGCATCGGCACGGACTCCAGCCTGGGCCCGACCGCGTCGGCGATCTGGGTGAACCCCCACTCGATGCCCGCCATCAGGGGCTGGGCGAAGGTGTAGATCGACTGGAAGACGAGGTACATGATGCCCACGAAGGTCATCAGCCCGAAAACGCGGTGCGTGAGGAACGCGTCGATCCGATCCGTCGTGGAGCGCCGGCGCTTCGCGTCGGACTCCTGAATGACGGCCTTCTGCACCATCCCCGCCCACTGATAGCGCGGCGCAACCTCCAGCGTCGGCTTGAGCACCCCTTCCCGCTTCAGGTACTCCCTCGCCTCCTCAAACGCCTCGGGGACGCCCGGAAGGTCGCGGAGCCCCGTCTCCGCCTCTGAAGCGGGCTGCAGGAGCGCACGCCGCACTTCCGACTTGGGCAGATCCGCGCCCGCCCGCGCCAGCCGCTCGCGCAGCGATGCTACGCGCGTTTCGATCGCGTCCGGCAGCGCCAACTCGAAGCTCGGGATCCGCGGGTTCTCCAGGTTCCGGTCGATCGCTTCCTTAAGCTCACGCAGGGAGTGGGGCTTGTACCCGCCGACGGCCACGACGTCCACCCCCAGAAGGTTTGAGAGCTTCGCGAGGTCCACGCTGCGGCCGGACGCCTGCAAGCGGTCCGTCATCGTCAGCGCGACCAGGGTCGGGTGCCCCGCCTCGGCGAGTTGCGTGAACAGGTAGAGGTTCCGCTCCAAGTTCGTCGCGTCGATCACGCAGAGCAGGAGGTCGGGCCTGCGCGCGCCGTTCCGGCCCTCGATCGTTTCGACGGCGACGCGTTCGTCCTCGGATACGGCGGCGAGCGAGTAGAGGCCGGGGACGTCGGTCGCCTCGATGAGGCCTGAATCAAGGCGCAGATCGCAGGACACGCGCTCGACGGTTACGCCGGGATAGTTGCCGACCTTCTGACGGGAGCCCGTCAGGGCGTTGAACAGTGTCGTCTTGCCGGCATTCGGATTGCCGACGACGGCGACGACCGGCGTGCCGCTCGTCTGCTCCTGGAAAAGCTCGCTGCTATGGCAGAGGTTCGACTTCAATACCCACCGTCTCGTGCTTGCGCAGGCACAGCCGGTACCCGCGCAGATCGATTTCGACTGGATCGCCGAAGGGCGCGACCTTCACCACGCGGAAGGTTGTGCCCACGGTCAGACCCATCTCCTGCAGCCTCGTGGTGTCCTCGTTGACCCCATGGATCCCCACCACCCGTGCCAGCGAGCCCTTGCGCAGCTGCGTAAAGCTCGAGCCGGAACCGGCGGTGGCGGCCATCGTTCTTAATCTACCTCTTACGGACGGTTTTCCACCTAAAGAGGCGCCTTCGATCCGCTTGGACACCATGCTGAACACGCCTCTTCGACTTCCCACCGGCCTCGTGCTGAAAAACCGGCTCGTCGTGGCCCCCATGACGACCTACTCCAGCCACGCCGACGGCACGATCCGCGACACCGAGCTCGATTACCTGAGGGTGCGGGCGGAAGGGGGCTTCGGCTCGGTGATGACGGCCGCCTGCTACGTCCACAAAAGCGGCCACGCCTTTGACGGGCAGTGGGCCTGCTCCTCCGACGACTACCTGGCGTCGATGCGGGCGGCGGCGGACGCGATCCACGCGGGGGGCGCGGCGGCCATCCTCCAGATCCATCACGGAGGCCGTCAGTGCCCGTCCCGCCTCTGTGGCCGGACGCCCATGTCCGCCTCGGCGGTCCCGGCGGAACGAGCGAACGCGGAGACACCGGAGGCGATGACGGAGCCGGAGATAGAGGAGATCGTCGCCGCGTTCGCCGCGGCGGCCGAGAGGGCCCAGCGGGCCGGGTACGACGGGGTCGAGATCCATGGCGCGAACACTTACTTGCTCCAACAGTTCGTCAGCCCCCACAGCAACCGGCGCGAGGACGCGTGGGGCAAGGACCGCCTTCGCTTTCCTCTGGCCGTCACCAAGGCAGTTCTCCATGCGGTCGGCGTCGGCTACGCCGTCGGCTACCGCTTTTCGCCGGAAGAGGCCGAAACTCCTGGCATTCGCATCGAACACACCGAGGCGCTGACCGACGCCCTACTCGAGATGCCCCTTTCCTGGTTGCACCTCTCCCTGCGCCAGTATCGGCAGGGCAGCAGCCACGACGCGTACGAGGGGCCGACGCTGTCCCGCCTGCACGCGCGGATCGCGGGGAGGATGCCCTTCATCAGCGTGGGCGCGGTTCAGACGCTGGCGGATGCCGAGGCGGCGCTGGAAACCGGCAGCGAACTGGTCGCTATCGGGCGCGCCGCGATCACCGAGCCTCAGTGGCCGCGCGTGGCCTTCGGCGGTGGCGCGCCGAGGCTCGCCGTTCCGCGCCACTCCGGGGCCGAGACCCTGACACTGCCGGAGGGGCTCGCCGCCAAGATCTACGGCGTCCCCGGCTGGTTCGACGTGGAGGAGGACGAACCGGCTACAACGCAACCTTGAACAGCGCCTGGTTCACCGGGCCGTCTACCTTGAGATCCGCTTCCCAAACCGAGACGATCGAGATCGGCGGCACCTTCACTTGCGGTGGCGGTGCAACCGTCTCGCGCTGCCCGTACCGGAGGAACTCACCTTGTTCGCTGATGTACATCTCGAATTCCCCGGTGGGAGCGACCGCCGGGTTCTGGCGCCACTGGCCTTTGATCAGGTGGGCGACGATGCCGCGGACCTGGGTCTTCCCCTGGTACTTCAACCCCGCCCACTGGCCCAACACGAACCTGAGGTGCTCGTTCCCGCCGAGCACCACGTTCAGGATCGGGCTTTTATCCGCGATGCTTCCCCCCGCGGCCCCGTAGATGCTCGAGACCAGGAGAGGCGGCTCCCCCTCCGGAGCGACAGCCTCCATCAGCCGCACGGTCTTGCCCGGGATGGTGAAGCGGGTCCCTTCCGGCTTGTCGTACGTGAAGCGTACGCCGTCGCTCGTGACGAGCCACGCCCTGGCATCCGGGCCCTCCTTACGTGTCTGTCGCAGATACAGCTTGCTCGGCTTCTCGTGCTGGATGTCCGTCTCGATGACGAGCGTCATTCCGTTCGCCGCCTGGGTGAAGCGGATCGTTCCGCTGAGGGTTTTGGCGTCGGCGTAGCGCTGGAACATCCGCCCGATGATCGAGGCGGCCGTCGGGGCTTGCGCGGCCGTTGGTGCTGTCGCCACCGCAGTGAGGGCTAATAGCGTCGTGATCAAAGGGTTTCGACCTCACTCCCCTTCCAGGGAACGTCCTCCACGCCCAAGGCCTGATTGGCCGAGCGTGCGCAAACGAAAAGCCAGTCGGAGAGCCGGTTCAGGAAAGCTCTTACTTCCTCGCGCACCGGTTCCGCCTCGTGCCAAGCCAGCACTGCCCGCTCCGCTCGGCGACAGATGCAGCGCGCGAGGTGCAACTGGGCCGCGGCGGCGCTTCCTCCAGGCAGGACGAAGTTGCGCAGCGGAGGGAGACGCTCCGTCTGCTCGTCCATAGAGCGCTCCAGAAGCCGCACGTGCTCTTCCGAAAGCGTCGCATGAACCCGAGGACCGTCGGCTGTCGAAGCGAGCTCCGCGCCGAGATCGAACAGCAAGCTCTGCACCCGCTCCAGCAGGGGGTCGAAGCGGAGGCCGTCCGTCTCCACACGGGCGAGGCCGATCGCCGCGTTCAGCTCGTCTACCTCGCCGATGGCCGCGATGCGCAGGCTCGACTTGGCGATCCGCATTCCGCCGACGAGGCCGGTCTCGCCAGCGTCGCCCGTGCGGGTGTAGATCTTCATCGGCGCTCCCGCAGCACGAGCCGCACGAACCGGGGAAGATGCTTTGCCTTGGCGATCTTCTTGGGGTTCAGCAACGTTCTCCATAGCCACTCCATCCGCACCCGCTGGACGAGCTTCGGAGCCCGCTTGGTTCGTCCGCTCATCACATCGAAGGTCCCCCCGACCCCCATCGCGACCTTTGTGCCGATGATGTGCGCCGTGCTGCGAATAAACTTTTCTTGGCGGGGAATCCCCATGGCCACGAACAGCGCGTCCGGCTTCGTCTGCGCTACTTCCTCAGCCCCGACCACGACGCGCACGCTTCGACCGCCGGCAGCCCGCCGGGAATGCCAGTGAGCCTGACGCTCTACCCGCGGGCTTGTCTCCGCCGTCCCGACCGTCATTATACGTTCGATGAACCCGGCAATTCTAACTGGTTCCTTTCAGGAGGTTTGGGACAGGGACATGCCTGAGGCAGGCGTGTATTGCTCACGCCGCACGCTTCTATGGGTGGCGTGAGGACGCGCCGCTATCGAAGGATTACGAACGCGTCAAGATCGACGCGTGTACCACTGGACAGCGAGTCCTTACTGCCTGTGACCCGCACCTTGATGGTATGGGCACCGACTGTGGCCCACGTTCGCAGTTGACTGCCAGAAGAATGGGTGTCAAC
>JAUJNV010000087.1 GCA_030447945.1 Fimbriimonas sp. | reverse complement strand
CGCGCCTTCTGCTTGCGCGGATCGACGGCGTAGGGGATTTGGGGGTTGAAGGCGAGGTCGAGGTTCTTACCGTTTGCGAACAGCCACTCCATGTGCCCCCAGCTCTGGATAAGCGGGATCGGCTCCACTTCCAGGCGCCGGTACATGGCGAAGAGAAGCGCCAGCTCCTCGCGCGAGGTGGTGATCGCGGAACCCGCGCCCGGAAGGGCCTTCCAGGCGGTCCGCTCGCTCTGGAGGACCACCCGGTTGAAGCCCATCGGCAGCAGCACCCGCTCCCACAGCCGCTGCTGGAAGGGCCGCGCCCGGGGGCCGATGAAGAGGTGTACGCCGCGCCACGGCACGCTCGGCCAGTCCACGAGCGTCCCGGTCGGCAGGACGAGCTTACCGTTGCGAACGAAGGCCAGCGAGGCAAGCCGGCGCAAGCCCATCCGAAGCCCCTCTTCCTGCTCGCCCAGCACACTGATGCTCCGAGGGGTGATCGTGATCCGGTAACCCCCGAGCGTCATCTTCTTGTCGATCACGCCGCCGTCGGCGGCCACCTTGGCCGCTCCCTTGGCGGGCGGGCTCAGATGGAACCGGCGGCGCAGCGCGCTTTGGAACTCTTCGAAGAACCGGAAGCGCCCGGCCGGGAACTCGTAAGCCCCGGTAAGGGTGAGGGTCCGCGTGAAGTCCAGGCGGCTGTCTTTCGGCTTGGGGATCAGGAGGGGCAAGCTCTCGTCGGGGCTGAGGGCGTTCGGCACCTTCCGCGCCGGGAGAGCGATGCGGTTCATTCGGGGCGCCGCTATCGCCGACGGTGCGAAGCGCCATTCGATCTGAATGGCCAGAGGCTTATCCTTCGCAAGCTCCAGATCGGCCGCACCCAGCCACCAAAGACTCCGACCCCGGGCCCAGTCCTGACCGTAGCCGCGGGCGTCGAATAGGGTCAGCGGGCGGCTGCCCTTCACCTCCACTTCGCCCAGCGGCGCACGAAACAGGTAGCTCGCCGCGTCCGGCGAGAAGCGCCGACCCTCGAAGCCTGTTCCGCTGTACGCGTAGCTCGTCAGCGACCGCGTCGGCTTCCCCTCCGCCATCAACTCGCCCGCCTCCAGCGCAGGCGCCCATACGAAGCCGCCCGCGAGCTCCACACGCACGGGCCGCTCCCCCGCCCACTCGAAGCGATACTCCACGAGCAGGCGGTCGCCTTGCCGCCGATAAACCTGCGTCCCCCCGGCGAGGCCGCTCTTGAAGCTCAGCTCGACGGTGTTGGCGTCGATCCTCCTGACGGTCTGGGCGTTCGAGAGCGAGCTGTAGTGACCCTTGGTCCAGCCCGGGTCGTAGATTTGGAAGTACGACCCCCTGACGACCGGCACCCCGGCCATCCGCACGATCAAGCCGGTGCCGGAGTGCACGTCGAACTCAAATGGCGGAACCTGAAACATAAGCCTATTGTGGCTCGCGCATCCGGCCCGAGATTCTGCCTTCCCCATGCTCTGCCTGACCAAGCAGAAATCAAGGGCGGCATGTCCGCATCACGTTGGGGCTATCATGACCCGGTGGACGAGGGGGCGCTCAGGGAGCTTCTTGGCGAGCGGTTCGGGTTCGCCGACTTCAGGCCCGGGCAGCTTCGCTCGATCCGGGCGCTACTCGATCACAACGCCGCGCTCGCGGTCTTCCCCACCGGCGGCGGCAAGTCGCTCGTGTACCAGCTCACGGCGCTAGCGATCGAAGGCGTGACGCTCGTCGTTTCCCCCCTGATCGCCCTGATGAAGGATCAGATCGACTTCCTCCAGCGCCACGGTATTCCCGCCGCGCGTCTTGATTCCTCGCTCACCGCCGACGAGGTTCGCGCCATCAACGACGACCTCCGCGCGGGCCAGCTCAAGCTGCTCTACGTCGCTCCGGAGCGGTTCAACAACGAGCGGTTCCTGAGCGAGCTGGACCGCCTGCCCATCGGCCTGTTCGCCGTCGACGAGGCCCACTGCATCTCCGAATGGGGCCACAACTTCCGCCCTGACTACCTCAAGCTCGCCCGGGCCGCAAGAGACATCGGCGCCGAGCGGGTGCTGGCCTTAACCGCGACGGCCACGCCGCCCGTCATCGCGGACGTTCAAGCCGCCTTCAACATCCCCGAAGAGGCCACGGTGGTCACCGGCTTCTACCGCAAAAACACTCACCCTACTGGCGACCCCTGCGACGAGGACCGCCGGGATCGGCTCCTATTGGAGCGAATGAAGACGCGCCGCCCCGGCCCGTGCATCGTCTACGTCACGCTGCAAAAGACGGCGGAGCGCGTCGCCCGCCTGATCGCCCAAGGGCTCCCCGCCGGGGGCCTACCATGCAGGACTTGGCCCCGACCAACGGTCCGGCGTGCAGGAGCGTTGGTCGGCGAGCGACGATGGGATCGTCGTCGCGACCATCGCGTTCGGAATGGTGATCTACAAAGCGAACGTGCGTTACGTCGTTCATTACAACATGCCCAAGAGCCTGGAGTCGTACTCCCATGAGATCGGACGGGCGGGCCGGGACGACCTGCCTTCCGTGGTCGAGATGCTCGCCTCCCGCTCGGACATCCCGATCCTCGAGAACTTCGTCTACGGCGACACGCCTGAGGAAGCGTCGCTTCGCTCCCTGGTAAAGGAGGTGCTGGCCGAAGGGGACGAGTTCGCGCTGGATGCCTACGAAGCTTCCCAGCGGCACGACTTGCGTTCGCTGGTCCTCCGCACCGCGCTCACATACCTGGAGCTGCTGGGGGCGCTCCGCAAGGGAACGCCTTTCTACGCGGGGTACGAGTTCAAGCCGAAGGTGCCCCTGAACGAGATCGAGGTCGCCTTCGCTGGAGAGCCCGGCACGTTCGTGCGGAGACTGATCGCCTTTGCCAAGCGTGGACGCACCTGGTATTCGCTGGACCCGGACGCTGCCGCTACCGAGCTCGGGACCGAACGACGACGTGTCGTCAAGGCCCTCGAAGTCCTCGCGGAGCGTCACTTGGTGGAACTGCGGTCCTCCGACGTCCGCGACCGCTACGCACGGCTCGTCGGACCCGAGGAGGAGGATCGGCTCGTGGCCGAGCTCGCGCAGCGTTTCGATCTTCGCGAACGCCAGGAGATCGAGCGCCTCGCCCGGGTGCCCGCACTCGTCGAGCACGAGGGCTGCCAGACCAACGCCTTAGTGGGCTACTTCGGCGAAATCCGCGAGCTGCCCTGTGGCCACTGCACCTTCTGCCTCACCGGCCGCACGCGCCGCCTCCCCGCCCCGATCTCTCTGCCTGCCTTGGAGACGATGGTGCCGCTCGACGAGATACGGGAGCTGCGCGCCGCAAACCCGGTGGAGCTGGCGACGCCCCGCCGCCTCGCCCGCTTCCTCTGCGGCCTCTCCAGCCCCTGGTTCACCAAGGCGAAGCTCGCCCGCCACCGCCTCTTCGGCGTCGCCGACGCCCACCGCTTCGTCGATGTGCTCGAGTTCGCCGCCTCACTCTGAGAGGATGTGCGAGAAATGTGCGGACCCCCTTCCATTGCCGCGAAAGGCGCTGGCCCGTGAGGAGCTGCGAACGCACGAGGAGCCCGAGCAGCACTAGCGAGCCTAACCCGCACTCCCAAAGGAGCCGGTGTAGCCAATCAGCTCGGTAGGACGAACTTCGTGCTCGGGTGGGCGAGCGACCATAGCTGCGAATCGAAGGGATCCTCTCCGGTGTCCGGGCGGAGGCGGCCGTACGTTCCGCTCGGGTCCTGCTCCCAAGCGCGCGACGTGTCCCGCAGACACGGATCCAGGATGCCGTCGCGGATGTGCGCGGCGAGTCTCGGATCCTCGACGGGCACGAGGACCTCGATGCGGCGGTCGAGGTTGCGGCGCATGGCGTCGGCGCTCCCGATCAGCACGTCCGGCATGCCGCCGTTGCCAAAATAGTAGATCCGGCTGTGCTCGAGGAAGCGGCCGACGATGGACACCACCCGCACATTCTCGCTCATCTCCGGCACGCCCGGACGCAGGCAGCAGATGCCCCGGATAATGAGATCGACCCTCGCTCCGGCCCCTGAGGCCTCGTAGAGTGCTTCGATCACCTCGGGGTCGACGAGGGCGTTTAGCTTCAAGATGATCCTTCCTTCGGCGCCGAGATCCGCCTCGCGCCGGATGCGGTTCAGAATCCCCTCGCGGAGGTTTACCGGCGCGACGAGGAGCTTTCGATACCCGGTCTGCCGGCTGAAGCCGGTGAGGTAGTTGAACAGCTCGGAGACGTCCTGCGTGATGTCCGGATCGCTGGTGAAAAGGCCGAGGTCGGTGTAGAGGCGAGCGGTAGCGGGGTTATAGTTGCCGGTTCCGATATGGGCGTAGGAGCGAACGCCCCCGACCTCGCGCCGCACGACGAGACACAGCTTGCAATGGGTCTTCAGCTCGTGAAACCCGTAGGTAACGTGGACCCCGGCGCGCTCCAGGGCGCGAGCCCAAACGAGGTTGTTGCTTTCGTCGAACCGCGCCTTGAGCTCGACCATCGCCGCCACCTGCTTCCCCTCCTCCGCCGCGTCGAGGAGGCTCGCCACGATCGGCGACGAGGAGCCGACGCGGTACATGGTCTGCTTGATGCCGATAACGTCCGGATCGCGGGCGGCCGATGCGACGAACTCTTCCACCGGCCGGAAGCTGTCGTACGGGTGGTGCATGAGGACGTCGTGCGAGGCGATGGTCGAGAAGAGAGACTTCGCGTTCCCCAGGGACTCCGGCAGGTGGGGCGATTGGGGCGGATACCGGAGGCTCGGCCTTTCCAACCTCGCGAGCTCCCACAGAGCCTCCAGGCCGAGCGGCCCCCCGACGAGGAACACGTCTCCCTCATCAAGCTCCAACATCCCCATGAGCGTCCGGCACACGCGATCCGGCATGGAGGCCGCACATTGAAGCAGCACCGCATCGCCGAAGCGGCGCAACCGGATCGTTTCCTCGGCGGTGCTGATAAGGTCGGCGGCCTCCAGCTCGCGGATCTCCACGTCCGCGTCCCGCAGCACACGGAAGAGGTGCGCGCCGACGATCTCGACGCCCGGGAAGAGGGACTGAAGGTTGCCGACCATCAGGTCCTCCAGTAAGACGAAATCCTCACGGCGCCCCGGAACCCGCACGAGACGCGACAGGACGTTGGGAATCTTCACACGGGCCAGACGGAACTCCCCGTCTTCCGCCGCGAGCTCGACCGCCAGGTTCAGGCTACGGTTGGAGATGAAGGGCACGCTCGACGCCGGCTGGAGCATGAGCGGAGTGCAGACCGGAAACACCTCCCGGCAGAAGAAATCGTGCAGCTCCTTCTTCTTTCGCGGGCCTAGCTCCTCGTGGCGGCGAAGGCGGATCCCCTGGTTGGCCAACGAAGGCATAAGGTCGCCCGTGAGCACCTCTCCCGCGCGCCTGCGCAGCGGCTCGGCCGCTTCGTGGATGAGCCTCAACTGCTCCTCGGGCAACAGGCCGTCTGGCGAGCGCTCGACGACGCCCCCCTCCACCTGCTCGATTAGGCCGCTCACCCGACCATGTAAAACTCGTCCAGGTCGACTCAGATCGCCAGAGACCCCAACCGCTCCAGCAGGGGTTTGCGGGGGTCCATCGCCTGCTCCAGCACACGCTCGTTGAAGGCAGCCAACTCAGCTCGCGGTTGAGGGCCGCTTCGCGCCTTGCTCACTAAACGCCTTCACCCGGAAAATTTGCCCATCCTCCCCGAAGCCATCTCCAGAATCGCCCCTCGCGAACGCCGAACTCGCTGATGGACATCTCGGAGAGACCAAGCCTCAGCAAGGCGCGCTGTAGACAGAGCGCCCGGTAGAAACGTCCCGCCCGCTTCGCCTGACGCCAAAGCGCGCGCTGATGCGGTCTACGGGCAGCCGCACGCAAGCTCCGACGAGGTAGTCCATCTCTTCCAGCCGCAAGCGTTTCTCGCCATCGGGGTGCAGCGCCCGCCACAGTCCACGCCCGACGCCGCCACTCGCTACGGCGACGGCCGCGCCCTCCCCCACGGGACTGTCTTCCAGCGTCCGCTGGATGTATTCTCGGGCCGCTCGAAGCGCCGGCTCCGGGCACGGCTGCCGCATTCCGGACTCCGCGATAATGCGCCCCGTGCCGAGCGGCAGGGACCACGCCTCTGTCAGCTTAGCGCCGTCGAGCCGAGCGATCTGGGCGCTGCCGCCACCCACCTCGAACAGCATGTCCAGATCCAGATGGGCGGAATCCAGACGAACCCCGCCGAGGCTGAGCTCCGCCTCCCGTTGGGGAGAGATGATTTCAACCTTCACCCCGGTTTCCTTCGCGATCTTGCGGAGAGCCTCCTGATGGTTCCCCGCCGCTCGCACGGCCTCCGTAGCGAAGACGTAGAGCCCGTCCGCCTCCTGAGCGGTCGCGAGCCGTTTAAACTCTCGGAGAGCCAAGATCAGGCTCTCGATCATCTCCTTCGGGATCTCCCCTTGTCGCGCCACGGCTTCCCCCAGGGGAATCCACTCGTTGAGATTGTCGACCCGCATCACGAGCCTTCCGTCCGTCGCCGCGACGAGTAGATGCGCGGTATTGCTGCCGACATCGGCCGTCGCGAGGATCCGGGGCATGCCCTGAGTATGGTCCGTGAAAGAATCGCCTGGCGAAAACAAGCCTATGCCTCTGTGGCCTGCGCGATTAAGGCACGTTCTCGTAGCGACCGGCGACGCGGCCGGGAGCGCCCCGTGCTTAACCCCAAACAGCGCCCACACCGCGATTCGCGGCTTCGCAGTAGTACTGTCGGCGGTCGGCGGCCCTTACGCCTCCGATCTTTATCCTTGCGCCGTCAGAAGGGCCTCAAGGAGGGAACGGGGGCCCGTATGGGCCAAGCAATGGTGACCGGCCCTGGAGCGAAAGCCAAGGGTCCTTCCCTCCGCAGCGTTCCGTTGCGATGACGGATCATGAAAAGAAGCGGCGGTCTCTAGACGCTGGGACGCTGCGGCACACGGCGACGAGGATCCAGCACGCCAAGCCGGATAGGCCGAGCGTGCTCCCGATGATCCTATCCTCCGGGTGCAGGTCGGGCACCGCTAGGGTCAGCAAGCCATAAGCGGTCAGGGCGCACCCGAACAGGAAAACCACGATGGCTAAAACCTGTCTCACAGCGCAATTTTACGATAACTGGCGGCCGCAGGCGGCCCTGCTGATCCGCAAATCGACGATTGTCCACGCCATATCACAAAAACCGCAATTTTTGCCCTCCTGCGCGCATGGCGCGGTGAAGCCGGGATCCGAAAATGTCCCGAACGAGTACGTGTGCCGTCTCGGGGGCTCGCTGGCTGATAACGCAGCGAGAAAACCCCTCGTCTCGCCGACATCTCCCCGCGCGAAGTGGGGCCATGGCGGACGGCGAGGTGCTCAGCCTCAACCCATGAGCCCGCACGGTATCGATCCAGATGGGAAGGAAGCAGGCCACCCCGCGGCAGTCTACGACGAAGGCCGAGTCTTGCAGTATCTCTTGAGCATCCGGTAGAGCAATTCCTTGTTGGGCTTAGGGAGGCGCTCGCGCAGGCTGTCCAGCGTCTTCCGCTCTCCGGAGCTGAGGAAGTGCGCGAAATGCTCCTCGTCCCCCTCCTTAGACGGTGCCCCGCGCCAGGGCGCCTTTGTGGCCTCGAGCCGCCCGTGGCCCGCGTGGATGCTCGCCCATTGAGCAAGCAGCGCTTTCTCGTCCCTCGTTAGGCGTCCGAGCAAAGCGCGCCCCGCCTTCTTATCTTCTGGCGCGAGCCGGCCGACGAGCTTGGCGAGATTCTTCTCCACCTGCGGTGCGCTCATATATCGGTTGCTTCCTTTCGGGAAGGTCCCCGAAGTGCCTCTCTTTGAGGAGGGGAAGCCGCCCTGGCCAAAGCCAAGGGTGGCGAGGCATACGGCGAAAAAGACGCAGGCGGTTCGGCGCATAGGTCATACAGTGTATAGCCTGTCGCGCGCGGACGACTGCTGGGCAAGCTCGCTTGAGCGGCGGTCGGCGACCGCTGCGCATTAAAGTGAC
>JAUJNV010000086.1 GCA_030447945.1 Fimbriimonas sp. | reverse complement strand
TATCGGCCCCCGGCGCTCGCGCAGGCCGGCTTTTCCATCAAGCGCGTCGCGAAGGCGGACGGGTGATCCAGGCATGCCGCATGGAAATCACCGGATTTCAGGTCAGTGGGAGCGGACTCGATGATCGTCTTCCCCTGATTGAAAGGTTCGGGAGGTCAAACCGGACGGATCCTACAGCCTTGAACACTCCGCCGAAGCGGGCCTCTTCCCCGGCCGGGGCGTGGAGCACCAGACGGTGCGCAGCGGGGGTCGGTGACGGATCTTCAAGCCCAACAACGAACTGATCGGGCTCGAGGGGCCGGGCCTGGGCGGAGACGGCCAGCCGGAAGGACCGGAGGTGGCCCAAGGCCGAAGGGACGCCTACCGGCACGTGACGCTACGCTCGTGGTGGACCCGGAAAACCGTTGGCGGTGGGCGAGTCGTGGGTGCACGAGTTTAAGGCCGATGCCAAGACGGGCGCGCCCGCCGCTCGCGGGGAGTACAAGGTGCTCGGGGAGGAGAAGATCGACACCTTCGTACCCTCAAGATCAAGGCGATCGTCCAGGGAGACGGCGGGGGCGGAGCCGGCGTCGGTGGACTCGACGGTTTGGCTCAGCAAGACGGACGGCAGCGTCGTTCGCTCCGAGGCGAAGTGGGTTCGGGCGCGTTTACCGGGGCCAGGCCGAGCAACGTTAGGGTGATCTTGACGAGAGAGGCTAGTCGAAGGCCTAACGCGCCGAGGTTCCGCCAGGCGGATGCTGATATAAAGTCCATTATGCGATCCGCGCGCGTCCTTTTTGCCCTCTTTGCCTCCGTCGCTCTCGCCCAGGCGGCGAGAGCCGACGGCCGACCTCAGCGCTGGAGGCCGAAGCCGGAGCAGACCCTCCGGTTCAAGTTTCCCCTGGAGATCAGGGACGAGCAGGAGGGTCCTCTGGACTGGGACATGCGCTCGAAGGTGCTCAAGATCGAGCCCAACGGCGACTTCATCCCGGTCGAGACGACGGCCAGCAATCGCACGATGGGTTTCCTGGGTCAGGAACCGGAGACGGAGCCGGGAGAAACGGGCGGAGGTCGCGCGCTACAACGCCAAGGAAGAGATCGGCCCCAAGAAGGAGGACGAGGACGAGGACGAGGACGGTGCGATCGACGCGATCTTCGGCGCGTTGACGAGTTCCAGTGCCCGCGGCTGGCGTCAAGAAGGGCTACAAGTGGTCCCTTCGACGTCAAAGCGGACCCCAAGAAGAAGTCTACGGCCGCCCGCCTGGACTACGAAGTGATCGGCGTGGAGAAGGTCGGCGAGCTCGACGCGGTGCGCGTGAACTACACCTTCCTGGAGCTGAGCGGCGAGAAGCCGACGAAGGCCAACGGCTACTTTCTCATCGACGCGAAGGACGGTTCGCCCGTGGGCATGGAGACGATCACGGTGAACCTTCGGCTGGACGAGGAGACGCAGGGGTCGGCGAAGCTGAAGATGGTGAGGCAGTAGGGGAGGGCGTTGAGGCGTTAAGACGTTCTGGACCCTGTCCAGCGCCTTAACGCCCTAACGCCTCAGTCTGTAGCACGCCCGGCATCTCGCCTCGTACGGCCTCGGTCGCGCCGATGAGGATGACGGGCTCGTCTTCGCGGGCGGGCTTGCCGTCGGCGTCCGCTGGGTGTGTGGCAGCGGCGCCGCATTTGACAGATCTGGAGACTTCAGTACCTCGTCGGCGACGGCGAGGAAAGCCCAGGCATGGGTCGAAGAGCTGGCGGCGGAAATCTGGTCCAGACCGGCGCAGACGACCTCGCGCCCTTTGTCCGCGAGCTCCACGACGAGATCGATGAGCGAAGGATCGAAGAACTGCGCCTCTTCGATCAGCACGACATGGGTGTCGAGTTCGACCGCCTTTTGAGCTCTTTCACCGACGCCACGGGCAGCTCGTGCCGCACGCCGAAGTGCGTCACCACCATCGCGTCGTCATTGCCGCTTGTCGAGCGCGGGCTTGAACACCTGCCTTCTTCTTCGCCGACGACCGCCGCGCAGGAGCCGGATCGCTCTCGCTCTTCCCCGCGAACATGCTGCCACAGACGACCGTGATTTTCCCAAGAGCCTTCAATTCGGAGCCTCGGTGGTACAGTATCGCGGCGTTACGATGTTCCCAGGAGATCCGGAACACCCCATAACACCGCAATGCCGTAGTTCCCTCCGCTACTCCTCATCGCCCGCTCCTTCGCCTTCCATGTCCGCCTCAAACATCTCCTCCATCTCGTCCCCCATGTCTTCGTCGAGCGCTTTGCCCATTTCGCGCATCATGCTGCGCATCTCTTGGGGGCTGTCCGGCTCACCCCGCGCCTCCAGTCCGTCCGCGAGGGCGTCGATGCGGTCGTCTTCGGTGCGGAGGCGGGCGAAGCGGCTGACGAGCTTGGAGGTGTCGAGGGTGCTTCCGCAGCAGGGGCACTTCTCGTCGTCGGGCTCAGCGGTCATACCGATCAAGGCAGAGAACTTCTTCCCGCAACCGGCGCGGCGGTACTCGTAGACGGGCACGGAGAGAGGATACCGACCGGAAGCCGCAGCTTCGCTGTAGGATCTGCGACCCATAAAGAGCGCCGCGCGCCGAGTACACTGGGGTTCTTACCGCTGAGAAGCTAAATGATCGCAAATTCGAGAAGCAGGCGTGGGCGTCGGCCCCGTCTACCCCCAGCAGCTCCCCCGCCAACAACGGCGGGCGCGAGAACAAGAATGAACTCATCGTCAACGTTACGAACCGCGAGACCCGTATCGCGCTCCTGGAGGACGGCGCGGCTCATGGAGTACCGCGTGGAGCGGGCAGCGAGGTCGTCGGGTCCATCTTTAAGGGGATCGTGATGAACGTGCTCCCCGGCGCGGACGCCGCGTTCGTGGACATCGGCCTGGGCGCAACGCGTTCCTGTACGTCGCCGACATCCTCCCGGATGAAGGCGCGACAACATCGCCCTCGTCCGTCCGGCGGAGCGAGCTGCGGCGGCGCAAGATCGAGGGACCTCCTGAAGCCGGGCCAGCAAGTGATGGTGCAGGTGACCAAGGGACCGCGGGGCACGAAAGGCGCCCGCGTGAACAGCATCGCCCTCCCCGGCCGCTTCGTCGTGCTGATGCCTGAGTCCAGCAGCGTCGGCGTCAGCCATAAGATCGAGGACAGGAGCAGGCATGACCGCCTGAAGCGTCGGCGACCAGGATCATCCCCGACGGGTTCGGCCTCATCCTCCGCACGGAGGCGAGGGGCGGACCGAGAGCGGGCTGAGAGCGGACGATCGCCTTCCTCCAGCATCTCTGGGGCGACGTCCTCAAAGTCGCCAAGCGCCAGCAAGGCCCCGCCTGCGTCCACCGCGACCAGACCCTCCTCTTCCGCACCGTCCGCGACCTCTTCGGCGAGGGATGGGGCGGATGATCATCGGCGACCCTGACGAGTACGAGAAGGTCCACCTCGTGGCCAACATGGTCGCCCCGAGATGCGGGACCGCATCCTGCTCTACGACCAGGAAGAGCCGATCTACGACCACTACGGCGTCGAGCGCGAGCTGGAGCGGATCATGGGCCGCAAGGTTCCGTTGAAGTCCGGCGGGTCGCTCGTGATCGGCGAGATGGAGGCCCTCACCGCGATCGACGTGAACACGGGCAAGCACGTGGGCACGAACCTCGGCGAGACCATCGTCAAGGCGAACATGGAGGCGGCGGCCGAGGCCCTGCGCCAGCTCCCGGCTGCGCGACATGGGCGGGATCATCGTGGTCGACTTTATCGACATGGAGAACGAGAGCGACCGCAAGAAGGTGCTCGACTTCTTTACGCGACGGCCTGAACAAGGACCGTGCCCGGACTCAACGTCGGCCGCATCTCGTCCTGGGCCTGGTCGAGATCACCCGCAAGCGCACTGGCGAAGTCGGTTACTCCAGGAGATCCGGAGATCTGCCCCATGTGCGACGGCGTGGGCCGCATCCCGAGCAAGGAGACGGTAAGCCTGAACATCGAGCGCGACATGTGGCGCCGCGGCGCGGAGGCAGCAAGCGCGTTCCTCGTGGAGTGCCACCCGTCAGTCGTGGAGGCGCTCATCGGACTCGACGGCGAGAACGTAGAGGACTTGGAGCTGAGATGCGTCAGGATCTACGTCCGCGCGAACTTCGACGCAGAGTACGAGGTACACCGGAATCCGCGGGCACGATCGAGGGTTCGACCGCGAGTTCATGGGCTACCGCCACGCGCGCAGGTGCTGGAGGTCAACGTCCGCCACTCCGCCTTTAGCTGCGAACAAGATCGCGAGCTGGACCGACGACGGCTACTACGTGGAGCTCCTCGACGCCGCAAGCCAGATCGGGCACCGGCTGAAGGTGGTGCTTCAAGATATCCGGCGGTCGTACGCCGGTGGCGGAGGCGATCCTCCCGGCGAGGGCGGCGGGTCTCGGAGTCTGGCGTAGGAGGCGCTAACAGCGTAGCCTCCAGCAGGCCATGAAGATCAACCGACAGTTCCAAGACCTGCACACCGGCAGCGGAGAAGTCGATTGGAGTTCTGAAGCAGCAGGTAGAGCAGATGTTGCCTGCTCTACCATCAGTTGTCAGGTATTTAACATCATGGGCGACCTGGACTATGGGTCGGTCTACAACCTTCCTATTGGGAGTACCTCGATTTTCCAGGCCTTGACCGGGATGATCGAATCTTCCTGCGTGACGGCTGCCTTGTAGCAGTGATGATCCTAGCCATGGCTTGGGGAGGATATCTGTCCCCGCATATACCGGCCTGCCAGGCTGCACTTGCGCGGCTAAAGTGCGAAGACGACGACGCTCGCCGGCTTGCCCACACGGTGCAACTCGCCTGTGAGTTGGTCGAGAATGGCGCTGAGGAGACTCAGGAAGTGGTGGAGCTATCTAACTGGGTCCATGAGAAGTACGTCCGTGGCTAGTTCCGGAAGATCGCGCACGACTTCACCCACAACCCTTACTTCGCTGGCTCCTGACGAGGTGACGGGGCGCCAGGGGGCACGAAAAGGACTTTTGCCGTAAGCTTGCCGGGTAGGCCAGGGCTTCTGAGCCTGCCGACATGACGATGAAGAAAGGACTGGATAGCGCAACCGTATTCGACCGCCTGCGGGCCATCTTGGCGCGGCACCAGCCCGCGCTCGCCGTCCTGAGCGACGATGAGAAGAATTACACGCTCATCACCCGGCAGAAAGACAAGAAGGGCAAGCCGATCTACTTCGGCTCCGTATTGGCCAGGAAGAGATACGTGAGCTTCCACTTGATGCCGGTGTACTGCTTTCCCGAGCTGCTGGAAGGCATCTCCGGACCCGTTGAAGCGGATGCAGGAACAAGTCCGTGGCACCGCTTCGGCCCAAAGACAGGCGGAAGCTCGAGGATCTACGGCGAGGTTGACCGCCCTCTCGCTTTGACCGGTTTCAGAAGTAGAGGGGATGGTCTAGCCGGGAGACGGAACCTCGCCCCGAGCCTCTCCCGTCTGGGCGCAGAGTAGCCATGGACCAGCAAATGTACCTCGACCCCCTCGCCCGCGCCGACGATCCGGATCACGACTCCTTCAGGGCCGACGGCACCCATGAGGTTCTGCCCGATCTCGCTTACAAGCGGCTGGCGATCATCGGCGTCGTCTACTGGGGCCTGCCCGATGCCGGCGACCGTCGGTGGGTCCTCGTGGACGCCGGTGTCATGGGCACCGCCGGGCGAGGATCGCGGGGTCGCGGAAGATCGGTTCGGCCGGGCGTCGTTCCCCGCGGCGATCGTCCTCACGCACGGGCACTTCGACCACGTCGAAGCGCCGGAGGACCTCGCGGAGCGGTGGGACGTGCCGGTGTACGCCCACGAGCTGGAGTTCCCCTACCTCGACGGCTCTGCCACCTACCCGCCGCCCGATCCTTCGGTGGGCGGCGGTATGGCTGCTCCAGCTCTCCGGCTTCTTTCCGCGCGGTCCCGTGAACGTCAACCGGCGGCTCCAGCATTGCCCTCGGACAGGAGCATCCCGCACATGCCCGGGTGGCAATGGATTCGTGCCGGAGCGCACGCCGGGAGCAAGTCGCACTCTGGCGGGAGGAAGACCGGACGCTGATCGCCGCCGACGCCTTCATCACTACGGCCCAAGAGTCGGCCTACGCGGCGATGACCCGAGCCGGAGATGCACGGACCGCCCATGTACTTCACGCAAGACTGGGAAGCCTCCCGCGCCTCCGTCCAGAAGCTCGCCGCCCTGGAGCCTGAGATCGTGATCACCGGACACGGACGGGCGATGCAGGGCCCGCCGATGCGAGCGGCCCTCCACGCGCTTGCGAGGGACTTCGACCAAGTCGCCGTGCCGACGCACGGGAAGTACGTGGAGAACCCGACCCAGGCCGAGACGGGGACCGCCTACGTGCCCAAGAACCCGTAGGTTCAAGAGGATCTTCTGAGCTGATGTCCAAACCTTCCGGACCCTCTTCCCTTACCGATGGTTCTTGCGGGGGAGGGGCAGTTCCTCAGGCCGGTGAGTCTCACGCAGAGGCGCAGAGGGCGCAGAGGTGTGTTCGCGTTACACAAAGCCCCGCGGTAAGCCAGACGCCAAGGGTGGAGCGATCTCTGCGCCCTCTGCGCCCTCTGCGCCTCTGCGTGAGACTCCGGGAGGTCTCGGCTTAGACGGAAGCTCGTGCGTAGCCGATATTTTCCAGAACCTCCACCCCCTCCCGCGCAAAGACCATCGCGGCAACGGAAGGGGGTCCAAGCGTTTCTCTATCCTCTCTAAGAAACCGTTTCCATGAAGCCCTTCCTCTACGTTGTCTGGTTCCGGGATACGTCGATGGAGCCAACCGACGAAGACTATGAGTGGCCGGCGTGCATTTCCATCACGGCGGAGACGGAGGCTCACGCACAAGCGTGGGGAGACCGCCTTGCTATGAGATATGCGGAGCGGCTCTCGGAGGTCCACTTCCTGTGGTCGGAGATCGACAAGGATGACAATGATCCGAACTGGGACGGTGTTGGAACCGTGCCCCAGATCGCTTACGGGGAGGACGCTTCCGATGAAGTCATCGGATGGTGAGATGCGTCTGAATGTGTATGCCGACGCCTGAGGAAAAGCAGCGACGGAAGGAGATCAAGCGCCGCTTCAAGCAGCGGGAGCGGGCGGATTTCGAAGCGGGGCTGCCGCTGCCGAAGCCGCAACTGCGGGCGCTCTTCGACTACCTCGACCAGGCTCTGGGGCAAGGCTGCGACCAGACTCTTCGTTTGACCCGCGAGTTTCTGCGTGAACGAGGGTTGCCGGAGGAGCCGACGACGAGTTGGCTGGTGGCGCAGGGCGGAGGGTGTGACTGTGAGGTCCTCGCCAATGTCGAAGACCGCTTCTCCTGAAATTGGCCGCGCACGTGGATTAGGTGCCGCCGAGAAACCAGCGCAAGGCGTCGACCGCGATCTCCCGCGGGATCGTGTGGCCCCCCTCGAACTCGACGTAACGCACCTCGTACTCCGCCCGCTGAAGGGTTGGCACGAGCCGGCGGCTGCACCGGTCGATGGGAAGGACGCGGTCCTGGGTGCCGTGAGACACGAATATCTTCGGGCTGCCCTCCTGGGCCGCCGGCGCGGCAAAGCCGGGCGACAGGGCGAGGATGTGGGTGAAGAGGTCTCCATTGGTGAGGCCGAGCGACAACGCGTAGGAAGCGCCGTCGGAGAAGCCGCCGATCGCCAGGCGGTCCTGATCGACGGTGCAGCGGCGGAAGGTCGCGCGGAGGGCTTCATCGATGAAAGCGACGTCGGGGCCGTACTCTGCCAGGATCACATCCCACGTCCGTTCCCGCGACGCGGGGGAGAGCAAGATCAGTCCCGCTTCGTCCGCGAGCGGGCGGAGGAGGTCCAGTCCGTGACGCTCGATTCCCCCGGCTCCGTGCAGCATGAGGGCCAGCGGAGCGGGCCGGCCCGGACGGCAGCTCGGCGGCACGTAGAGCAGAGCGTCCCGACGAGGGGCGAGCCCCAGCGAGTGGAGGCCATCTGGGGCGGCTTCGGCTACCGCGCCCGGGCGGGCGCTGAGACGCCCTTCGCTCCTCGGCCCCCACTTGCGCATCCCATTTGGGATCGTTTGCCGCGTGGCGCGGTTCGGGCGGCGAGCGTCGCCTCTTTTCACGACGAACGGAACCGGAGTCAAAGGGTGTCCCTCGTTAGGATGAGCGCAGGCAAGGAGAAGACGGCGGGCTGCCTCATGGCGGCGGGGGCTTTAATGGCGGTGGCGTGCGGTGGGGCCTCCCTCCT
>JAUJNV010000085.1 GCA_030447945.1 Fimbriimonas sp. | reverse complement strand
TCCAGCAGGTAGTGCTTAATTTCGCCCGCAACCAGGTACGTCGCGTAGGTGTTGAACCGGACGCCCGCCGCCGGGTCGAACTTGCCGAGTGCGTTCAGCAGGCCGATAAAGCCCACCTGCACAAGATCGTCGTGCGACTCGAGTCCCGTGAAGCGGCGCGCGGTCCGCTCGACGAGGCCGGTGTACTGGACCATCACGAGATCGCGCAGTTCGGGCCGAGGATTGCTCAGGTACCGAGCGATCAGCACTTCGCCGTCGGGGAGCTGGTTGGTGGTTGCGGGCATTAGTTTGGTTGTGAGGCGCTCGGGCGTTGAGGCGTTGAGGCATTAGGGCGGTGGCGGAAGGCGAGGACCTAACGCCCAACGCCTCAACGCCTAACGCCCATTCGCTTACTGCACGCTGTTGACCAGCTTGAAGATCGGAGTCATGATCGAGATGGCGATGAAGCCGACCACCACACCGAGGAAGATGATGAGCATCGGCTCGATCATCGAGGTGAGGCCCTTCACCGTCGCCTCGACCTCGGTGTCGTAGAAGTCGCCGACCTTAACCAGCATCTCCGACAGGCGGCCGGACTCTTCGCCGATGTCGATCATGGTGGTGACCATGGTCGGGAAGAGGCCCGACTGCACCAGCGGCAGCGAGAGCTTGTTGCCCTCCTTGATGCTGTTGCGGGTCGACTCGATCGCCCCGATCAGCACGGCGTTGCCGAGCGTCTCGCCGACGATCTCCAGCGAGCGCATCATCGGGACACCCGAGTTGATCAGGGTACCGAAGGTGCGGCAGAACCGGGCGATGCTCATTTTCAGCGTCAGTTCTCCGACGACCGGGATACGGAGCTTGATCTGGTCGATCTGGTAGCGGCCACGGACGGTCTTGCCGTACTGCTTCACCCCGTAGAAAGCCCCGATGCCGAGGAGAATGATGAGCCACCAGAACTTCGACATGAAGTCGCCCACCCCGAAGAGGAAGGCCGTCACCGGCGGCATCTCGACGTTCATACCGCTGAAGATCTCTTTGAACTTCGGCAGGACGAACGTGAACAGCGCGAAGAGCATGACCTGGGAGAAGATGAGCACCAGCGTCGGATACATCATTGCGCTCTTGATCTTGCCCTTGATCTCCGCCTCGTATTCGAGGAACCCCGAGAGGCGCTCGAGGATCTGGTCCAGGATGCCGCCCAGTTCGGCGGCGCGGATCATGTTGACGTAGAGCTTGTTGAAGACGTGGGGCTGCTTCTGCATCGCCTCGTTCAGCGTGAGACCGCCTTTAACGTCGACCGCGAGGCCCTCAAGAGCCTCCTTCATCACCAGGTCTTTGCACTGGCTCGACAAGATGTCCAGGCACCGCAGGATCGGGATGCCGGCGTC
The DNA here is from genome assembly GCA_030447945.1 of Fimbriimonas sp. The sequence goes on along the minus strand of JAUJNV010000085.1, from coordinate 8,211 downwards.
GATCATCGTGGCGAACTGTCGCGAGAAGACGACGATGCTCTTTGGCTTTAGCTTCTTCTTGCCGAATCCCCGGCCCCCGGCTTTCGAGGACTTGGCCTGCTTGATCTCCGTGCAGTGCATGGATTGGTCGCGCAGCTTGGCGAGAACCAAGCCTTCGGTGTCCGCCTCCATCGTGCTCTTGATGGTGCGACCGGTCGTGTCGATGGCGGTGTAAGCAAACAGCGGCATACTTCGTTCCCCACAAGTCGGCGGGCCCGAGAGCCCGTTACTGGGATTGTCGGACGGGAAACTCCGAAATCAGAGCGGACCTTGGGCAAAAGAGATGGTGACCCGCAAGAATACGAGGAGCCCCTGAGGGTTCGCCCATGCACAGCCGGAAGCTAAAACCCTCAGTCCGCCATGTGCGCCTCCTGTGGACGTCCCCGATCCGTCCACGTCGCGTCCGGCTGTCAGACGTTGCTGGTACCCTTTCGCCATGATGGTTTTGGCTGCCACCCTCGTTTTGGGATTCCAGGGAACCAAGGTCTACGCGCCTGCGGGGCCCAAGCTGCAAGTCGTCGTGCAGGGCCGAGGCTCGTTCGAGATCACAACGGACCCCAAGAGCTCCCCGAAGACGGTCGCGGGGGTCATCGCACTCGTGCGCCGGGGATTCTACAACCAGCATCGGTTCCACCGTGTCGAGCCGTGGGTGGTGCAGTGGGGCGACCCCGCCAGCCGAACCGGAAGCCTGGACAATCCGGCGATCGGCAGCGGCGGCTCCGGAAAGGCCCTTCCCTTCGAGGGTAGCCGGGTCGCCTTCCGCCGCGGCGTCGTTGGCATCGCCTCGACCGGCGCCCGGGTGGGCGGGGACGCGCAGCTCTTCGTCCTGACGAAAGACGCAGTTAGCCGGTCACCCGGGGCCTGAACCTCGGGGACCGACTCCGGCGAGGCGACCGAATCGTCCGGATTCGTGTGATGCCGGCGATGAAGCGTAAGCGCTGATCGGTAGCCCTCGTCGCGTTCGCCGATGAAGGGGTTTTGGGAAGGGGTTGAGGGAGAAGACTCCGGTGTCAACACTCAGAGCTTGACAATCTCCGACCTCCGTCCACGGGCCCAGAGAAACTATAGAGACCCTCTTGGGCCTGACTTCTACCGTCCCGCGCGGGCCGCGCGGAGACGCTGGAGGGCCTTCTCGACCTCGGCCACGGCGTCTTGGCCCGAGACGCCCGACGACTCGCCGCGCAGCGCGCGGCGGGCATTCTCGAGGCCCTCTTCGGCGCGGGCGGCGTCGATATCCGCCGCCCGAGACGCCTCGTCCGCCAGCACGGTCATGCGGTCGCCGCCGACCTCGGCGAATCCGCCGCCGATGTACACGAAATGACGCGTGCCGTTAACATCGACGTACTCCAGAAGTCCGGGGCGGAGGGCGGCGATCATGGCCTCGTGGCCCGCCATCACGCCGAAGTAGCCGGCGAGGCCGGGCGCGATGACGGAGGTCACGCGCTCCTCGGCGACCGCCTTGTCCGGCGCGACGATCGACAGGACGAACTCGTGCGCCATATCGGTTTAGACCCCCGCCGCCTGGAGCTTGCGCGCCTTCTCGCGGACGTCTTCCAGACCGCCGCAGTAGAGGAACGCCTGCTCGGGCAGATCGTCCATGTTGCCGTTCACGATCTCCTTGAAGGAGGCGACCGTCTCGTCGATCGGCACGAACCGGCCGACGTTGCCCGTGAACTGCTCCGCGACGAAGAACGGCTGCGAGAGGAACCGCTCGATCTTCCGGGCGCGGGCGACGAGCATCTTGTCGTCGTCGCTGAGCTCGTCGATCCCTAGGATCGCGATGATGTCCTGCAGCTCCCGGTACCGCTGCAGGGTTTGCTGCACGCGCCGAGCGACGTCGTAGTGCTCCTGGCCGACCACCCTCGGGTCGAGGTTCTTCGAAGTCGAGGCGAGCGGGTCCACCGCCGGGAAGAGCCCCTTGGAAGCGATCGAGCGCTCCAGGTAGACGTAAGCGTCGAGGTGGGCGAAGGTCGTCGCCGGTGCCGGGTCGGAGGGGTCGTCCGCCGGGACGTACACGGCCTGCACGGAGGTGACGGAACCCTTCGTCGTGGATGTGATCCGCTCCTGGAGGAAGCCCATCTCAGTGGCGAGAGTCGGCTGGTAGCCGACCGCGCTCGGCATCCGGCCGAGCAGCGCCGACACCTCGGAGCCCGCCTGGACGAATCGGAAGATGTTGTCCACGAAGATCAGCACGTCCGTGCCGACCTCGTCGCGGAAATACTCCGCCATCGTGAGCGCGGTCAGTGCGACCCGCAGGCGCGCGCCCGGCGGCTCGTTCATCTGCCCGAAGACCATCGCGGTCTTGTCGATCACGTGCGCGATGTTTCCTTCGGCGTCCTTGAACTCCGCCTCGGACATCTCCAGCCAGAGATCGTTCCCTTCGCGCGTCCGCTCGCCGACCCCCGCGAACACGGAGACGCCGGAGGCTTCGACCGCGATGTTGCGGATCAGCTCTTGGATGAGAACCGTCTTGCCCAGCCCGGCCCCGCCGAACAGGCCGATCTTGCCGCCCTTGTTGAACGGGATCATGAGGTCGATGACCTTCAGACCGGTGCCGAGAAGCTCGACACGCGTGGACTGCTGCTCGAAGCTCGGAGGCTGGCGGTGGATGGGCAGGAACTGCGTACCCGTGAGCGGCGCCCCGTTGTCGATCGGCTGGCCCAGGAGGTTGAACACGCGCCCCAAGGTCTCCTCGCCCACCGGCACCATGATCGGTCCGCCGGTGTCCTCCGCTGCCATGCCGCGGATGAGCCCGTCGGTGGAGGCGAGAGCGATGGTGCGCACGATGTCGTCGCCCAAGTGCTGAGCGACCTCGCAGGTCAGCTCTACTCCGCGAGTGGGTTCCGCGATCCGCACCGCGTTGAAAATAGCGGGCAGCGATTCGCTGGGAAAGCGACAGTCGACGATGGGGCCAAGGACTTGAACGACCTTTCCGGTACCAGGCATATTGCCCTAGAGTGTACCCGCGCAGGCCCGCCAGCCCCGGCCAGCCGCGGTGCCAAAGAAGGCTAGTAGGAGAACTCGCCGGAGAAGGCCTCAGGCCACATGACTTCGATATCCTCGTCTGCTTCCAAAGCGAGGACCGCCCCCTCCAGGCAGTCGTGCTCCTCCAGCGCCTTGAGAGCCACCTGGAGCGCGAGGCGAGGGTCGACTACCATGCAGAAGACGTTGATCGTGCCACTCCCAATATCGCCACCATCACAGTGCCCCAAGCCGGTCCAGCCCAACCGCTCATTCATCAAATTCTCTACCTTCTCGCGCTTGTCCAGGTCGGCCACCGATCCCCAACCTACGACCTTGAACTGGATGATGAGGGTGCTGGCTTCCTCCTCCGTGATCTCGGCGTAGCCCTCCTCCCGGCGCTCCGCCTCGTCGCGCGTGACTGCTCGCCTGCCTTGCCGGTCTGCGGACACTTCCTGAACTTCCCCGTCTTCACCGAGGGCGCCCCAGTGGACGACGATCTTGTTCCCTTCCTCCCAGTGACCTGTTCCCTTGAAGTGACCCACATAGAGTGTGAGTTCCGTCTGGAATCACACGCATGTCAAAAGGGAAACGCTACACCGAGGACCAGATCCTCGCGGTTCTGAAAGAGATCGACTCGGGCTCGACCATCGCGTCGGTGGCCCGGGCCCACGGGGTGACGGAGCAGACCATCTACCGCTGGCGGGAGAAGTACGCCGGCATGAGGGAAGCGAGCTCGCCGAGCTCAGGGCGCTGCAAGCGGAGAACCAACGCCTGAAGCGGATCGTCGCCCGTCAGGCTCTGAGATCGACGCGTACAAGGAGGTGGCGGAGGGAAAATGGTGAGCCCGGCCATGCGCCGCCGCGCTCTGGGAGGCTTCTGGAGAAGGGCTTCCCGAGGCTGGGGTGCAAGGTGGTCGGGCTCCTCCCAGAACGCGAGCAAGCACCGGAAGACCGAGCGCAGGCCAGAGCTGCGCGCCCGGGTCCTCGAGCTGGCCGAGCGGCACCCCGCTACGGCTTCCGCCGGGTTCACGCCCTGCTGAGCGGCGTGAACCTCAAGGCCGTCCACCGGATCTGGCGCGAGGAGGGCCTGAGCCTGAAAGTCCTGCAAGCGAAGGCGCATCCGGGTGGAGCGCACTCGCGAGGAGCCTCCGCGAGCCTTCGGCGAGGTGTGGGCGATCGACTTCGCCTCCGAGTGGCTGGAGAACGGGCGGCAGGCTCGTATCGTGGGCGTCCTGGACGTCGCTACGCGCGAGAACCTGCTGCTGAAGACCCAGCCCTCCATCCGCGCCTCTCACCTGGTGAAGGATCTCGAATGGCTGTTCCTGGTTCATGGCAAGCCGAGGAAGATCCGGTTCGACAACGGCCCGGAGTTCCGCTCCAGGAAGCTCGTCAGCTTCCTGGAGCAGCAGGCGCGGAGGCTGGCTTCATCGAGCCCGGCTCTCCTTGGCAGAACGGCCACATCGAAAGCTTCTTCGGCAAGCTCAGGGACGAGGCTCTGAACATGGAGATCCTTCCCGACCGGGAAGGATCTCCAATCCCATCTGGCCGACTACTCGGACCACTACAACCAATCACGTCCTCACTCGGCGCTCGGGGGCCTGGCTCCCGCCGCCTACCGGAGGACCTTACGATCTACAATGGAGGCAGAGAAGCTCACACTCTAGGTGGGTCAACTATCGGGGACCGGTCACCAGGTCTCCCAATACCGGACGCCGTCTCCAGAGCGCTTGTAGAGTTTCAGCATCAGATGAAGGATTCAGTTTGGGCCGCCCAAGTGCGGGGATGATCAGATGCCTGCACCTTAGTCTTTGCGCTCCTGGCTCATCCGATCCTTGATGAATCGGTCGAGGTCTTCCTCGGGCCGACCTTCGTTGGCCGGGTCTTCCGTCCACGCCAGAACTGCTCCCAGAACCTGATCACGCGCGATGTTCTCGTCGCGGGTACGCCTTTGATCTTCTGTAAGGGGTGCGACGCCGCCAGCAAGGTACACCTCGCGTGCTCAGTGCCAGTCTCTCATGAGCGCCTCTTCATCGATAGGTGTCCTGTCCTTCTTGAGTCGGTCCACGAAGAGACGGAACGCCTCGCCGACGCAGTCGGCCAAGAATTGCCGGACGCTTTCCGCTGAACGACCCTGCCAGCGAGCTTTAGGCACTCCGATATCGAGTGAGATGTCCCTATGTTTTAGGCTTCGGCGTACTCTGTCACACCTTCGAAGCCAAACTCAGAAACGCTCCCATCCACTCGAAGGGTGAAGATGAACTGGTCTATTTCCGGGCTATACGTCCCCTCGCAATTGTTCCAGAGAAGGCGCTTCAACCGATCATGAGCGGGAAGCACTTCACCTGTGTGGGCCCTCCATTCTCCCGAGAAACTGATCGTATGGATCTCTGCTCATATATCACACGTTGCTGCGAACGCTGTATTCCGGGGTCCCATAGAGAGAAGCCCTGGCGTCGCACAGGGCGACGATTACACGCCCTACAGGCGAAAGAGACAGCGGTGACTTCGTCTGATTCTTACTCAGGATCCGGCCGAGCCATTCGATTCACCCCCGTCGGCTTCAGAGGAGCCGCATCCAATTCTCATACAGCCGACCCTGCTCGTCCGTCGGATTCTCCGTCGGCACGATCCGGTATTCACCTTCGGCGGTCTCCCCGAGCTTCACCGGGAGGGTGCGCAGATCGTCGTTCCGAAAGATGGTCAGAGTCACTACGTCGCCCGGCCTGAGCTCCTCGAGCCTCGCGTTGAACACCTCTAGCGTCACCCGAAGGCCGTTCAGCGCGACGATCTGGTCCCCCGCGCTCAAGCCCGCCTCGTACGCTGGCGCATCCGAGGGAACGGTGCGCACCGTGAGCCGATCCGCCTCTTGAACGAGCGTCGCGCCGAAGTTCGCTCTCGGCTTGTCTAAACCGCCCTTGCGGTCGAGCCGCAGCCCCACGGCGGCGAGAGCCTCGTCGTAGGGAAGCTCGGCGGTGCCTCGCACGTACTTCGCGAAGAACCCATCGAGGCTCCCGCCCGCTGCCCGCTCCGACAGGCGCTGGAAGTCCTGCGGCGTGTAGTTGCGCTTCCGGAGCGCGAACTCGGTGTAGAGCGCCCGCATGACGTCGTCCAGCGACCGAGCGCCCGCACTCCGCCGCCGGATCTCCAAGTCGAGCAGGAGCCCCACGAGGGCGCCTTTCTCGTAATAGGAGACCGACGTGTTGACCGAGTTCTCGTCGGGGCGATACAGCTCGATCCACGCGTCGAAGCTCGCCGCTTCCAAGCTCATCTCGCGCCGACCCGGCGTGTGCTGCAGGCCGCGCATCGACCGGGCGAACCCGCTCAGCACGTCGCGGTCGTCGCGCAACCCCGCGCGGCGCAGGAGGAGCGGGGTGTAGTAGCTGGTCAGACCCTCGGCGACCCAGAGCAGGCGCGTGTAATTCTCCTTACGGTAGTCGAACGGCCCCAGCGCGTCCGGCCGGATGCGCTTCACGTTCCACAGGTGGAAGAACTCGTGCGCCACCAATCCCAGGAACCCGCGGTAGGCCGTGTCGGGCCGGAATCCGAAGCGGCGCTGGAGGAGCGCCGTGGAGTTCATGTGCTCCAGCCCTCCGCCTCCGGCCGGGCTGAGCATGAGAAGGAAGGTGTAGTCGCGGTAGGGGGGCTCGGAGCGCATGGTCTGCAGCGCGGCCTCCACGACCTTCGGCACATCGGCCCGCAGCCGCGCTTCGTCGTAGTTCCCTTCGCCGTCGATCACGATCCGATGCGGAACCCCGCGCACGTTGAACGCGATCGTCCGGTGGCGGCTCGCGAGAAACGGCGAATCATAAAGTTGGTCGAAGTTCGTCGCCCCGAAAGTACTCGCCGAACCCGGAACGGCCGGCAGGCCGGTCGCCACCTGCCAGTCGGCGAAGGGGACCACCCGTACGGTTGAAGGGGCCTTGAGAAACCCGTCCACGTACATCAAGGTCGCAGTGTTGTTCCAGAAGGCGTGCCGATCGTCCAAGTGATTCGTGCGCACCGTCAGCTCGTTCGCGTAGACGCGATAGGACGCGCGGATTGCGGGCGCGCCGCGGGCGTCGATGCGCCAGGTCGTTTTGTCCACCTTCCGCCACGGCAGCGGCCGACCGGCCGCGTCCACCGCGACGAAGCTCTGGACGTGCCGCGCGTAGTCCCGGATCATGTAGCTGCCCGGCGTCCACACGGGCATCACGAGGTCGAGCGCGTTCGGCAGCCGGCCGCGCCCTGAGGCTCTCACCTGCATCTCCACTTCGAGGAGGTGCGTCGTGGGGCGCGGCATCGAGACGACGTACGAGATCTCCGGGGCGGCGAGCGCCGCCGTACCGGTGAAGACGAGCAGAAAACAGGCGGACGCGCGCATCGTGGGCGGAGGATACTTGGGTCGTCCACATTCGTCTAGGATAAAACCCGACGGTCGCATCGGCACCCGCAACCCAGCCGCGAGAGCCCCCGTGTATAATTGCGAAAACCCCGCGGGTTGCCGGAGCACTATGCGTCGACTAATCAACTGGATCAAGGGCCTCTTCAATCGGGCGATGGACAACGTCGAGGATCCCGAGATCATGCTCGACCAGGCGCGCCGGGATATGCAGGGCGCGCTGATCGCGAACCGCGAACGCGCCGTCCAGGCGATCACGCAAAAGAACCGCCTCCAGCAGATGCTGGACGACACGCGGAAAAAGAGCCAGCAGTTGGAAAACAACGCGGCGATGGCCCTCAAGCAGGGGAACCGCGACCTCGCGACGCAGTTCATGCGCGAGAAGATGAACATCGACGCGAGCCTCGCCACGCTCCAGTCCTCCTACGACCAAGCGGCCGGGACGGTCGAGCAGGTCAAGGTCGCCATCAAGCGCCAAGAGGAGGAGGTCCGCAAGAAGGCTGCCGAGGCGCTCGCCATGAAGGCGCAGTGGAAGCAGGCGCAGATCCAGAACTCCATCGCAAAGGCGCTGGAAGGGCTGACCTTCGAAAACCAGTTCGAGGGGTTCGGCGCGGTTCAGGACCGTATCCGCACGGCGCAGAGCGAGGCGTCCGCCCGGGCCGAGATGCAGAACGAGTCCCTCCAGGGCAAGATCATCACGATGGAGGACAGCGCCCGCGACATGGAGGCCGAGAGCGAGCTGGAGAAGCTCGAAGAGCGCCTCGGCATGCGCCCCGCGACCACGACCGAGACCACAGAGACGCAGACCGTCGGCGTCGGCGGGAACGGCCA
>JAUJNV010000084.1 GCA_030447945.1 Fimbriimonas sp. | reverse complement strand
CCGCAGTAGGGAGCGTGAGCTGGCCCTCGGCTGAGCTACAGATCGGGGTTGCGGCCACGATCGGGCTGTCCGCGCTGGTCCTCATCTGGCATCCATGGTGTCGCCGCTCATGGAGGGCGGAGTTTCACGGAATGCTTCTAGTGCCCGTCCCGCTCTTCGTAATGGCTCTACTGGGGATGCCCTTGGCCTTGGGCGTCTCTTCTGCTTGCATAGCGGGCGGCCTGTACTTCTTCTTCATGCGCCGCCTTTACTTCAAATGCAAGGCACTCCTCGATCAGGCAGAGCGTGGCGAACTGCAACCGAAGGGGCGCGAACGGAGGCCCGAAACATGAGCTCCGCCGACTTCGAACTCTTCCTGTCCGGCTCCATGGCCCTCTGCGCCGTCCTGGCGCTGCTCACCCTCCTCCGCATCCGCTCCCGAGGACTGGCAGCGCTCCTGCTCTCCGGGGCGTTTCTGGCGTTCGGCGCCACGCTCTACCTGCTGAAGACAGCCGCTCCACAGCCTCTCTTCATCGCCGCCGCCGTGCTCACCGGCGTCCTTCTCGTCGCGGACTTTGCCGTGCGCGCGGGGCAGCAGGAGGAGAAGAAGGGGCGTTGAGGGTCGGGGTCGTGGGCTTGGGGGCGGCGGGGCTCCGCACCGCGATGCTGCTGGAGCGGGCGGGAGCGGAAGTGGAGCTGTTCGAGGCGCGGGGGCGGCCGGGCGGGCGGCTGCACGGGGCCGACGAGGGGAACGGCGCGCTCTACGAGGCGGGCGGCGAGTGGATCGACTCCGACCATCACCGCGTCTTGGGGCTGCTGCGGGAGTTCGGGCTGGAACCGGAGCCGCGCGGGGCGTGGCCCTCAAAGGTCGTTCACAAAGGGCGCGAAGTGCGCGAGGATCTCCTCTGGAGCGACGCCCTCGAGGACGACCTGCGCGTCGAGGGCGCCGCGCGCGACATGTGCCGCGGGCTGCGCGAGCCCCCGTGGGAGAACGAGCACGCCGACGAGCTGGACGAGCAGAACCTCGCCGATTTCCTGCGCGAGCAGACCCAGAGCGAGCGGGGACTCTGGTGGGTCACCGCCCGCACGCGCTCCGACGAGGGGGACGACCCGGAGCGGATCGGGCTCCTGGGCTGGCTCGCGGGGTACCTGCACTACCTAGACCGGGAGGGGGACGTCATGAGTGCCTTCCGCATCCCCGGCGGCTCACGGTCGCTGTGCGAGCGGGTCCTCGGCGGGCTGCGGGCCGAGGCGCACTTCGGGCGTGAGCTGCGGCGGGTGCGCCAGGACGCCGGAGGCGTAACGCTGGGCTTCGAGAGCGGGCAGACACGGGTGGACAAGGTCGTGCTCACTCTGCCGCCGCCGTGCCTGGAGAGGGTGATCTTCGAGCCCGCGCTCTCCGTGGGAAAGCGTTGCGCCGTCGAAGCATGCCGCATGTCGCGCGCCGTGAAGATCGTCTGGCAGTTCGACCGCGCGTGGTGGCACGAGGGGGGCTGGGGCGGCAGCCTGCTGTGCGACGGACCGCTCCAACAGACGTGGGACGCCGCCCTCGGCGAGGCCCCGCTCCTCTGCGCGTACATCTGCGGCGACGAGGCGGCGAAGTGGCTGGCGGCGGGCGATCCCGTGCGGCAGGGGCTCTACGAGCTCTCGCTGCTCTTCCCGCCGGCCGCGAAGACGTTCGAGCGGGGATGGTTCCACGACTGGGTCGCGGACCCGTACTGCCGAGGGGCGTTCTCCCACCTCGCCCCCGGCTACGTCCTCGAGCACATGCCGCACATCGCGCCCCCCGAGGGGCGCGTCCACTTCGCGGGCGAGCACACGGCGCTCTGGACGGGGTTCATCGAGGGCGCGCTAGAGAGCGCGGAGAGGGTGGTGATGGAGGTGCTGACTTGAGAACGCATTACACGAACTTCCGCTGGGGCCTGACCGGCGAGCCACAGGAGATGCTGGTCGAGGACGGGCGAGTCGTCCATCGCTCCCCCTCTGCCGTGACGAACCACACAGGAGAGGGGGCAGGGGGTGAGGGCTCTGGAAGTATCGCAACTGAACCAGGCTTGGTCGCAGAAGAAACTTTCGAGACCCTCACCCCCTCCCCCCTCTCCCGTGACGAACCACACGGGGGAGGGGACATTGTGGATCTCAACGGACGCTATCTTCTCCCCGCCTTCGTCGACCCCCACTGCCACATCCTTCCCACAGGGCTCGACCTTCAGAAGCTGCACCTCGGCGGCTGCGAGGGGCACGGCGACGTGCTGGACCGGGTGCGGGAGCGGCACGGGGCTCAGCCGGACGGGTGGCTGCACGCCGTCCATTACGACCAGACGCGCTACGGCGGCGTCCATCTCACGCGGCACGACTTGGACGGGATCAGCGGTACGCGGCCGATCCTCTTGAGACACGTGAATGGGCACGCCAGCGTCGCCAACTCCGCCGCCCTTCGCGCGGCGGGAGTCGACGATGCCACGCCCGATCCGCCCGGAGGAAGCTTCCGGCGCGGGGACGACGGGAAGCCCGACGGGGTGCTCTTCGAAGCCGCCCACGAGCGGGTGACGAGCGCCGCGCCCAACCCGACTCTGGAGGAGATGGTGCAGGCCATCCTCGCGGCGGGAGGACTGATGCGCGGCATGGGCATCGCGTGCGCGAGCGACATGATGACCGGCCGATTCGACCTCCGGAGAGATCGAGGCGTACCGCATTGCCGCCGAAACGGGATGCGCGATACGAACGAGGCTGTACCTTCAGTGGAAGACCGTCGCTGGCCCGCGCGCCGTGCCGAAGGAGGAACTGCGGACCTCGTCCGCGGGTTGGAGGAGGATCGCTGCCGGGTGGCGGGAATAAAGATCTTTGCCGACGGCGCCCTTGGCTCCGCGACGGCGGCGATCTACGGGCGGTACTCGGGGGAGCCCGGTTCCGCGCCGGCCGCCTTCCCTTCCCGGCCCCCGCTCGACGGCGAAACAAGCGGGCAGCTCATTTACCTGCCGGAAAAGCTGACGGAGATGGTGCGGACGGCGCACGACGCGGAGTACGCGGTGGCCACGCACTGCATCGGCGACTACGCGACGGACCTCGTCATGGACGCCTACGAAGCCACGGGCGAGCCCGCCCGGCACCGGATCGAGCACGCGATGATCCTGAGCGATGCGCAGATCGGACGCCTCGCCCGCCTCGGCTCCCCCGTCTGCTTCCAGCCGGAGTTCCTGCTCCGCTTCGGCCACGCCTACCTCCGCCAGCTCGGCCCCGAGCGAACGGCGAAGCTCAAGCGCACCCGTTCCCTCCTCGATGCGGGCATCCCGCTGTGCTTCGGCTCCGACCGCCCCATCGTCCCCGGCGATCCGTGGGACGCGATCCGGACCGCCGAAGAGCGGCCGGAGATCTACGATCCTGCTGAGAACAGCAGCCGTTTGGAGGGGCTGTTGGCGCACACGACTTGGGCCGCGACCACGAACGGCGACATGGGAATGGGAACCCTGGAAGAGGAGAGCCTCGCCGACTTCGAAGTTTACGAAGACGACCCGTTGAAGGCCGTAAGCCCGTAGCCCGCGGGGCCGTGCCTGGGAGCGCGCCCGTCCCGAGCGCATTCGGAATGACCCGCCCTGATTAGAGGCTGTAGAGCAATCGTTCCTCCGGATGCGCTTGGGACGAGCGCGCTCCCAGGCTACTTCAGGGGGCTCTCGTCGTAGCGCTCCAGGAGGTCGGCGGGGCCTCGGAAGATCGCGACGCAGCCCGCTTCGCGCAGGCTCTCCTCGGGGAAGCCTCCGGAAAGGACGCCAATGCTGGGGATTCCCGCCTTGCGTGCGGCCTCGGCGTCGTACGGCGTGTCGCCGATGACGATGGCGCGGGAGGGGTCCTTCAGGCCGAGGCCCTCGAGGGCGGCCTGGAAGATGTCGGGGTGAGGCTTCGAGCGCTCAGCGTCGTCGGCGGAAGTCTCCGCTTGGAGCAGGTCGCCGACGTTCGTGATCTCCTTGTATTTCTCCAGTTCCTCGCCCACCGCCGAGGAGGCGAGCGCGATCCGCTTGCCGTCGGCGAGGATACGCTCGAACAGCTCGCGCACACATGGGAAAGCCCGGACCTGAGGGAGAAACTCCCGCTTGAAGAGCTCCTTGCGAAACTCCTTGGCCTCCTCCCCGATCCGATCCATCTCCTCCGAAGAGAAGAAGACGGGCATGAACGTATCGGCCCCCTTGCCGATCTGGAAGCGGACGTCCTCGAACGGCACTTCATGGCCGTAACGGCCGAGCGTCTGACGCCAAGCCTCCGCGTGGAAGTCCACCGAGTCGATGAGAGTGCCGTCGACATCGAAGATGACGGCTTGGAGATGGGTGTTAGGATGCATGAGGGGACGTCGGGCAGGGTGGAGGGTGCAGGGGGAAGCACAGAGAACAGGAGACTTTAAAGCCGTGTTCCCAGTTCCCCGTCCCTTGTCCCCCGTTCCCCGTCGCCTTCACCCCGCACCCGACACCCCGGCACCCTGCACCGTACACCCGGCCCTCCCGTCAGGCCGGCTTATTGCCGGAGGCGAGGCCGTTGCCGACGAGGTAGCGGTAGCTCTGCTCAACCGCTTCCACCATATCCGTGCCGCACTCGTCCAGTTCGACGACGAGCCACTGGAGCACGCTCGGGTCGGCCGCCGCGATCACCGCGGGGATGTCCATCGTGCCGGAGCCGACGGCGACGTGCGGCAGGCCCTTCACGCCGGGACCGTCCTTGATGTGGAGGAGGGGCGTAACATCCTTGAGCCGCGCGACCTGGCCCGGAACGTCGTTGGCGCCGAAGGCGGAGGCCCAGTAGACGTCGATCTCCAGGCGCACGCCGGGACATCGCTCGAGGATGAGGTCGTAAGCGAGCTGGCCGCCCGCCACGGGCTGGAACTCCCACCAGTGGTTGTGAAGGCAGAAGCCCAGCCCCTCGTCCGCCAGGATGCCCGCGGCGACGTTCACCTTTTCGGCGGTGCGCTCGATAGCTTCGGGCGTCTCGTAGGCGTCGGGGCCGAAGCCGCTCACGGCCCACTCGCAGCCCAGGTCGCGGGTGGTCACAATGACCTCGTCGGCGTTCTCGGGCGTTGGGAACGGCCCGTGGTTGGAGGAGACCGTCATGCCGAGATCCTCGACGGCCCTTCGGAAGTCCCGCGCGCTCATGCCGTGGAATCCGGCAGGCTCGACGCCCGTGTAGCCGATCTCAGCGACGCGTCGGAGGACGTCCAGGTGGTTCCCCGACTTCATCTCCTCGCGGAGGGTATAGAGCTGAAGGCTGATCGGCTTCATCCTTCGCTCGGCTTCCCCTTGTCCGAGTCCGTGCACACACCCTGGTCGCCTTCGCGCGGAGTCCACCTCTCGTCGTTCTCGGGAGAAACTTCGTCGCCCGGCTGCGGGGTAGGCGCAGTGCCCTCAGACGGCGGAGGATCGGACGGAGCGTTCGGCGTAAGCATCGGCTAGGCGACGGCGCTCAAAGCGAGGTTGTTCCGGTGTTCGGGTGTTCGGGTGTTCGGGTGTGGGCTTGTACCTTACCTATCACCTATCACCTATCACCCATCAGCCCTCCCCACCGGCAACCTGAAACCTGAAACCTTCAGTCTACGGCAAACGAACGATGAAGAGCATCATCACGAAATGGCAGGCGCTGCCCGCAAGGACGAAGACGTGCCAGAGGTCGTGGGAGCCGAACTTGCCCGGCCAGAGGCGGGGGCGCTCGCTGACGAAGATGATCGTGCCGACGGTATAGGCGATGCCGCCCCCCACCAAGAGCCAGACCGCCGGGCGCGGGAGCACCACGCCCAGAGTCGGAATGGCGACCACCGCGAGCCAGCCCATCGCGAGGTAGAGGGTGATCCGCAGCCAGTGGGGGCTGCGCCCGATGAGGATGGCGGCCATGCCGATCGCCGCCATGCTCCACTGGGCGACGAGCATCGCGGTACCGAAGGTGCCGCGCAGCGCGACCAGGCACACCGGCGTGTAGGTGCCCGCGATCAGGGCGTAGATCCCGATGTGGTCCAGCTTTTGGAAGAGGGACTCATGCTTGTAGAGCGAGTGGTAAAGCGCGCTCGCCAAATACAGGCCGACCATGCTCAGGCCGTACACCGTGTAGCTCGCCAGGTGGTGGGGCCGGCCCTTGGCGAGCACGATGAGCACCACCAGCGCCACGAGCCCGAAGGCCGCTCCGAAAAAGTGGGACCAGCCGCAGAACGGCTCCCGGGGTTGCCAGCGACGAGGAATGGGGGTAGGGTCGCTCTCCACAGTATGGAGGCTACCAGGATTCGGGGACGTTTTCGGGTCGGAAAACGGGGGAACGTGAGGGCTTGACATAGATGCTGATCGATTTGGACAAGCCACCCCGCACAGGAGCCGAGAAAACATAGAGGGCTGACCGGGAAACGCCGTTGTCGTGTTTAGTGACCACGCCTATAAAGGAAGTCTGTCGCGCCGTTGCGGTTCCCGGGGGCAGGAAGCGGCGCTTCGGCCGCTTCCTTTCCTTGCGTCGCCCTTAGCGGATCGAGAACCAGATCCGGCCTTGGTCCGTGTCGCCGCTGCCTTGGGTCCGGATGATCCGGCCCCGGCGGCCCCTGGCGTCGCCCGTGATGCGACCGGTCCGCGGGTTGTACGTCAGATGCAGATCCTTCTTGCCCTTGCGGCGGTTGATGTCGACGAAGTCGTCCTTCTCCTCCATGCCGCCGTCGTTGTCGATGAGCTTGATCCGAACGCTGGCGGTGCGGCCGTACATGGGCGCTCTGAACGTCCAGCCGGGGGTCGCGTCGTCGTCGCTGATCTGCTTGGTCTGGTGCATCTTGCCGTCGATCGTGATCTGGCAGAAGAAGTCCGCCTTGTCGGACCCGAGCATATCGCCTTTGTCCAGGTTGTCGACCTGCGCCACCCGGTGGATCTTGACGGTAACCGTCCGCACCCGCTGCGCATCGCCCGTGCCCGCCAGTCCGAGAAGGCCGACTGCCGCGCCCACACCGAGAAGTCTGCTCACTTTAACCATAAGAGTCTGACGACTCGTATCCGCCCGAGGATCGCTAACCACGGTTATCTTGCGGTGTTCGAACCGTGGCTCAAGCTCTCCCCGTCCGTAGGTGCGACACTCTGTCGCGCATCGGGCGCAGCCCGATCCTCGTTGGGCACCGGAGGGCCCTTGATTCGCCTGCCGAGGACTGCGCGACAGAATGTCGCACCTACGGGGAAGCCGAGGCACAGGATGTCGCACCCACGGGAAGGGCAGAGCGCTCCGTCTGGTGCCCCCTAGTCAGTGGAAGGGGGCAGCGTAAAGAAAAATGCGGCGCCTTGGTCCGGCGCCGCCTCTGCCCAGAGCTTGCCGCCGTGGCGCTCGACGATGCGCTTGACGTTGGCGAGACCGATCCCGGTACCGGGGTAAGCGTTGTCGCGGTGGAGGCGCTCGAACGGCTCGAAAATCTTGTGGACGTAGCGCATGTCGAAGCCGATGCCCTGGTCGCGAACAAAGTAGACGGTGCCCCCGGGCAAAGCGTCGGCGCCGAAGGTGACGCGGGCGGGGGCGCCCGGCTGCCGATACTTGCATGAATTCTGGACCAGGTTCACGAAAACCAACCGGATGAGTTCTGGGTCCGCCGACGCTGCGACAGAACGTAAGAGCACACGAATGAACTCCAGACACAAGACGAGATAGAGGATAACGGCTGGG
>JAUJNV010000083.1 GCA_030447945.1 Fimbriimonas sp. | reverse complement strand
GGGGACTTCTCGGGCGGGGGCTAACCCCACCCGGGCTCGCCGGCCAACGGCCGGGCCGGGGGCCTGGGCCTGGACGGCGACTTCACGACGCTGTCCATTGCGCCGAACGACAGGACCCTGGGCTTCAAGACGCTGATCTTCAACCTCGACGCGATGGCGGACGGCCAAGTGACCTTCACGGTCCACCGCGCCTTCGGCAGCGGAGGCGACTACGTCGAGACCTTCGACCTGGACAAGAACGGCGAGAACTTCTTCCGGTTCCGCGCGCTCGACGGCCAGGTGATGTCGAGCGTCGACCTCGTCAGCACCGTACAGATCGACGACCTCAAGCAGCCCCGCGTGAGCTTCGCCCCAGTGCCGGAGCCCGCAACCATGGCCGTCCTCGGCCTTGGTCTCATCGGCGTCGCCTGCCGACGCCGCAAGTGGTCTGGCCGCAAGGACTAAAGCCTGACGGCGCAAAGCCCCTGGCGCGGCCAGGGGCTTGGGCGCGACTGATCGTCTTGGATCGGTTAGCCGACCGTGGGTTCCAGCTCTATCGCTTGGCGGAGGTTGTCGGCCCGGAGTCGCACGATCACCCGCGTCGGCCCTCCGTCGAAGAACACCACGCAGGCATCGCGACTCTCGTCGTAGCCGAGGACGACTCCGCATCCTTCCTCGACGCGCTCCCGATCTTCCAGTACCTCGGCGACTTGGCTTACCGGAATGACGCCCCACGAAGGGCTCTCGCCGAGAGACAGGAGCTCGAAGCTGACCACCCCCCGCGTGCGGCGGACGTGCACTCGCTGAACGTCCTCCTGGGGATTCACCCGCATCGCAAAGAGAGTCGCCATCGCGTGGAAGGTTAGCAGATGGCTGCCTCGACGAGGCGCAGGATCGGGGCCGCCACGGCCTACCCGACGAGAACCCGGTAAATGGACCGGGACGCAGGCACGCCTGGGGGGCAGGGCTCTGTCGGCACCCTCTTCGAAGGGTTACGGGCCCACAGGGCGCGTGACCGTCGCGCGTCGCGACGCCTGGCCATGCCATAGGCACGAGCTGACCGGCGAGGAACGCGCCGGACGCTCTGCAATTGAGGTTAAGACGCCGCCCGAGGGGGATGCCGGCCGTAAGCGACGAGACTTGACGCCGGACGGCCTCCTCTCTCGGCTTCGCCTGGTGGAAACCTGAGGGGATAGGGCCGAGAATCACTCGGGAGCCAGCGGATTCGGTATGAAGCCCGTAATCTTGACAGGCAGCAACCGCACCCCGACGGGGAAAGCACTAGCATGAGAGTCACCAACAGAAATCGCAGGATCAGGGGCAACGTCGTCCTCGACAGCATGCTGGGGACGCTTGTGCTGGGGATAGGCGCAGTCTCTTTCTTCTCCGTCTACCCCATGCTCCACCAGTCCCAACTCCATGCCCAAGAGCAGAGCAAGGCCGTGCAGATGGCGACGCGCCTCGTGGAGCACATCCAACTGCTCCCGCCTCAGAACCTGGAAGCGAACGTCCTCTCGGACCTCAACCTCATCGACGAAGGCCAGAGGAGCAGTCTCCCTCCCTACAGCTTCTCGCGCATCCCGCTCGACCAGGCCTCGCTCTACTCCCCGGCGCAGGCCCTGTCACAGGGCCAGGGGACGATGACCATTGAAAACCTGCCGACCGGCTCGCGCCGCGTGACGGTGGAAGTTCGGTGGAAGACCAATGGGGGCTGGGGCTCGGTTAAGACCGGCACGATCGTGGGGGGTTACCGGTGAGACGGCCTTCCCGCCGCGAGGCGGGCATCACTCTCGCCGAGCTCCTCGTCTCCCTGACCATCATTAGCCTCATCATGGGTGCCACCGTAGGGATGTTCAGCATGGGAATGCGCTCGTACCGCCGCACCACGTCGGACGCCGACCTGCACATGAAGAACGCGAACGGACTTCGCCGCATCGCGCAGGCGCTTCGCGGGGCGATGAGTGCGACGGTCACGGCCGACGAGAGTGCGCACGTCTACACCGTCACCTATCAGAACGCGCAGTTCGCGGCGGAGGCAGACCCTCTCACGGGCGAGCGCGAGCTGAAGTACCCCCCGACCTCCGACGGCCAGTGGCGCACGTTCAAGGTGAGCATCCCGAACGGCAAGAACGGGGGTGTCCTGACGAGCCCCACCGGAAAGGTCCTCGTCAGGAACATTCTCGCCCGGGACCCCGCGCCCAAGTCCAGCCAGAGCAACAAGGTCTACCGGCCGTTCCAGCTTACGACGATCGGCTCCCTCCGGGCGGTCACGCTGAACCTGATCACGGAGGACCCGAAGGCCGTGGCCGGCGGACGGCGTTACGTCCGCATGAAGACCACCGTCTTGTTGAGGAACTCCGGAAGATGAACCGCCCACTCCGCCGCACCCGCGGCTCTCTTTCCGCCTACTGCCTCTTCGCGATGACCATCCTGCTCCTGGGGTGCTTCAGCGTGTCCGGCATCGTGGGCGCCAGCATCTCGCGCGCCAAAGGCGACTTCCGGGCGATGGTCTCTTTCCAGGCGGCGCAGGCGGCTCTGGAAGAAGGCATCTCCAAGGCCTACGTCCACGCCAAGGAGAACAAGGGCGCGTTCCCGGCGACCACTTACGACCTCTCGGCCGAGGTCGCCTTGCTCGCCCCAGGCTGCGTCGCCACGGCGACGGTCGTGCCCGACCCGAACAACACGATGGTGGCGTGGATTACCCTGAACGCCCGGTACCAGACCCGGCGCCACAGCATCCGCACGTACATGATCGCCAAGGACGTCGGCATTTGGAACAACGCCGTCTTCGCGGGCCACTGCCCGTCGGGGCGGGCTCGCAACGGCAACGTGAGCATGCGCGGCTCCCTCCACATCTTGGGCGACGGCAGATCGTACAGACCTCAACGGCAACGGCGTGCGCGACGTCGCCGAGAGCTTCTTCGACAAAAACAAGAACGCGACCTGGGACCCGGGCGAGACCTTCACCGACGCCAACGGCGACGGCGTGTGGACCTCCGCCGAGCCGTTCAATGACACCAATCGCAACGGCATATACGAGCCGCCCGTTACGCAAGCCGACCTGAACACGAGCCTTTCGGGCGACGCCTACGTCGGGAACAACTACAGCGGCCTCGACCCCGCGCTCCGCGCGCTCGTCCTCGCGCCGCCCAAGATCGGCGGTATCGAGAGCCTCAGCAGTGAGGTCCGCGTCAAGCACGGTCAGCTCAGTGTGGGCGGCAACGCGAAGATCGGGACGAACGAGGTAGTGGACGGCGGCCTCAGCAAGTCCAAAATCGACGGCTCGTACGTGAGCGACGGCTACCGGGGCGACAGCGCCAGCCACGTCTTCAGTGACAACGGCACGTCCGAATCGTACGACTTGGCCTCCTTAAACATCAAGTTCCCTCTCCTCGCGGGGATCGGCGCTCAGACCTCCACGGACTCCCAGACGGGCACCGTCTACGTGAACCACGAGCAGCTCCTGCTCGCCAAGGGGTTGCCCGTGTCGCTGACGGGCATCACCCCCTCCACGCTCGCCTTCGTCTATCCGGCTGACGGAGTGCCGGACGCCAAGGGGAACTTCATCCGGTACACCCCCGCCGCCGGCGGCGCGCAGGCCAGCCTCCTGATCAACGGCATCATCCTGCTCCCCGGTTCCTTCACGGTGAGCGGCAACGTCCGCTACACGGGGCGCGGCACCTTCTACTCCCCCGGCGACGTGGTCTTCGAGGACAACCTCCTGCCGGCGGAGGGGCAGACGTTCCCCACCACCACGGTATTGGGATGCATCGCCAAGGGGAATATGGTCGTGGGCGACACGTCTCAGGCGAACCTTATAGGCGCCTTCTTCGCCCAGGGCGTCGTCAAGACCACTAAGCAGACCGACGTCGTGGGGTCGCTTGTGGGCAGCTACTACGACATGGGCACCAACGTGCCCTCCATATTCCAGGTTCCCAGCCTCGCGAGGAACATGCCCCCGGGAATGCCGGGCGACCGCTCCATCATCAGCGTCAAGGTCCGCGGCTGGCGGGAGCGATAGGGCTAGAAGCGTCCTCAGACTCCCCGGCAACTTGCCGGGGCGCCTTTATTGCCCCTGGCAATTCTAACGGGTGGCCCACACCCCGCCGAGCCGACAATTCTGGTGTGGGAGTTTTCGTCAAGCACAGGCAAAGGGGCGTCGTGATCATCGACAGCCTTATCGGGGCGATGGTCTTGGGGGTCGCGGCGGTGGCGTTCTTCGCGCTGCTCCCGATTCTTCACGCGACGGAGCTGCGGGCGAAGCAGGAGACGCAGGCGGTGCAGATGGCGACGCGCCTGATCGAGCACATCCAGCTCCTCAAGCCGCAAAACCTGAACGCCGCGACCCTCACCGACCTCAGCCTCATCGATGAGGGCCAGCTCGCCAAGGCTCCCCCCTACAGCTTCTCGCGCATCCCCCTCGACGAGGGCTCGCTCTACTCCCCCGCTCAGACGCTGCCGCAGGGAACGGGGACGCTGGACATCGTGGAGATCGAGGGAGGCAGCAAGCGCGTCGACATCGTGATCCGATGGAAGTCGAAGGGCGGCTGGGGCACCGTAAAGAACGGCACCGTTGTGGGAGGGTATCGATGAGCCGGATCCGACGCCTACGCGGCATCACCCTACCGGAGCTAGTCACGACCCTCGGGATCATGTCCCTGGTGCTCTTCGCCGCCGTCTCCCTCCTCCTCGCGGGGACGCGCTCGTATCGTCGCACAGGCGTCGACTCGGACATCACCATCGACAACGCCCAGGGTCTGCGGAAAGTGGCGGAAAGGCTGCGTGGCGCGATGAGCGCGACTCTTTCGACCGATGGCACCCAGATCACCTACTGGCTGCCCAAGTACGGCAGCGCCGTCAATCCGGTTACAGGCGAGCTCGAGCTGCAGGAACCCCTGGCGTCCGACGGCGTCGAACGCACCTTTCGCGTGTATTTCAAGAACCCCAGCCTCAAAAACGGCACCCTCACCAACAGGAGCGGGAAGATCCTGGTGAGCGGCATCGACGGCAAGGACCCCTCGCCTAAGTCGACCCAGCAGGGGCAGGCCTACCGCCCGTTCCAGCTCACCACGATCGGCTCCCTGCGGGCGGTCACGATCAACCTGGTCACCCGGGGGACCGGGCGAATCGGCAGTCAACGCTACGTCCGGATGAAGACCACCGTGATCCTAAGGAACTCCGCCCAATGAAGCCACCGACCCGAACCCGCGGCTCCGTCTCCACCTTCTGCCTCCTCGCGATGACCGTGCTTCTCATCGGGAGCATCGGCGTGGCCGGCCTGGGCGCCCATGGACTCAAGCGAGCGGGCAGCGACCGACGTGCCGCCACCGCCTTCCAGGCTACCCAGGCGGCCCTAGAGGTGGGGGCCACCCGCGCCTTCGGTTATGCGAACCAGAACCGCGCCGCCTTCCCCACCGCCGTTTACGATCTCACGGAGGCCCTTCAAGCCATCGCTCCTGGCTGCACCGCCTCCGCCAACGTGCAGCCGGTGCCGAACGACACCGCCGCATGGATCACCACCAGCGTAACCTTTGAGAGGCGAACCCACTCGCTGCGCGCCCTCCTGCGGGCCAAGGACGTCGGCGTCTGGAACAACGCCATCTTCGCCGGCATCGGTGAGTCGGGCAAAGCGATCAACGGCAACGTCACCGTCCGCGGCTCGGTTCACATCGTGGGGGAGGGCGAGGCCTACACCGACCTCAACGGCAACGGCAAGTGGGACGACCAAGAGGCCTTCACCGATAAAAACAAGAACGCCAAGTGGGACGCGGGCGAGCCTTTTACCGACTCGAACGGCGACGGGGTTTGGAGCGCGCGCGAGCCGTACAACGACCAAAACCGCGACCTCAAGTACAACCCTCCGCTCACCCAAGCCGACCTGAGCACCTCCTTCGATGGCGACGCCAGCATCGGCAACAACTACAGCGGCCTCGACCCCCTGCTCCGCGCGACGGTGGTCGATCCGCCGAAGGTCGGCGACCGGGAAACCCTGCACGCGGACATTCGCGTCAAGCACGGCCGGGTCCAGCTCACGGGCAGCGCCATGATCGGCACCAACCAATTGGTAGATCTGGGCCTGAGCAAGGGAACCATGGACGGCTCGTTCGTCAACGACGGCTATGCGGGAAGTGTGAATAACGTCTACAGCGACAACGGTACCAAGAACGCCTACGACCTGGACGGACGCAACATCCGCCTTCCGATCATCTCCGGGATAGGGGCGTCCACTTACACAGACGCTACCGGCACAGTGTGGGAGAACCAGGAGGCCTACTATCTGAACCGGGCGCTGCTGGTGAACATGACGGCCCTTACTCCCAACACCACCTCCTTCACGCAGGCGGACGTATACGGCAACACCATTACCTTCACGAGAGAGACAAGCCTCGCACCCGCGATTCTCGAGGTCCAAGGGGTCGTACGCGTCCTCGGCGACTTGGCGATGAACGGCAATATGCGCTTCAAGGGGAACGGCACGGTCTACGTGCCGGGGCAGCTCACCTTCGGCGGCAACCTCCTCCCTGTGGATGGCCTCAAGTTCCCCAACCCCGACGCGAGGCTGGGATGGGTCGCGAAAGGAGACATCGTTCTCGGCACCTCCGCGATTCTCGATATCACGGGCGCCTTCTACGCGCAGGGCCGCGTCAAGGCGATGAAGAAAGCCCGGGTGATGGGGACGATCATGGGCACCTTCTTCGACCTCGGGACCAACAACCCCTCCCTCTACCAAGTGCCCGCCCTCGCGCGGAACATGCCCCCCGCCATGCCCGGCGACGTCTCGATCGTCGTCATGAAGATCCGGAGCTGGCGGGAGAAGTAGCGGGAGGCGTTGGACGTTAGGGCGTTGAGGCCTTGGAGACGGCTCCGGAACGCCTTAACGCCTTAACGCCCTAACGCCTCAACGCCCTTCCTCCTGCTATCCTCCCCCCATGCACGAGGAGGCGACCGGGCTCAAGGGGCTGACTCCCGAGGAACAGGAGCGGCTCGCGGGGCGGCTGATGCGGCGGCAGGCCGGGCTGGGGCTGCGGGTGGCGGCGGTGTTCCTGCTGCTGCTGTTCGGGCTGCCCCTGGTGAACCTCTACGCGCCGGACTTCGCGAACGCGCGAGTGGGCGGGTTCACCCTCACCTGGCTGTTCCTCGGGGCCCTCTTCTTCCCCGTCACCTGGGTCCTCGCCGCCTACTACGTGCGCGCGACGGAACGTATCGAGAGGGAGAGCGCCGAGGAGTTCCGTCGGCCGTGAGCCTGATCCCCCTCTTCGGCGTGGTCCTCATCATCGTCGCGACAGTGGGCCTGGGGATCGTCGCGACCCGCACGGCGCGCACCGCGGCCGACTTCTTCGTGGCCGGGCGCTCCGTGAGCGTGTTCTGGAACGCCTCCGCGATCTCCGGCGACTACCTCTCGGCGGCGTCGTTTTTGGGGATCGCCGGCCTGGTCATGAAGGTCTGCTACGACGCGCTGTGGTACCCGGTCGGCTACGCGGCGGGCTACCTCTTCCTCCTCCTCTTTATCGCCGGCCCCCTGCGCCGGTTCGGGGCCTACACGATCCCCGACTTCGCCGAAGGGCGATTCGACAGCGCGGGCTTCCGTAAGCTGGCGGTGTTATTCGTTCTGTTCATCGGCTTCTTCTACACAATGCCGCAGATGAAGGGCGCGGGCGTGGTGATGGGCTCGATCCTCGGCTGGCCCTATTGGGCGGGCATCGCCGTCGTCGGAAGCGACATC
>JAUJNV010000082.1 GCA_030447945.1 Fimbriimonas sp. | reverse complement strand
CACCGACTGTAGTGCCGGGGCCTCGGGACGGAGCTATGGGAGGGGGCACCTACATCACCCCCGACGGAAGGGGCGGCACCGTCCGCCCCAGCCCCGGCAGCCCCGGACCGTCAAACCGGCCGGGGAATGGACGTTAAGTAAAGATGGTGATCCTCTACCGAACCATTCCCGCCCTCGCCGCCCTCCTCGTCGCCTCTTTTGCCGGAGCGCAGGGCCAGACGGCCCTCGTGAAGCAGATGGGCATCGAGCAGAAGCTCGGCGCGACCGTGCCCAAGGACGCGACGTTCAAGGACGACAGCGGCAAGACGATCCGCTTCGGCGACCTTCTCGGCGGCCGGCCCCTGCTCGTCATGCCCGTCTTCTACCGCTGCCAGACCGGGTGCCTGCTGGTCACGACGAACCTTCTGAAGACCCTCAGCAAGGCGGCGAAGGTCCCCCTGAACAGCGAGGATCACGAGCTCCGTGTGGGTAAAGACTTCGACGTCGTGATGCTCGGCATCCACCCGAAGGAGACGTGGGAGCTGGCGCAGGCCAAGAAGGCGAGCATCCTCGCGGACTTCAAGCAGCCGGCCACCGCTCCGGGCTGGCGCCTCCTCACGGGCGACGTTAAAGAGATCCGCCGCGTGACGGACGCGATCGGCTTCCGCTACGGCTACGACGAGCAGCGCGACATGGTGAACCACCCGGCGGCGGCGATCTTTATCACGCCCGAAGGAAAGGTGTCCAGCTACATCGTGGGCACCGAGTTCCCTACGATCGTCGTCCAGGAGAACGCCCGCATCGCCGCACAGAACCGAGTGGGGCAGAAGGCGGAAGAGTTTCTCTTCGGGTGCATCATGATCGACCCGGCGACCGGCAAGCGCACCATCGTCTACAAGAACGTCCTCCGCTTGGCGTGCGTGATCACGCTCGTCGTGCTCGTGGGCTCGATCCTGCGAATGAACCAGAAGGCGAAGAAGGAGAGCGCGTCCCACGGGGCGTAAGGCAATGAACGACTTTCAACTCGCCCCGCCTCAAGCCTCGAGCTTCGCGCCCGAGCACGACCTGATCTTCTATCTCATCACTGCTCTGTCAGTGTTCTTTACGGTGATCGTCGGCGTGATGGCGATCTTCCTCGCGGTGCGGTACCGGGTGGGCAACAAGGTCGATCGCTCTCGGCCGGTGTACGAGAACCTCAAGCTGGAGCTGACCTGGACCTTCATTCCCCTGGTCCTGGGGATCGTGATCTTCTTTCTCGGAGCGAAGCTGTTCGTGACGCAGCGCACCGTCCCGGACAACGCGATGGAGATCTTCGTCATCGGCAAGCAGTGGATGTGGCACATCCAGCACGCCGCCAGCGGGGTACGCGAAAACAACACGCTGCACGTCCCCGTCGGACGTGCCGTGAAGCTCACGATGATCTCGCAGGACGTGATCCACGCGTTCTACGTCCCCGCCTTCCGCACCCAGATGCACGTCGTGCCCGGCCGCTACGTGAACATGTGGTTCACGCCCACACGGGCCGGGCGGTACCACCTCTTCTGCGGCATGTATTGCGGCGGCCAGCACTCCGAGATGGGAGGCGAGGTCGTCGTCATGGAGCCGCGCGACTTCGCGCAGTGGGTCTCCAACGGAGGCAACTCCGTGCCCACGATGACCATGGACCAGGCGGGCGCCAAGCTCTACGGCGGGAAGCTCGCCTGCAACAACTGCCACGGCGGGCAGAGCAACCCCCGCGCCCCCAGCCTGTACGGCATCTTCGGCAAGCCGCGCGTGCTGGCCAACGGTGCGCCGGCGGTCGCGAACG
Source organism: Fimbriimonas sp. (assembly GCA_030447945.1). Next base: position 5,848 of record JAUJNV010000082.1, on the reverse strand, counting down.
AGGACTACCTCCGCGAGTCCATCCTCCGGCCCCACAACCGACTGACGGCCGGCTACGGACCCACCATGCCGGCCTACGAGGGGCAGGTGAGCGAGGAGGACATCCTCAACCTCATCGCCTACATCAAGACCATGGGCTCGCCTCAGACCCTGCCCGCCGCCAGTATCGTCGGCCCCGGCTCCTTCGCCGCCGACCAGGCCCGCACGAACGGGCGCGACCCGTTGGCCGTCGGCACGATCGGCGCCCGCCAGCCGCGCACCGACCCCACCCCCACCGTCCGCCAGGGATCGCCTTCCGTCGGGGCGATCGCCGCGCGAGAGGGCGCGGGCGGCGACGGCTCGGGCGGCGAGGGCGGGCGGTAAGAATCTAAACTAAAGGAAACCCATGAGCGCAACCGTCGTCACCCCCGCGGAGGCCCCCGGCGAGAGGCCCAGAGAGGAGTCCCTCAACTACCTCAACGCCTCGCACACGATCAAGTCGTGGCTGCTGACGGGGGACCACAAGAGGATCGCGATCCTCTACCTGATCTCCGTTTCCCTCTTCTTTTTCGTGGGGAGCCTCGCGGCGGGCGCTATCCGCCTGCAGCTCACCTCGCCCGCGAGCACCCTGTTCGAGACGGACACCTACAACAAGATCTTCACGGCCCACGGGATCATCATGATCTTCTTTTTCCTGATTCCGGCGATCCCGGCGGTCTTTGGAAATTTCCTGATCCCGATCATGATCGGCGCTCGCGACCTCGCGTTCCCGCGCCTGAACCTCGTCAGTTGGTACCTCTACATCATCGCGGGAGGCGTCGCGGTCGCCGCGCTCTGCACGGGCGGCGTGGACACCGGCTGGACCTTCTACACGCCGTTCTCGAGCATGTACTCGAACACCCAGGTGACGTCGCGCTGGCGGTCATCGGCATCTTCATCAACGGGTTCAGCTCGATCCTGACGGGCCTGAACTTCGTCGTCACGATCCACAAGATGCGCGCGCCCGGCCTGACCTGGGGCCGCCTACCGCTGTTCGTCTGGTCGATGTACGCGACGAGCATCATCATGCTGCTCGGCACGCCGGTCGTCGCGATCACGCTCGCCCTCGCCGGCGCCGAGCGGATGTTCGGCCTGGGCATCTTCGACCCGGCCAAGGGCGGCGACCCGGTGCTGTTCCAGCACCTGTTCTGGTTCTACAGCCACCCGGCGGTCTACATCATGATCCTGCCCGCGTTCGCGGTGCAGTCCGAGCTGATCGCCAATTTCGCCCGCAAGCGGATCTTCGGTTACCACTTCGTCGCGTTCTCGTCGCTCGCCATCGCCGGACTGGGATTCCTCGTGTGGGGCCACCACATGTTCATCTCCAGCCAGTCCATGTACCAGGGGATCGTCTTCTCCCTGATCTCCTTCCTCGTGGCCGTGCCGAGCGCGGTTAAGGTCTTTAACTGGACGGCGACGCTCTACAAGGGGAACGTAGTCTTGGCGACGCCGATGTACTACGCCCTCGGGTTCATCGGCCTGTTCACCATCGGCGGTCTGACCGGGCTCTACCTCGCCTCGATGGGCACCGACGTCCACCTGACGAACACCTACTTCATCGTGGCGCACTTCCACTACGTGATGGTGGGCGGCTCGCTGACCGCCTTCCTCGGCGCCCTCCACTACTGGTGGCCGAAGATGACCGGGCGGATGTACCCCGACACCATCGGGAAGTTCAACGCGATCCTCGTGTTCGTAGGCTTCAACCTCACGTTCTTCCCGCAGTTCATCCTCGGCTTCCTGGGAATGCCGCGCCGGTACGCGACCTACTACCTGGCGCCGGAGTTCCAGGCGTACCACATCCTCTCCACCGCCGGCGCATCGGTGCTCGCCCTCTCCCTGGTGATTCCGGGCATCTACCTGACAATGTCGCTGAAGAACGGCGCGCGGGCGAGCGCGAACCCCTGGGGGGCGCACGGGCTGGAGTGGGAGACCGCTTCGCCGCCCATCACCACGAACTTCGTCGAGACGCCGCTCGTCACCGACGAGGTGTACGACTTCGACCCGGCCGCCGAGTACGAGCAGCAGAGAGCGAACGAAGAGATGGTCCACCCCGGCAGCACCGCGCGACGCACGAAGGACGGGGACAAGCTCCCCTCGGGAGGCGAGTAGCATGTCCCACGCCATGCACGGACCGACGCCCCACGGCGCCACCCACGCGGAGGGGCCGCTCCACCACCAGTTCGAGGACATCGACCAGCAGAACGAGAGCTACATCGTCGGGATGTGGACCTTCCTGGTAACCGAGGTGATGTTCTTCGGCGTGCTGTTCCTGACGTACACCCTCTACCGCTGGGCGTACCCGATGGACTTCTACCTCTCGCACGAGCACCTGAGCATCCCCATGGGCGCGGGCAACACGGTGGTGCTGCTCATCAGCTCCTTCACGATGGTGATGGCGGTCCACTTCGCGCAGCTCAAGCAGCGGATGTGGGTGCTGAAGATGCTGGTCGCGACCATCGGCCTGGCGGGCGTGTTCCTCGTCGTGAAGTACTTCGAATACTCGTCGAAGTTCGAGCAGAACCTGCTGCCCGGCCCCTCCTTCACGATGAACCCGGAGACGCTGCACGGCGCGAACCTCAACCACGCGCAGATCTTCTTCGGCCTCTACTTCGCCATGACGGGCCTGCACGCCGTGCACATCATCATCGGCATCGGCGCGATGGGCGTGCTCGGCTTCCTCTGGCAAACCAAGGCGAAGAGCGTCACCGAAGACTTCGTGCCCACCGAGATGGTCGGCCTGTACTGGCACTTCGTCGACCTGGTCTGGATCTTCCTGTTCCCGCTGATGTACCTGATGCCCAAGCCCCTTTAGTGCCATGGCCAAGTCACCCCTCGCCGCCGCCACCCACGCCAACGATCACCACGTGCTGAGCCCGTGGGTTTACGTCAAGACGCTGCTGGCGCTGTTCGCCCTGATGGCGGCGACCGTCGCTGTGTCTTACTTCCCTCTGCGCGGCTTGGGCCCGATCTCGGGCAACTGGATCAACAACCTCATCGCCCTGGGAATCGCGACGCTCAAGGCTTGGCTGGTGATCATGTTTTTCATGCATGTGAAGTACAGCACCCGCCTCACGAAGCTCTGGGTGCTCGCGGGCTTCACCTGGCTGAGCCTCATGAGCTTCATCCTCGTGGACTACGGCACCCGCAAGTACGAGAAGACCAACGGCTGGGCCGAGGGAGAGAGCAGCCTCGACGGCAGCGCTCTCCCACGCGACATGGATCATTCCGGCGAGCGCAAGTTCGACCCGAACGGGATCAACTTGCGGCCGAGAGGCTAGGCGTTGGGGCGTTAAGGCCTTAAGGCGTTCTGGAGCCTTCCCCAACGCCTAAACGCCCCAACGCCTCAACGCCCTGCCCCCTACGGCAACACCATCCGCGGCGCCTCGACTTCCTCCGGCGCGCTCTCCCACACCAACGGAAACCCCTCCCCCATCACGTGCTCGCCGTCGCTCGCCTCGACGAACGGCTTCATGACGTGCTCGCCGCTCGCGACGAAACGGGTCTCGTCGGTCATGTAGTGCAGGGCGATCGCGCGGCGGGGGCGGCCGCTGACGTTGGGGCCGCTGCCGTGCCAGGTGAGGGCGTGGTGGTAGTGGACCTCGCCCTTGGCGACCGGGCGGGAAAGGACCTCCACGGTGTGCCCGTCGAACTCCTTGGGCAGCTCGTCGAAAGAGGGCACGGTGCGCAGGTACGCCATGTGGTCGCCCCACAGGTGCGAGCCGGGGACCATCCACATGCACCCGTTCTCCTCGTCCACGTCGTCGAGCGCGACCCACGCCGAGACCTCCGTCATCGGCTTGAGGATCGGCCACAGCGGCGCGTCCTGGTGCCACATGTTCACGCCGCCCTTGCTCGCGGGCTTGTACTGGATCTGGTCGTGGAACAGCCGCAGCGCCCGCGCGCCCGTGAGCTGCGCGATCTCCTCAACAATGGCCGGGTGCTCCACAAGCTGCCGGAACGGGGGGCTGACCATCCAGATGTTCACGATCTGCCACACTGGCGAGTCTTCCTTCCCGAAGTTGCGCAGCAGCACCGGCTGCGGTCCCTCCGCCTCCCGCCCCTCGATCACCCGCAGCACCTCGGCCCGTAGCGTCTCGACCTCCTCGTCCGAGAGGATCTGGCTTCCCTTGAGGTAGCCGTTAGCATGAAACTCCTGGACATCCGCATCGCTGAGCATAGGCCATCGTAGCATGCGCGCCCCGCGCGTGATCGGCACCCTCGTGCAGGTGTATTCGGCCTGTGTCGAGAAGATATGAGTCTGTGTCAGATCGGCACAGTACGCCCCTGCTACTCGCAATGGCCCTTTTCTACTTACCGTATACTTATATGGAACGAGATGCAGCCGGAGACCAAACGACAGAACTTCAATATCACACCCGAGCAGGAGGCGGAGTTGAACTGGCTGAGGGGAGCCCTCGGGGCGCCCACTGCTAAGGAAGCGATTCTGAGAGCCATCCACGTTTTGGCTGCGGTCGCCCGCGACCTGGAAGAAGGAGGGCGGCTTTACGTCCACGACTCTTCGGGCAAGATCACTCGGGTCATCATTCCGGAGTTGGAGACGGCAGGGCGCAGTCCGTGGAAGTATCTCGTGGAACGTCCGCATCCCTGGCGGCGGCAGATGTACCTCAAGGGGCGGCGGCTCTTGGCCTCCACGGTCTGGTCCGATCTGCGCGCCAACGGCATGAGCCTGGAGGAAGCCGCCGAAAACTGGAACCTGCCCCGAGAGGCCGTCGAGGAGTGCATGCGGTACGGCGAGGCGAACGCGGATCTCATTCGGATGGAGGCGGAGGAAGAGGGGGCGAGGCTCCTGGCTTCAGGCGGCGTTGTCCACCCTTAAGCTTCTTCTCGACGAAGACTCCCAAGCGAAGGCCCTCATCCGACTCCTGAACGAGGAGGGGCACGACGTGCAGACAGTGGCCGACGCGGGCTTGAACGGGCATCCGGACTTGGAGATTCTCCGGCACGCCCACGCTACCGGGCGCACGATCCTCACCCGGAACACCGGCGACTTCCTGGGCCTGCACCAAAGCGGTTTTGCCCATGCCGGAATCCTGGCTGTCTTCCAAGAGGGCGACCCGCTCAAGAATTTGAGTTACGCCGCCATCGTCCGTGCCATTGACAACTTTCTCTCCGCCGAAGTGCCTATCGAGGGCCAGTTCATCCCTCTGAACGCCTGGAGCTACTAGGCGTTGGGCGTTGGAGTGGTTTCCCCTTGGCCGCAAAACCCCAACACCCGAACACCCGAACACCTCTCTCCCCCAACACCCAACACCCAAAACCCAGCACCCAATACCCGCCGCCCGGTACCCTTCCCCCACAGATGAAGACCGCCCTCGTCGTTTACTCCGGAGGCCTTGACACTACCGTTTGCGTGCCGCTCGTGCGCGAGATGGGCTACGACCGCGTCGCCACCGTCTGCGTGGACGTCGGCCAGCCGGAAGAGGACCTGCGCCAGGCGACGGAGCGCGCCCGCATCCTCGGCACGGAGCACCAGGTGCTCGACGTCAAGGAGGAGTTCGCCCGCGAGTACTGCATGCCCGCCATCGCGGCGAACGCGGACTACTTCGGCTACCCCCTCTCCACCGCCATCGCCCGCCCCCTGATCGCCAAGAAGGCCGCCGAGGCGGCGCACGCGATGGGTGGCGTAGACGCCTTCGTCCACGGCTGCACGGGCAAGGGGAACGACCAGTTCCGCATCGAGTTCGGCCTGCGCCTCTTCGCCCCGGATATCCCCATCCTCGCCCCCGTGCGCGAGATGAACCTCACGCGGAGCTGGGAGATCGAGTACGCCGAGCAGCGGAACCTCCCCATCGGGCAGAGCAAGGACA
>JAUJNV010000081.1 GCA_030447945.1 Fimbriimonas sp. | reverse complement strand
CCGGCGTCCTGGACCACTCCCGCCTTCGCCGGGCCTCGCGGCGCTCCTCGGCGCGGCGCTTGGCCTGCAAGCGCTGGAACTCCTCCGCCTTCTGGCGGTAGAGGCGCATTTCCTCCTGGGGCACGGCGAGGAGCGCCGTGACCTTGCTGGGAACGTTGTACTTCAGGCTGAAAGCCAAGAGATCGTCGCGGTCGTCGAACGAGCCGTGGATCGTTTGCTGGTGCGCCCAGAGCTGCGCGGCCTCGCTGCCCGTCTCGACGCCCGGCTCGACACGCTTGAGGTCGCCGCCGTAGTTCACGGTGACCTCGGGCGCGTCGCTTCCGGTCGACCAGCCGACGAACCCGAACGTGCCCTTGCCCGCGTCTTCGTTTTCGCTGATGTCTACCACGCGCACGTCGCGCAGGCCTTCGACGGTCGGCACGACCCCCCGGGCGCCTCTCGCCGAGCCCCAAATCACGCCGGCGGTGTAGACCCGGCCGTCCTTGAACCGCTGCGAAACGGCTTCGACGCTAAAGGGAAGGTCGGCTACCGTCGCAACGGAGTACGAGGGCCGCGCGTCGCCTTCGCGGGCGGCTCGTCGCATCACCGTGCGGCCGCCCGTGCCGTGGACCTTTGACTCGTAAGGGACGTTCGCCGACTCGTAGCTCGGCTGGGGCACGAGGTGCCGGTCGGTGCGGGGGCGGACGAAGCCGACGCTCGTGAGCTCGAGGCGCAGGTCGTAGCCGACGGCGAGCGGGAAGATCTGCGCGTGGTAGGTCTGCGAGTCCACCTGCTCCATGATCCCGGGGTCGCGGTTGCGGCTGGTGATGGCGGTGTAGATGAACCACGCCTTCTCCTTGTCCATGAGTTGCCCCCGGACGTACTCGTCCTTGTAGTAGTAGGCGAACCCGCCGAGGGTGGCGCCCCAGGGAAGGAAGAAGCTCACGGAAGCTTCGGTGAGGTTCCGGTAGGGGTTGGCGTAGGTGAGGAGCGTCTTCGTCCGGACGATCGGCCCGATCACGGTGGTGTCCGCCTTGGCGGACTTTAGCTGAAAGCGCTCTCCGGTGTCCCGGTTGGAGACGCTCTGAACGGTTTGGGCGCGACCCATTCCAATCGAGCACAGGGCTGCTGCGAGCAGGCAGAGGGCGAGGGCGGTCTTGCGCATGGTTGCTCTCCTTAGCGAGAGCCCGGCAAATGGGCGGGCTCACCGTTGAGTGCGCAGGCATGCGGAGAGGGTTCAGACGATTTTTATGGAAGGTCGGTGTGGCATCGGCGTCCCGCCGATGATCCGGAGTTTTCCGGAGGGTTACGCCCGCAGGGCGTGTAGTCGTCGCCCTGCGCGACGCCTGGACTTTGCTCAAGGCACGCCACCGACTGCGGAGCCTCCGGTGCATGCTTCGCAGGTCAGGTCGTGCCCGAGTCAGGCTCAGGCGTCGCGCAGGGCGACGACTACACGCCCTGCGGGCGTAACCCTCCGGAGAAGATGCCTTGGAACGGCTTTTGGGCGAGGGCGGCGGCCGCTAGGAGTAGCTTCCAGCCAAGCGGATATCAGTCCTGGTTAGCGGGCAAAGACCGGGCACGACGAACCATCTCCTCCGCTACCCGTTCGACCAGCGTCCGCATCTTCGAGTCGGAGAGCATGTCCCTCGCGGCGGCCTTGCCACGGCGAACCATCGTGTCATGCTGGTGTCCGATAACGTTGATCGACACGCGATTGATCCGCACCGACGCGGCCCACGTTTCGACGCGACTTTTCGTGAGGATGTGAAGGGTATGGGCGTCTGGCCGCAGCCCCCGTCGCTCCATGTCCAGGCGAAGGCGTCGCTTCGAGTCGGCCACCTGATGCGGCGTCATCGGCGGCCGGAATGCAATTCGTTTGGGGGCGGTGCTGCCGGGTGCACCGGGTTTGCGCACGGCGACGGCGCTATACGAGACGTTCTCGTGGGCGACAAGCGCCTCCTGAGAAGGGAACAGTTTCACTACGTAAGTGATCGAGCTGGGGCCGTGCATGTAGCGGAATTCCCACGCTCCCACCGCGCCAGAGCCCGCGCCGCGGGTCGTGCTCAGGAGATCCTTAGGCGGCGCCGCCCTGAACCCCTTGAGCAGCCGGTGCCCGCGCAGACTAAAGGCGGAGCCTAAGCTGGGCCTAGCGTGGGCTTGTGCGGGTCCCCCGACCCCCCATACAACGGCACATGCCAGGATGGCGCATGGGAGCTTCACGTCGAGCCGGCTGAGTTTCATGGTACTCCAGTATAAGCTGCCTCCCCGACCGGATCGTGCGGTAGGTGATAGGGCCTTGGCTGGTCAGCTCCCTCGGAGCTACCCGATGCCGATACCTTGTCCAGTACATCTTGTTCCGAGTCGCCGTTTTTACCAAAGGGCGAGAGGCAACCCCTCGATCTCGGCGAAATGGGCGTCTCGTGTTACCACCGTTAGCCCGTGTTGGAGTGCGGTCGCGGCAATCCATAGGTCGTTCTCAGGGATAGGTTTACCCTTAGCGAAAAGCGTGCTCTTCACCTGCCCATACACCTGGGCTGTGTCGGAGTCGCAGGTCAGGACGGGGACACGTGCCGCCAGTTCATCTATCCGAGCCAGGTTCTCAGATACCCTTCCCGACTTGCGGGCTCCATAGTAGAGCTCACCGAGCACAACGCTCGACAGAAACACCTCTTCCGCGTTCCCGAACTGGGTTAGTGCCGAAGGCTCCTGGGCGAAGAGGGCGATCACGATGTTGGTGTCCGGCAGGAAGCTACCAGCCATCGGAGGAAGCCTCTTCACAACCTTCCGCAATGGCCTGCTGCATCCTCGTTAGGTCGTCGAGAGTGATGCTGCCCGCTAAATCCAGCAAGGTAGAGCCAGGCACCCCGCGTGGCTTAGACGAAGCCAGCGAGCGCACGAAATCCAGCACTTGGCGCTGTTGTGTCAGGGGCAGGGAGGACGTCTGCCGATGGATCTCGTCGGTAATAGGGGAGCTGGTCATATGGGCTGAGCAAAATACGGAAGACGCCGGTCCTGCGAACCTTTATTTCTACGCCGGCGACTCTCCGGGTGGGGACAGCCATAGTAGCACGGGGCGTTCGCGGGGCTAAGCTTCGTCGCAAGAAGTCTTCTTCCGGATCAGGTCCCGCAGCAGTTCGATCCCCCGCCCCTTCTCCAGCACCTCGTTGTTCGCCTCGCACCGCGCGCTGAGGAGGCAGGCGGGGCAGCCGGCGTCGCAGGGGCAGCTCTGGAGGAGGTCGTGGGCGGCGCGGAGCCAGGGGGCGAGGGAGTCGAAGAGGCGCTCGGAGAGGCCGACGCCGCCCGGAGTCTTGTCGAAGACGAAGACGGCGGGGCGCATCGTGTCCGGGAAGACGGAGTACCAGGCGCTGCCGAGGTCCGCGCGGTCGCAGCCCGCGAGCAGGGGCGCGACCGCCATCAGCGCGTGCTCCAGCGCGTGGACGCCCGCCACCCCGAGCGCCATCTCCTCCTCGGGGAGCGCCGGGAGGTCGAGTCGCAGGGCGACCGTGTCGTAGGTCATCGGCGGCAGATCCAGCGGCTCGACGCCCAGCACGGTGTCGCCGTCGAGGGACTTCTTACGGAAGCCGACGACCATGTCCGTGACGGTGATCCCCGTGAGGGAGCCCTGGGCGTCGTTCAGCTCGACGGAGCGAAACTCGACGCGCGGGTCGATCACCGACTGTACGATGGCCTGGGTGTAGTAGTGCGCGTCGAACGGCATGACCTCCGCGCGCCCTTCGTCGAGATCCAGAGAGGCGACGAGGAAGCTTGCGCCGCGATGCAGGTACACCGCGCCCTCGTGAGCGCTGGTCATCGCGCGCGGGCGCTCCATGCTGCCGAGCTCCTGCCCGTCGAGGAAGAGGGTGACCGTGTCGTTCCCGCCGCCCCGGATGCTCACCTTCATGGCGGGCGGCTCGATGGCGGGATAGAAGAAGAGACCCGCGCGGAACTGCAGCTCACCGCTGCGGTCAGCCCCTTCGGCGACGTCGAGGGCGCTCTCGCCGAACATCGATAGCTCGCTGGGGCTGATGGGTCGCTCGTGGGCGGCGCAGGAGGTGCCCCGCGAGGATCTGGGGGTTCGCCAGGGTTCGCGCTCACGTTCTCGTTGCGCCCGTCGAGAGGATCCGCGGTTGGCGCACGAGGAACTGCTCCAGGGGTCGTCGTGGGCGACGAACACCGCGAGCCCGTCGCGGCTCCCACGTCCCGCGCGGCCGGCCTGCTGCCAGAAGCTTGAGATCGTTCCGGGGTAGCCGTTCATCACTACGGCGTCCAGCCCGCCGACGTCCACCCCCAGCTCCATCGCGTTCGTCGCCGCGAGGCCCGGGAGATCGCCCTTGAAGAGCGAGGCTTCGATCTGACGCCGCTCCTTCGGCGTGTAGCCCGCGCGGTAGCTCTCTATCTTTTCCGGCGGAACCTTGCCCCGCTTCGGGCACGCTTGCGCGTGTAGCGCAGGACGAGCTCCGTGGAGACGCGCGCGCGCTAAAGGCGAGGGTGCGCAGGCCGCTCTCCGTGAGCGTTGCGAGGATCTCTGGGTGGCGACGTTGGCGGAGAGAGGCGGCGCCTTCGCCCAGCTCGGGCGGGTTCCAGAACACGAAGGTGCGGCGTCCCCGCGCGCTGCCGTCCTCCTGGATCACCTGCGCCCGGCGCCCGTGAACCGCTCCAAGAGCTCGGCGGGGTTGCCGATGGTCGCGCTGCAGGCGATGATCTGCGGGCGGCTGTGGTGCCACTCGCAGAGGCGCAGGAGGCGGCGCAGGACGTTGCCGACGTTCGAGCCGAACACGCCCCGGTAGGCGTGCATCTCGTCCAGCACGATCAGCCGCAGCGACTTAAAGAACTTCGCCCAGTTCTCGTGCCCCGGCATGATGCCGACGTGCAGCATGTCGGGGTTCGTGAAGCCCTGAGGTGCGAGAGGCGGCGGATCGAGCTTCGCTGGGGCTTGGGCGTGTCCCCGTCGTAGGTGGCGGCGCGCCGGGGCGCGGGCATCAGCGTCTCCAGCTTGCCGAGCTGGTCCTGAGCGAGGGCTTTGGTCGGGAAGAGGTAGAGGCACCGTGCCATCGGCTCGGTGAGGCTCATCTGGATCGCGGGGAGGTTGTAGCAGGGTCTTTCCGGAGTTCGTGCCCGTGACCACCGCCACGTCCCGCCCTTCCATCGCCGCGTCGTAGGCGAGCGCCTGGTGCGAGAACAGCCGCCCGATGCCCGCCTGTCGTAGGCGCTCCTGGAGCATGGGGTGCATGGGGCGCTGGGGCTCGCCGTAGACCGCGTCGCGCGGGGGCAGCTCCTCGACGTGGGCGACCTGCGCGGCGAGGCGCTCGTCCCAGCCCGGCGAAGGTGCCGAGGGAAAGCTCGAAAGTGGGATGATCGCCCGTCTGCACAGGGGGCTTTCCTACGTACGGCAGGCCCCTCGCCGCCGCGAATCGCCTACTTGGCTCTCGTCGTCCATCTGATCCAGCCGCAGCTCCGGCTCCGCCGGGGAGTAATCGTACTCCGGGTCGTCCTCGTCGGTCTTCCGGCGCTTCTGGGTGTACTTGACGAGGTAGACGCTGATGATGAAGAGGATGATCAGCGGCAAAGCCATGACCGACATCGTGAACGCGTCTCCGCTCGGAGTAATGAGCGCGGAGGCGATAAAGATGACCACGCCTGCTTGCCGCCAGTGCTTGATGAGGGTCTCAGCGCTGAGGAGGTTCAGCGCTCCCAGGCCGAACACAATCACGGGAAGCTGAAACGCGATGCCAAAGGCGATCATCATCTTGATGATGAAGAACACCATCATGCCCGCCTCCTGGTAGAGGCTGACCCCGGGGAATTCGCCCAAGAACTCCACGAAGAAGCGCAGGGTGGCGGGGAGCACGAACCAGCAGAACGTCGCCCCCGTTATGAAAAGCAGGGCGCTGAAGGGAACGATCCGCCGGACGGGCCGCCGTTCGGCCGGGGTCAGCCCCGGCGCGACGAAGCCCCATAGCTCGCCCACGATGAGGGGCAAAGACAGGCCGATGCCGATCTGGAAGGACAGCTTGAGCTTGAGCATGAACGCGTCGGGCATGTTCCTGAACACGTCTTCGTAGCGCGTGCCGGCCGGCAGCACGGGCTTGATGCTGTCGTTCACCATCCGGGTGAGGTGCTCGTACAGGGACCGCTCGACGAACCAGCCGATCACACAGCCGGTCGCGAGAAAGACCACGATGCGGACGATGCGGTCGCGCAGCTCTTCCAGGTGCTCAGAAAGCGTAAGGCGGAACTCCTCCGGATCTTCGGGGGAGTTCCGCCTCGGCTCGGGCCTGGAGAGCTTGGGGAGGGCAGCCACAGGGGCCTAGGTTACTTATCCAAGATGAATATCTGCTGGCTGCTCAGGCGCACGAACTGGTTCTGCGCAGGAGCGCCGCTGCGGCCCCCTTGGTCCCCGCCGAGAGAGATGCCCGACCCGGCACCGCCCCCCGGCCGAGTCCCCCCGGGCGGCCTCTTGTTGCCTGGTGGCCTCTGTCCTCTTGTTCCCGCGGCGCCGGGCCCTCCGCCCTCGCCGGCCGGCGCCGCCGCACCGGATCCTCCTCCTGCCGATCCGCCGGACGGGCCTCCGCCGAAGCCGCCGGGGGCCTGCGTGCGAATCTCGACCGTCTGGTCGCGGATGATCTTGATCACTTGGCGCGTGTCCAAGGCGAACCAGATCTGCTCCGTGAGGGAGAGCTTGTTGTCGGCGAAGGCCGCTCCGGACTTGCGGAGTTTGGCGCCTTCAAGGCTGGTGGTGCCCGCCGCGATGGAGTGCTTGATCTTGACGCAAGGGCGTCCCATCTCCCACTCGGTCGACACGACCTCGCCGCGGGCGGGGAAGGTGCTGACCACGGAGGTGACGTTGTAAAGCTTCTCCAGATCGATCTTGCCCTGCTGGAAGCGAGATTGCCAAGAGGAGCCCTCGCGAACCGCCTTGGTGGGGAGGGTCGGCAGGGGGAACGCCGCGAAGAGGTCGAGCCTCTGGGCCTCGCCGCTCGTGCCTTCCAGCGGGACATAAGGGGGCGTGATCGTGCCGAACACCTCGTGGCCGGTGCTCTTCACCCGCATATAGATGGACGCCATCTCGTAGTCCCGGTATCGCTTCGGCTCGGTCTCGCCGCTGACGGTGAGGTCGGCGAAATCGCGGCCCTTGATGGGCAGCGCCTGCAGGCGCAAGAGGCCGTCGCCGTTGCCGTAGGCCTGCTCCACCGAATAGGACAGGCGGATCTTCTCGAACTCGGCGGGAAACTCCGTCGCGCGTCCTCCCAACTGGTTCTGGTTCTCGCTGATCGTCGAGACCGCCACCCTCTGGAGCATGGTGTAGACCAGCTCGGTGCCCGGCACCCAGCGGTAGCGAAGCCGGGTGCCCCCCGCAGGGATGGGCACAGCCTTGTTCGCGATCCGAACGTCGATGGACGAGCGATCCACGATCCGGGGCTGCTCGTTAAAGTCCACGTACAGCACCATCTCGAGCTTCAGAGGGCCGTCGGGAATGCCGCGCCCCTTGGTATCGAGGGTGTAGACGTGGTACTTCCCCTGCAGGTCGGGCTTGAGCGCCTCGATGAACTTGCCGCCGAGAAACACCCCGACGTATCCGCTCTGAGGCACACTCCCCTTGGGCAGGAGAACGCGCACCTTTTCGCGCACCCTGGATCCGTCGGCCGGACGCACGATCGTGAAAGGCGCCGTCTGCGCGAGCGCCATTCCGGCGGCTCCCGCGAGAGCAAAGCTAAGCAGCCATCGCTTCATCTGTCTAATTCTTACTCCTAGCCCCACGGGGGGCCATTGTGGACTACCGATTATGACGCTCGCCGAGCCGCGGGTGTCACTCGAACGCTCGGAGCCCCTGCAAGCTACCGCGTGTACAATGCCCTTTGCAACGGCAGCAGGCCCGCGGTCCCTTCCGAACCCGAGTCTCCGACGCGGGATACCCCCATGAACCCCAGCACCCTTCTCGCGCTCGCGACCCTCTCCATCCTCTCCGCCGCCTCCCAGACGCCGGACGGCTCGCTGAGCCTGGCCGGGAAGGAGACGAAGACTTTTGCGGCGAAAGCGACGTCCGCCTACGATGGCGACAAGATGGGGGACGAGGATCTCAAGGGCACGATTGAGGTCACGCTCGAAACCGACGCCGGCACGGCCGTCCTGAGGCTCCCCAAGCGCCGATCGTCCTGCGGGCTCTACTACAGCTTTTTGGCCTCCGAAGGGCGCGGCTCCGCCTCGTGGCGGCTGGGGCCGCCGCCCGCCCCCGACAAGGCCACCCCCGAAAAGGACGCCCCCTTCTTCACCTGGGACAGCGAGACCGCCGAGTTCGACGAAAAGGGAACGGGAACGGGCACGGCCTCCTACCGCGTGTCCGCGCAAAGGATCAGCGGGACGTTCAAGTTCCGCGCATGCCGTCGCCGGAGCGCCACGAAGGTGGAACGCTACGAGATCAAGGGCGAGTTCAAGGACGTGCCCCTCTAAAACCCCCGGCGCTGCCCTCCCGCGTCGGTGGACAAAAGAGCAGGATGGCGTCGGACGTGGGGGAGTTAGAATGGGGGAGGGCGTTGGGCGTTAGGCGTTAGGGAGCTTCCTCTAGCGCCCAACGCCCAACACCCAACACCCACCCGCCATGTCCGCCCTCCCCTCCGCCTCCGCTATCGATCTCGATGCGCTGAACCCCGAGCAGCGCGACGCCGTGCTGCATCCCGAGGGGCCGATGCTCATCTTTGCGGGGGCGGGCTCCGGCAAGACGCGCGTCATCACCTACCGCATCGCGCGGCTGGTGAACGAGGGGATCTCTATCCACCGCATCCTCGCGGTGACCTTCACGAACAAAGCCGCGCGCGAGATGCGCGAGCGGGTGGAGTCGCTCGTGGGGGACGGCGCGAAGGGGATGTGGATCGGCACGTTCCACTCCCTCTGCGCGCGCATCCTGCGCATCGACGGCCACGCCATCGGGCTCGACCGGAACTTCGTGATCTACGACGACGGCGACCAGCTCTCCCTGATCCGCGAGGTGCTGAAGGCCAAGAACATCGACGACAAGAGCCTCCAGCCCCGCGCCCTGCTGAGCGAGATCTCCAGCGCCAAGGAGAAGATGCTCACGCCCGACAAGTACGCGCAGACCGCGACCGGCTTCTTCGAGCGCATCGCCGCCGACGTCTACCAATCGTACAACGCCCTGCTGCGCAAGGCGAACGCCCTCGACTTCGACGACATCCTCGTCACCGCGGTGCGCCTGCTGGAGCAGCGCGAGGACGTGCGGGACAAGTATCAGGACCGCTTCCTGCACGTCCTCGTGGACGAGTATCAGGACGTCAACTTCGTGCAGTACGAGCTCGTCCGCCTGCTCTCCGGCAAGCATCGCAACGTCGTCGTCGTGGGCGATGATGACCAAAGCATCTACGCTTGGCGTGGAGCGGACGTGAAGCTGATTCTCCGCTTCGGCTC
>JAUJNV010000080.1 GCA_030447945.1 Fimbriimonas sp. | reverse complement strand
TCGCGCAGGTCGAGGCCTTCGAGCCGCTGGCCGAGTCTCCGGGCACGATCAACCTCTCCGTCTTGGAGGCCAAAGTCGGCTCGGTCTCCATCCAGGGCAACCGCCTCACCCAGGACCGGATCATCAAGCGGCTGATCAAGACGCGTCCCGGCGAGCCGTATAGCCGTGCGAAGTGGATGGGAGACCTCAACCGCTTGTACAGCACCCAGTGGTTCGAGACGGTGCGTCCGCTCCAAGACACGGAGGACGAGCCGGGCAAGATCAACCTCATAGCGGATGTCACCGAGGCCCGCACGAACACGTTTAACTTCGGCGTTCAGGTGGACCCGCGCTCCTCGATCGCGGGCGTACTCAACCTTCAGGTCAACAACTTCCGCGGCACCGGGCAGGGGTTCGGCATCAACCTGCTCCAGGCCGCCCAGGGCGACGGGCCGAGCATCGACCTCAGCTACACCAACCCCTTCATCGACAACCGCGACACGCAGTTCCGCGCGTCGATCTTCAGCCGCCTCGTCTACCGCTTCGCCGGCACCTTCGGCGGCGGGAGCGAGGGGATCACCGAAGACGACCGGTACACGGAGCGGCGCACGGGCCTCTCGCTCGGGCTCTCGCGCGTTCTGAAGGACGAGCCGTCGCTGACCCTCCAGAACATCATCTCGGCGGGCCTCTCAGGACGGTTTGAGAACGTCGCCACCGAAGACATCAGCACCAACAGCGGCAGCGAATTCCTCGGCGGCAGTGACCTTCCGGGCTACGGGAGGAAGGAGTTTATCCAGCAGGACGGCAGCGTCGGGGTGCTCACCTTGGGCCTCTCGCGCAACCGGCGCGACGTGAACACCGACCCGTCCCGAGGCGACTTTATCTCGGCCCAGCTCGAGCCGGGGTACGCGAACATCACGCGGAACCAGGGAATCGTGCCCGACTCGGACGTCCTGGGCTCCGGCGGCTTTCTGCGCAGCTTCCTGGAGTACCGCACCTACTTCACGGATCAGCCCCCGCGCACGGAGGAGGAGCTGCAAGCGCCTCGGCGGGTGCTCGCGCTCCGGGCGCGCTACGGCACCATCCTCGGCGACGTGCCGTTCTTCGAGCAGTTCTTTTCCGGCGGCTCCGACACCTTGCGCGGCTACCCCGAGGATCGCTTCTGGGGCAAGAACACGCTGCTGTTCACCGCCGAGCTGCGCTACCCGATCCAGCGGGCCTTCAACATCATCGGATTCGTGGACTACGGCGGAGCGTGGGGCGGCAACTACGGCTCGATCAATGACTACACGCAGTCGCGAGCCTTCGACATGCACCTCGGCTTTGGCATTGGCCTGAGCTTCCGCACGCCGCTCGGCCCGATCCGCTTGGACCTGGGATTCAATGAAGAGGGGAAGAGTCGCACACACTTCCTCATTGGCACGTCTCTCTAAGGAGAAACCATGAAGCTACACAATTTAGGATGGGGATTGGCCGGCGTGATGGCGCTGGCGATGACGGGCATGGTCGGCGCGGGCATGCAGACGCCGACCATGAAGATCGGCGTCGTGGACTGGCAGCGGGTGTTCAACGACAGCGACCATGCGAAGAAGCAGGAAGAGGCGTTCCGCGCCTACGCCAAGCGGCGCGAGGACGCTCTGCGGTTCTTCGAATCGTACAAGGTGATGGACACCAAGTTCCTCCTGAAGTTCCGGGAGCTGAGCGTGAAGGATTCGCTCGAAGGCGCTGAGAAAGGCGAGCTGGATCGCATCAAGACGGATGCCATCGCCACTCAGAAGAAGTACGTGGAGCTGCAGACCAAGAACCCGCTGAGCGCAGCCGAGACGAAGCAGATCGAGGACTACAGCGCCCGGGTCCGCACCGCGCAGAACCTGTTGGTGAACTGGGCCCAGGCCTTCGAGGAGGATCTCCGCCAGATGCAGGGCAAGATGCGCGCCGAGACCCTCGTCAAGGTCCGCAAGGCCGTGAAAGAAGTCGGCGCGAAGGAAGGCTACACCGTCGTGTACGTGAACGAGGTAGCCCCCTACGGCGCCAACGACCTGACCGACCAAGCTTTGAAGGCGGTCAACGCGCAGAGATAGGAATCAGGGTGTTGGGTGTTGGCGGTTAGGTATTGAGGGATCTCGTCCCAACACCCAACACCCAACACCCAACACCCAACACCCAACACCCCCCATGCAAACCTTCCGCTTCCTCCAGCTCGGTTGGGTTCTCGCGGCGGCGCTGATCGGCGTGTCGGTTGCGGGCGGGTTCCAGGCGGCCACCGAGAAGAATGGGGTCGTCGATATCTCGCGCGTCGTCGAGGAGAGCGAGTTCGGCCGCAATCAGCAGCAGCAGCTCGCGCAGATGCGCGGCGCGCGCGAGGATATCTTGAAGTTTCTGGACGATCACCGCGTGCTCACCATCGAGCAGGCCGAGCGGCTCCGGGACCTCAGCCTGAAGCCGAACGCCTCGAAAGAGGAGAAAGCCGAGCTCGACCGGATCAAGTCCGAGGTCATCGCCTCCAGCAAGCGGTCCACCGAGCTGAGCCTGAAGGCGAACATCACCGCCGAGGAGCGGACGCTCCTGGAAGAGTACGCCAAGCGCAGCCAGACGATGAACGAGACGGCGAGCCGCTGGCTCCGCGAGTTCCTGAACGAGATGCAGGAGTGGGTGGACAAGCAGAAGCTCGACGGCATCAAGCGCGCCCGCGCCTCCATCGCCGAGGTCGCGAAGGCCCAAGGCTACACGATGGTGTTCGAGGTGGGCGTCGCCCCTTACGGCGCGAACGATCTGACGGACGCGGCGCTCGTCGCCATGAACGCGAAGAAGTAGGGAGCGGAAGGCGTTGGGCGTTAAGGCGTTGGGCGTTAGGGAAAAACTTCTCAACGCCCTAACGCCTCAACGCCTCAACGCCCTGCTCCTCTTCCTCCTCCTCGCCGGTTGCTCGCCGGGCAAGAAGGAGGTGAGCGTGGACGTCGACCGTCTTCTGCGCGAGGGGGCATCCCCGGCCGCGCCCCAGCCTACGCCGCCCTCTCCCCCGTCGGCGGACGGGTCGTTCGTGCTGGAGCAGCCCGGCATGCCGGCGCGGGCGCTCCGGCGAGTGGCCGGGGGCGCGCGGGACTCCCAGGTCCGGAGGGAGATCGAGGCGATCCAGACCCGGGCACGGAAGTCGCTCGAAGCGCGGCTCCGGCGAGCCTATGCCCTCGAAGCGCGCCGCTTTGAGATCGAGGCGGAGCGCGAGGAAGAGCGTGGGCGGCTGGCGACCTACGAGAAGGTGAGCGCGCGCGTGCGCGAGGCGTTCGAGGCCGCCGCCGACAAGAGGGCGCCGAGGCTGGCGCATCTGACCATCCTCGCGGGCTTTCCCGACACGAAGCTCAAAGAGCCGCCGCCGCCGGAGAAGAAGGTCTCGCGCATGCGCTACGACGAGGCGCAGCGGCTGCGCAAGGAGCTCGCCGAGATCGAAGCGGCCTACCAGGCGCAGGTCGCCGAGATTCTGCGCTCGGTGGAGGACGATCTGGCGGAAGGCGCGCTCGCCCTGCGCGTCCGCATCGAGAATCTGCGGGCGGCGGCGGATCGGCGCGCGGCGGAGCAGGCGGCGGCGCAAGTGCAGATCACGACGAAGGACCTGGGCATCCGGCTCGCGCCCGCGCCGAATATCGAGCTGCCCGCCGTGCCGCCGCAGAGGGTCGTGGTGGAGCCCGGCGCCCCGCTGAGCCCCGCGCCGGAGGTAAGGTCCCAGGGGGTGCTGGCGGGACCGGGAGACCGGCGACGACTTTTGGAACACGAGCTGGGGATCTGGCTCGGGCTCCGCCGCTACGCGCTCGCGAAAGACGGGCAGGACGCCACGGAGGAGTTCAAGGAATGGAGAGCGCGGCACGAAGCTGGACGCTAGGGGAGATCGCTTCCCTGCTGAACGGGGAGCTGAGGGGCCCGGCGGACCTAAGGGTCTCGCGCCCCGTCCCCGCCGATTCGGACGATCCTGAGGGCCTCGCCTTCGCGGAAAACGAGTCGTATCTGAAGAAGGCCGAAGCCGCGGCGGTCGGGGCGCTCCTCGTCCCGCGCTCGATGCGCGCCACCGAGAAGCCGTGCATCGCCGTCGACGACCCGAGGATGACCTTCGGGATGATCCTCGGGATGACCGCCCGTCCGCTCGCCATCGAGCCCGGCGTCCACCCGACGGCCATCGTGCACCCGGAGGCGACCGTGGCCCCCACCGCGAGCGTCGGCGCGTACACCGTCGTCGAGCGCGGCGCCGCGATCGGCGAAAGGTGCCGCGTCCACGCGTTCTGCTACGTGGGCGAAAACTGCCGTCTGGGCAACGACGTGCTGATGTACCCCCACGTCGTCCTCGTGCAGGACGTGGAGGTGGGCGCGAAGACGATCCTCCACGGCGGCTGCGTGCTGGGCACCGACGGCTTCGGCTTCGTCCGCGTATCCGGCCGCATGATGAAGGTGCCCCAGGTGGGCCGCATCGCGCTCGGCGAAGACGTGGAGATCGGGGCCCTAACGGCGGTCGACCGCGCGACCGCGGGCGAGACGCGGATCGGGCGAGGCACGAAGATCGACAACCTCGTGCAGATCGCGCACAACGTGAATCTGGGAGAGGACGGCGTGATGGCGGGCCAGGTCGGCATCGCGGGCAGCACCCGCATCGGCGACCGGTTCGTCATGGGCGGCCAGGCAGGCGTCGGCGACCACGTGACCATCGTCGACGACGTGCACCTCTCGGGGCGCGCCAGCGTGTACAACGACCTGAAGAACCCCGGACAGTACGTCGGGAACCCGGCCGTCCCCGGCCTCCGTGGCGCGCGCTCCGCCCTTATCGCCCAGCAGCTCCCGGAGATGCTCAACCGCATCCGCGCGCTGGAGAAGAAGGTGGCGGAGCTCGAAGAGGGCTCGAAGTGACCTTTCGGCGGCGCACCTTGAAGGAGACGGCCCGCTTCGAGGGCGTGGGGCTGCACTCGGCGATTCCCGTGAAAGTAGCGGTCCACCCCGCGAGCGGGGGGATCTTCTTTCGGCTCGGCGGCGCGCGGGTCGAGGCGAAAGCCGAGAACGTGACGGACACCACCCGCAGCACGAGGCTCGGCGAGGTGGGCACGATCGAGCACCTGATGAGCGCGCTCGCGGGGCTGGAGATTACCGACGCCGAGGTCGAGCTCGACGCCCCGGAGCTGCCGGGCCTCGACGGCAGCTCGCGGGGCTTTGTGGAGGGCCTGCTCGCGGCCGGGCTCGAAGACGGCGACGAGTGGGAGGCCAAGACGCCCTTCAAGCGGGTGTTCTTCCAAGAGGAGGGCGGGAAGCTCGCCGCCTCACGGGGCGAGGGGGCGTGGCGCTACCTCTACGACATGGGCGAGCGTTGGCCCAACCAGCAGGCGTTCGAGCGGGACGACGTCGTGGCTTCCTATCGGGAGGAGATCGCCCCCGCCCGCACCTTCGCCCTCACAGAGGAGCTGCCCCTCCTGGAGAAGTACGGCCTCGGCCGCGGGCTGGACGTAGACTCCGCCGTGGTCCTCGGCCCCGACGGCTACGCCAACGAGGTCCGCTTCCCCGACGAGCCGGCCCGCCACAAGCTCCTGGACCTCATGGGCGACCTCTACCTCTCGGGCATCCCGATCCGTGCGCGCAACGTGGTCGCCGAGCGCACGGGTCACCGGGCGAACGTAAAAGCGGCGGCGATGATCGCCGCCGCGGCGGCGGGCTGAGGCTTAAGAGACTCTAGCGAAATGCTCGACCCCCCTTTCTGCTGTAGCCGCAGGTCTTCAGCCTGCGCAAGAGAGTATTGCTGCGAATACACGTTGTAGGAGAACGAGAAGCCCTGCGCAGGCTGAAGACCTGCGGCTACAGCAGAAAGGGGGTTTTGGGGAGTAGACAGTAGCTTTCCAATCACGATGCCCGACATGGAGCCTACAGCCTATTAGCCCACCGGCTTACGGATCATGTGACCTGAATCTCCCGACGCCGCCAGCCGTCATGTTGTACGTCCCGCCCGGCAGGCGCACGGTCTCGATAAGGACCGTGTCCTCAGAAAGCTCCCTATAAGGCGTGCCGACGATAGCCGCTGGCACGCGATACTCCCATGCCCTAGCCCATGCACCGGAAATTCTTCTCTCTGTGCTCCGATCTATGCCAGGAAAAACTTCTTTCAGGAGTTTCTCGCGCGCCTGCGCGCTCGCAGCCCATAAGGGGAGTCGATGCGAACTCAGTTCAGGAACCTGTCCCCCTGGCGTGGTCTCAACTTTAGCAAACAGTAGCAAGTGGATGGCCCAGCTATCCCAGTGGGCCATGCCTCTCGGACTAGCTTCGGTCGCAAGGGGTCCTGATGAACCCTTCTCCGGAGTACAGCCGCTGAAGAGAACCGCCGTGAGCACCAGCCAGAAGCCAAGCGTCCTCATGAGCGTTATCCTCCCCAAGTCTTATTGTCGCGAGCGCCATCTATCATATTTACCTCGCGCAGGTGGAGGATTGGGTCTACCACACAGGCTACTTAGAGCCTCTAACAAAACCTGAACAGAGTGTGAGATTTAGTCCGATGCGAGCAGGCATCGGCTTTGTTAGGGGCTCCTAGTAAATCTGCACTCCGAAGATGGTCCCGTCCTTCTTCCGGATCTGCACCGTGGGCGGGTGAATAATGGCTGGTTCCTTTACCTTTTCCCAGTCGACCTGTCCTTTAACTACCCAGATGCCCCTTGTGAGCTTCGCCCTGAACCGGTGGAGGCCTATATACTCCTTGCCGAAAAGGGGTTTCAGGATCGCTGTGGCCACCTCGATCGCCGTCTCCTCATCGGGAACGAACCCCGGGAAGGGTTTTTGGTGAATAGTGCTGCGGAACGGGGCCGGCGGGTCTTGACTCTTCGGCGCTACGCGCGGGTCTTGTCGATTCGCCGACATAGAACCACCCAACATGACCGAGCCGCAAAGCCCGTACAGAAGGTTTTTCATCTATCTCCCCTGCCAGAGGCTGATCGAGTCGAACCCTCCAGCTCTTGTAGTTTGGCACCTATTTAGGGCGGGACGGAACCCGATGGTGGTGCAGAGAAACCCCATATCCTCTCCACCCCGATGGTTTGACGGACACTGGCCCGGAGGTCCGAAGGCCCTAGGTAAGAGAAGCCCGCCGTCTGGAATGCCCGGAAGGGGCACTAGATAGGATGGGCCTCTACGCCCTTAAGGAGGCGTACCCATGAGGATTCGTCACTCCGTAATCACGCCCTCGACCTTCAGCGTTTGCGGAGAGACGAGGAGCGTGATCGAGATCCCATACCGGGAAACGAACTTGTCGGTGACCGATTCATTGTCGTCAGGGTCTATGCGGGGCAAGAAACTATACGCATAGTTCCCTTCGTGGTCCGAGAAGATGATTCTGTAGTTCTCTAACTTAGTTTGTGAGTTCTCAAGCTTCAAGCGGTGCCGCACGTGATCCCATGCCGCGTTAAAGCCAAGCAGACGCCTGCCTTCAATGGTCACAGGCTTCTTGTCGGGCGGGGGAGGGGAAGCCTGCTGGTGGCTGATCAGCGGCACGAGGCACGCGACGATCGCGAGTATGCGCCCGATAGACATCTTCGTCGTCATTAGAGAACCTATATCCTGAAAGGCTCCGTTGCGCCCTCTTCGGAGGGTACGCCCGCAGGGCGTGTAGTCGTGGGGCGGTGGGGCACCGGGGGGCGAGTGGCCGAGCGCGCCCGGGCGCGGGGCGACGGGGGCGGGCGGGGGAGTGCCGCAGAGCGACACAGGGAGCGGAGTGCGCG
>JAUJNV010000079.1 GCA_030447945.1 Fimbriimonas sp. | reverse complement strand
TGTTCCACGGCTTCGGACTGGCCACCAAGCTGCAGGATTTCGAGCTCTCGCGCGACGGCCTGTTCGGCAACCTCGTCGCCTTCAACGTCGGCGTCGAGATCGGCCAGATCCTGGCGCTCGGCGCCATCCTCATCCTGATGGGCTTCTGGCGGAAGACGTCGAGCTTCTGGCGGCACGCCTCCACCGCGAACGTGGTCCTGATGACCCTGGGCTTCGTCCTCACCGGCTACCAACTCTTCGGCTACTTCGTAGCCTGACCGGAGACCTCGCATGTACAACGTCCACAAGCCCGACGCCTCCGAACTGCCTTCCAGCGGCAAGCTGCTGCGCTCCACCGGGATCGCGGCGCTTATCGCCGGGGTTCTGCTCACGACCGTGGTGCTTCCCGCCGAGTACGCCGTCGATCCGACCGGGGTAGGCCAGCTGCTCGGCCTGACCGAGATGGGCCGGGTCAAGCGTTCTCTCGCCGCCGAGACCGAACAGGCGGAGGCCGCCGCTGAAGGCGCCGGCGGCGCCGACGCGGAGAACCTGCTCGCACCCGAGGCTCTCGCAACGACCCCCGCGCCCGTCGCTCCGGCCAGTCCGACCTCACCTGCTGCGGAGGCCGCTGTCCCTCAGTCGCACGTGACCACCCTCACCCTGGCTCCCGACCAGGGCGCTGAGATCAAGCTGGTCATGCGCAAAGGCGCCAGCGCCCGATACGCCTGGGAGACCGACGGCGGGCGCGTGAACTTCGACATACACGGCGACTGGCCCGGCACCTCGTACCACGGCTACGGCAAGGGCTCGGACGCGCGCGCGGAAGGCGTTCTAACCGCGGCGGCCGACGGCAGCCACGGCTGGTTCTGGCGCAACCGCACGGATGCGCCCGTCACCATCACTCTGCGGACCAGCGGCGACTACGCCGAGGTCAAACGCGTTGCCTGAGGGGTGCTCATGCACGGTTCACCGCCATTCCCGTATTCGAGATCCAACCTGAAGGAGTCTCCATGAAGACCCTGATCTGCAGCCTGATGCTCGCCGCCGTCACCACGCCCGCCCTGGCCCACCCGCCCGGCGAGGACGGCGGCCATGGTTCCAGCATGCGCTTCCAAACCCCGGTGGCGGAGCAGCCTCGCCCCGTGTTCACGGCGGCTTCAGCGCAGGCCAAGGCCAAGACGGTGGTCGGGACGATGATCGACCGGAAGATCGTGGGACCGAGCTGGCGTACGGTCACCCCGGTGAAGACGGAGACGCGTGAGAAGAACGGCGGCCGCGAGTGGGTGGTCACCTTCCGCAATGATCGCGAGCGCGCTCGGGCCAAGAAGAACCTCTACGTCGTCTTCTCGGAGAGCGGCGAGTACAAAGCGGCCAACCACACGGGGGCTTGACGAGCGTAGGTCGAGGGGGCTCGACCAGCCTCGCTCGGCCGCTCGGCATCGGCTTGTCGCACCCCCTCCCGCGGCGTAGCCTAATCCCTCCGGGGTGAACCGGTCAGGCGCAGGCTTAACATCCGCGCGGTTCCTGCCGGAGCAGCGCATGTCTTCTCTCTCGCCGCCCTCTATCCCATCGCCCACTGACCCCCTCCCGCCCGGGCGCATCTTCCTGCGCTTCCTGCGCTTCGGCCTGCTCGCCTGGGGTGGACCGGTAGCGCAGATCGCCATGCTCCGCCGCGAGCTGGTCGAGGAGGAGCGCTGGCTCTCCGGCGATCGTTTCAACCGCCTGCTGGCCGTCTTCCAGGTGCTGCCCGGGCCCGAGGCGCACGAGCTATGCGTGCACTTCGGGATGATGCGGGGCCGCCGTCTGGGCGGCCTGCTCGCCGGGCTCGGCTTCATGCTGCCCGGCTTCGTGCTGATGTTCGCGCTGTCCTGGCTGTACTTCCGGACGGACATCTCGCGCAGCCTACTCGCGTCCGCCTTCCTGGGCGTTCAGGCGGGGGTGATCGCGTTGATCGTGCGCGCCGTTCACCGGATCGGCGGGCACGTGCTGGCCGACCGATGGCTCTGGATGATCGCCACGGCGACCGCGGTTCTCAGCCTCTTGGGCACCGCCTTCTGGCTCGTCCTACCCGCCGCCGGAGCCGTCTACGGCCTTCTGCGCCGCGGGCGACCGGCCGTAGCCGCCGTCCTCACCGCCCTCGCGGCGGTCGCGCTCATCCTCCTGACACCGCTCGCCTGGCCGGAGCTGAGCCTTGCGCCAGCCGAGCCCGTCATTGCAGGCGCGAGCCTCGTCGGCTCCGTTCCCGCCGGCCTGTTGTTCCTGTCGGGGTTCAAGGCCGGTCTGCTCACCTTCGGCGGCGCCTACACCGTGATCCCCTTTCTCCGGAACGACGCCGTGGGCCAGGGTTGGACGACGGAGGGCCAGTTCCTCGACGGCTTGGCCCTGGGCGGCGTGCTGCCCGCGCCGCTGATCATCTTCTCCACCTTCGTGGGCTACGCGGCCGGCGGCCCGCTCGGCGCGCTCGCCATGACGGCCGGCATCTTCCTGCCGGCCTTCAGCTTCTCCCTGCTGTTCTTCGACCGCCTGGAGGCCGTGGTCGAGATCAAGGCCCTCCACGCCCTCCTCGAGGGCGTCGCCGCCGGCGTTGTCGGGCTGATCGCAGCCACCACCGTCCAGCTCGCAGCGGCGCTCGTAGGCCGCTTGCCAGCCCTCTGGCCTGGCCTCCTGATCTTCGCTGGAGGTCTGGTGGTGCTCTATCTTTGGAAGTCCAAGTTCAACATCCCACTCGTCGTGCTCGCCTCCGGCCTGGCCGGTTGGCTCGCCTTTGACGGCTAAGGCTCGGCCCCCTCCGAGGCGCTAAGCGGACACCGCGTAGGTCCGCTTTAAGTCAGGAACGGACCTTGAGGTGCCCCTCCGGATTTCGCATCTATGCGGCACCGCCATGACTGAAATTGGCCAGCGATCGCTCGGAGCACGTTCGGGGCCCTAGGACGTCCGGAGTGTCCGGAGCGTCCGGAGACTCTAGACTCTCTAGACCGAGGTTGCGTCTAACGTTTTCCCCAGAATGCGATAGACACTTGCCCGGCCTATGCCGAGGCGTTTGGCAATCGCAGCCGGCCCGATCTTCTCCTCGTCCCGTAGACGGCGCACCTCATCCGCGTCGATCGAGGGTCGCCGGCCCTTGTACACCCCCCTGCCCTTCGCGGCCGCGATCCCCTCCAGCTGCCGCTCTCGCCGCAAGTTCGTCTCGAACTCGGCAAACACCCCAAGCATGTCGAGGAACGCCTTGCCGGCAGCAGTCGTGGTGTCGATCGGCTGCTCGGTCGCGCGCAGCGCCACGCCCTTGGCCTTCAGGGTCCTAACTATGTCCTGCAGGTCGCCGATTGAGCGCGCCAAGCGATCAATCCGGGTCACCACCAACTCGTCCCCGTCGCGAACGAATTCGAGGAGCAGTGCGAGTTCGTTGCGCCCGTCCCGTCTGGTCCCCGACTTCTTCTCCGCCCGAACCACGTCGCAGCCTGCCGCTTTGAGCGCAGCCTTCTGTATTCCGAGGTCCTGGTCAGTGCTGCTGACCCGAGCGTAGCCGTAGCGCGCCATCGGCGGGATCCTGTCTCGATAGAGTCTAGACCCACTTACCATTGCGTCTCGGAATTAGGAACTCGACCCATTCGATACAGGACGCCCGTGTCTCACCGAGGTGTCTCTTCAGGGTGCACCCGAATGGGGCGGTCGGCCTTAATTGCTAGGTCACGTTCGTCCCGTTAAGATTCACCGGGACTCAGGGAGTCCCGCCCTGCAACGCACAACTTCGAGGGATACGGGACCAAGTGGACGGCGCCGGCGCCCAGCTGCTGCACCCGCTCACCCATGACTGGGGGTGTCCGCAGAGCGTTGCCCTCTACCTAGCGACCTGCCAGGTCGACACCCCCGATCCGCTAGTGGCGTCCACCTGGGCGCACGTAGGCGCGCTGCGCGACAGCTTCGGCCTTGTCCTCGATTTCGGCGCCGGAGACGGCCGTTTTGCTCGGGGCGGGATGTACGAGCGTTATATCGGTTTCGAGATCGACGAGCGACGGACCGCTAGGGCCGAGTTGCCGCCAGGAGCGGAGTTGCGCAACCAGTGCGCCTTCTCCGCGGAGGTCGAACTCGCAGATCTGTGCATCGGCAATCCCCCGTTCGTACGCAACCAGCACCTTCCGGATGGCTGGCGTCGTCGCGCAGCCGATGTCGTTAAGGAGCGGACCGGAGTCGGAGTTTCAGGCCTTGCGAACGCCTGGCAGTACTTCTTCCTGCTCGCGCTCGCGAGCGTTCGCGAGGACGGCGTGTGCGCGCTGGTGATCCCGTACGAGTGGGTTTCGCGACCATCGGCGAAGGCCTTGCGTGACTACATTCGAGAGAACGGCTGGAACGTCGACGTTTACCGCTTGGTGGACAGCACCTTCAGCAGCGTCCTCACGACCGCCAGCGTCACGATCATCGACAAGGCCTCGCGAACCGGCACCTGGCGCTACTTCGAGGAAAACAGCAGCGGGGACTTTCGTACGCTGGCTTCCCCGACCGGGGCCTCTGATGGGGTCCTCGCATACCGTTCAAGGCGTGAGGCGAAGCTTGGCGACCCTCGAGCGATCAGGGGCCTCAGCCCCGGGACGCAAGCCATAATGACGCTCACCGAAGGTGAGCGCGTACGTGCAGGTTTGAAGGTCGGGGAGGACGTCGTTCAGTGCGTAACCAGCTTGCGCCACCTTCCCTCAGGAGTGACCGTGCTGGATGAGGCGACCTTCACAGCTCATTTCCGAGAAGCAGGACAGAAGTGCTGGCTGATCCGTACTGATGACGCTCCCAGCAGCAGGCTGGCCGCCTATCTTGCGGCGGCCCCTTTGGCACCCCGGCAGACCAAGACTTGCCAAGAGCGGGAGGTCTGGTGGAACTTCATCATGCCTCCGGTCCCCGATGTGCTCGTCGCCATGAGCTTTAAGGGCGCTTTCCCGAAGCACGCAGCCAACGCGATAAAGGCCCGGGCAGTGGGTGGGGTTTACGGCGTCTACAACCTCGATGACAGTCAGCGCGAGCAGCTCTTGAGGGCGGCGCGGGAGATTGACTTGGCCGACCGCGTGGTCGCTCACTCGAACGGCCTACGCAAGATCGAGGTCAACCAGCTGAACACACTCCTGCACGACCTCTTCGCGGAACGCCGGTGACCACCCTCGCCGTCAGAGAGGAGACGGCGATCCTCGACTCTGGCGAACTTGCTTTCAGCATCGAGAGCAGAATTCTTCGTGAGCTTGGCGAGCGTCTCGTCAAGCACCCAGAGACCGCCCTGCTCGAGCTAATCAAGAACGCTTACGACGCCGACGCCGAGGTCTGCACGATCACCCTCGGGCCGGAGGAGATCACCGTCGACGACTGGGGTCACGGGATGACCTTGGACGAGTTCAAAGGCGGCTGGATGCGGATCGGCACCAGCGCGAAAGAGGCCCACAGCCTGAGCCGCCACTACAGCCGAGCGATCACCGGAGAGAAAGGGATCGGACGGTTCGCAGTGCGCTTCTTGGGCCGGGTGCTCGAGCTGGAGAGCATAGCGGACGACCCGAGTCTGGGTCGCACTCGACTGAGGGCAACGTTCGACTGGCCCACCATCGATCGGACCGAAGACCTGGGCCAGGTGCGCGTGCCTTATGTGCTCCAGAAGGCCGATCCGGCTGCTAAGACCGGAACGAAGCTGGCGATCTCGGCTCTGCGGATAGACACAGCGTCGATCGACAGGCGGAAACGGCGGACTGGCTCCGTCGGCGTGGAGACGCCCCTTCGATCTCTTCTAAGCAGCACCCCACTGACCAGGGGGACGCGAAGAAGACGGACACGGGATCCGGGCTTCACCCTCAGGATCGAACCAGCACCGTCGGATGACGAGGGGTCGAGGCGACGTCGCGGCTTCTATACTCGCGGCGTATGTCATACGGGCGGAGGTCGTGCTGAAGGGCGACCATCTCCAGATCGAGATCTACCGGCGAGGCCAGCCAGAGCCTACCTGGAGATCACCGACAAATGCAGAACGAGATCGGCGCAGCCTACGCCGACATTCGGTTTCTGCCTCGACGAAGGGACGTTCACCGACCTCAACCTGGATGGGCGGCTCGCCTCGACTTGGCTTCTGGAGAGACTCAGGTGTCGCCGTTTTCGATCGCACTTTCCGGGTTTATCCCTATGGCACTGGCGCAGGAGCGACGACTGGCTGACGCTTTCGACAGACGGCCCGCTAATCTCGAGACCCGCGCTCGAGCATCACCCAGCCACTTCCCGATGGACCCGCAAGCGCCGGGCTGCTCCGTCGGAAAACTACATGCTTAGGCTGCCGCAAGCGACGCAGGTCGTCGGGGTGGTGCAGGTCGAAGGACAGGAGGGCCGGCAGCAAGCAGGAGGGTCCGCCGGCCGACCGCGAAGCAGGAGCTCTATGACATCGTACGCGGCGCATCGCCTTTGCCGCCGACCGCGAGGGCTCGAGCGGCTCGCCAGCATCCGTGAGGAGACCCGCTCGGCCCATCAGTGTCATCGAAGCCGACCGGTCGATCCCATCCGCGACGGAGCCAGATCGTAACGGCGCTCGCCGAACGCAGCGCCTTGGAGGAGCAGGAGGACGAGCGCTCGAGAACGCCGCATGAGCCTGTCGTGCTCGCTGGGTTCATGACTCTTCGGCGCCGCTATGACTCAAGAAGCGCAGGCGACCTTGCGTACGCGCTGGCATCGGCGGTCGGGAAGTTCGAAGGGCATATCGATGATGACTTCGCCTTTGCAGAGGGTTCCACGCACCCAGAAGTGCTCCCGCGCCTCCAGCAGGTGCAGCGGACCTTCGACCCGGATCAGCGCGGGATGGTGGAGATGTCTGTTGAGTTTGGGCTCCATCACTACCTCGTGCCGCCCGTCGCCCCGCCAACGACCTGTACACGAACGCCCTCGGTCACCGGCAAGAGCGGCAAAGACCGTCGCATCGCCTTCCGTGCGTGGAACGACACACGGGGCTCGGGGATGGGACTGGGTCTCGCATCCTCTGCTCCAGGGATGCTGCCGGAGCGCCGCCGCCTTCGGAGGGAGCGCGGAAGTGGTGGACCCACCAGCGGAGTTCGTCACCTGCGTGCGCGTGCGTCTGCCGCTGAACCTGGAAGCAGCTCGTGACGACATTGAATGGGGCCGCCCGTCGTTGCTCCTGATCGACGACGACACGGCGCTGCTCGAAGCGCAGCGAGCCGCACTCGATAAGCTGCTGGGGCGTGATGTCGAGATCAGAACTTGGGCTCCGGAACGGGATGACGATCCTCGACGTCGCTTTGACGAACTCGTCGACGCCAACACGATCCTGGTGGTGACTGATTACGACCTCACCACGAGAGGGCAGACCGGCCTCTTCGGGCTAAGCATCGTCGGCTGGTGCCAGCAACGCGCAATCCCTGTGGGCGACTTCTCCCGAGGAGCCATCGGCAATCTACCCAGTGAGCCCAATCTATTCAGGCTACGGGTGCCCATCAACGAGGAAGCGCCCCGCTTCATTTCGAACCGTCTTCCGCGGCTTCCTCTGGATTCGAGAAGCCGTCGGTCAGCGCGGCGAGCAACTAGCCTAGACTGGGGTCCACGGCCGCCCGGTTCTAGCGGGTCTTCTTGGTCGACCCGACGTCGAAGCTCAGCTGGCGCTCTACTCGCCGCGCATTGGCTCAGCAGATAGCTCGTTGCTACAGCGTGTGCTCAACACGGTGCCCCGAGGACGTGTTTCCCGGAACCGGTGAGGAAGGCGACGCTCTAAGCGTATCTAACGGGGCATGTGCTGTTCAACGCTGTGCTCCGGTTCCCGGACCGTTGCTCTCGCCGAGCGCGCTTTGCGCCTACTGCGCCGTGAAGCCTTCGAACACGACCGCATTCGAGACGAGTTCGGCGGCGCGCTGTACACCGGCCCCTTCTCCGACGCCGGCCCATACTACCCACTAGCGTGAGGACGTCGATGCTCGCTGGACGAGATGCGCGGGCCCATTGAGGACGTATTCGAGACTTCGGGCGAGTTCCACCAGAACATTCTGGAGCAGGTATTAGAAGCCACGCTCGCCCGCGATCACTGCCAGCGGTGTGCGGGTCAGAACGGCGGATTTTGGTGTCCTTTCACCAAGCGCGCCGTTTGCGCACGCGGCAGGATTGCTCCATCACCTCCAGCAGCTGGGTGCCCGACGGTGCGCGGGCCTGCCGGGTAGAGGAGTTCTATGACGAGTGAAGCCCCTGCTGGGCCTATGAGGTGGTGCTTCGTCGTTGATTGATCAGGATCACCTCCGGGTTGGGCGGCGGCGAGAAGGCCTGGGATGAAATGCCGTGTGGCCGCCAAGCGCATGAACCAGACTATGGAAATTCGCCCGTCAGCGTACGCGGATGTGTTCAGCCGATCGCCGACGCACCACCCGAAAGTCGCGTTCGAGATCACGCCCGTCGTCTTCTCAGTCCTGAACGCGCCGACCGGCCCGCAGGCGGGGAGCTTCTTCGTGGTGATGGAGGGCCGCCTCAGCTTCTCTCGCGCGATCTTTCGCGAAAGGGATGAGCTCAAGACCGCCGGGTTTCGCCACCAAGGTCGGCTACTTTCGCCGTAAGGGATCTGCGCTCCAGCACGTCTACGGTGCCCATTACGATCTCGACGAGGTAGCGCCGGGCCATCCTGTGTTTCACCATCAAATGGCAACTTCGCGGAGCTGGCCTTGGTGGTGAAGCAAGCTTTTCGTCTGTCGGACTTCGAGCTCGAAGACTATGTGCAGCCGGTTCTCCACACCGTCCGCACCCCGACCGCGCAGATGGACAGGTTCGCCGTCTTCACCCAAATCTGCGCGAGACCACCTCATCTGGAAAGGCTCAGCCTCTTCCGGTTCGCTCGGACTTCACGGCGCTCATCAAGAGCTGCGACGTGTACCGCGAAGGCTCGCGCATCGCATCCCGATGCTGAACAGTGGCGTCGCACCCCAATGCTATCGATCAGTGGGCACTGGTATCGGGAGGGGCGGGCTGACACTTCGGTTTAAGTGACCGCTCTGATGGACGAAGAGCACTTAAGTGGCCGGATCAGTTCGTCGAGGAAAAGGGCATGGCGGATCCGCTTTTGAAATCCCGCAGGACGCCGGCTATCAAACGATCCTCTTCAACGGTCTGTGACGGACTCTAGCGCCCTGGCGCTCGTCGGCCAGATCTTCGCTGCAAAGGAGCGGGGCAAGACCGGCGTCTGGGTCGACGCGCCCGCAGTCCGGAGGCGGGGTTCCTGGCGCGGCGAGGCTCGTTCACAGCCATCTCGCCCCGTTAGGCATGCCGGCCATCTCCGACGCATACCACGAGGTTTTCTCGGAGGGGGGCCAGCCACGCTGCGGCCTTCCCGAAACGCTCGATCTCTCCGGTCGGGAAGGTCGGGTTCCACCAATCCGCGATGAACCTTGCCGCGGAGAGCTATCCGGAGGACAAATCTCTGACCTCCTCCAGCAGGTCAGAGGGAGCTGCTCAGGCCATGGTGGAACACCTGCAGAGCCTCGTCGTTCGCCGGGACCAGGTGGGGACCCGGGATGGTCTTCATCCCGGGCAGGAAGCCGTAGCCCTGGAGTCGTCCCACCACGTGGGGAACTCCGCCGCTCCGCGCCCCTCTGAGCACGTGGTCCTCAGCTGCGAAATAGTCCGCAACGAATGCCGCTCGTCGGGAGAGATCAACCCGCCTGAGCGGGACGGAGCGGCCGATGAAGGGCGTGGTCATTGCCGTCCTACTTCTCGCCGCGCTGTCCTGCTCGCGCACGCACTGTTTGGGTTGGCACCCTGGCGGAGCGCGCCCTGTCTCCTGACGACCAGCTGGCGGGCTTCGCTTGGACATGACGCCGCGGACGCCGAGGATGCCGCTCCCCTCCTCCGTCCCGAGTTCCTAGCGCGCGGTCAGCGCCACCCGATTGCGGCGGCGAACGTCCCGTCAGTCTCGACCCGGAGAAGGACGAAGTCGTCGAAGCCCCGGTGGGCCGGCTGCTTCTCTCCAATTCGAGGGTGAGGAGGAAGTTGGCGTCAGCACCGAGATGCTGCTCGAGCAGCTGGCAGTCGATCCGGATGCTGAAGCGCTCCTCCTGGCCGATACGCCCGTCCGGGTCCGTCAGGCGGCCGATCTCGTTTCCGTTCACCGCGACGCGTGGCCCTGCCACGCTCCCCACGTCTCGACATCCGTGGTGAATGAAGAAGGTGACCTGCGCCGAGGCCGGATCGATCCATGTTTTCCGAAGGAAGCCTGAGTTCGTGCCCCACGTAGGCGAAGTCCCTGAACGCCTGCGTTGTCCCCGAGATGGTACCGACCCGTGATCAAGGGAATTGGGATCATGAAAGCCCCCGCCCGCGCGGCTCCGCGCCGAGCCCCCGATAACACAGGCCAGGCGGGCTTCCCATGCAGCGGGCCCATCCGCCTGGCGACGAGAGGCTGATGCTGGCCGGCCCGAGCGACGCGCTCAAACAGGCGGTGGCCGAACTCTGGACGGTCC
Organism: Fimbriimonas sp.; assembly: GCA_030447945.1. Next base: position 1,895 of record JAUJNV010000079.1, on the reverse strand, counting down.
CGCCGCCAGGACCCGAGAACCTCTTCTACGCGCTTCCGTTCGAACACCTACGCAGCGTCTGCCAAGCGGACTACCCCACGGCGGGTGCGGGCTCTAATCCGACGTTCGCGCTAGGGAACGCAATCCGTTCCCTGGGTGTGCCTTGCTGGATGGCGCCTCAGGCTCGCAAGCTATCCATGACCGCGGACCAAGCCGCCCGGGAGCTCGACGTCGCGTTTCGCCGCTCGCACGCCAAGCGCATACACCTGTGCCCGCTCGATCTGGCGGACAGGCTTCCAGCTCTCGAGTTCGGTGCCTGCACGCTCCGTCGGTTCAGACCGGAGGAGCTGGCCCTCCTTGTCGACGATCACCGCCTCAGGAGGTGGTTTCCCCTGGGCTTCGACACCGCGCGCTGTGCCCAATTCGACTGGCTGGTGGTCGAAGAGCGGGTTCCGCTCTCCGTCGAGCCTGAGGCGCGCGCCGTCCCTGTGCTCTTCACGAACTTCCGACAAGACTTCGGGCGAATTGAACCTCACAAGGCGCGTTACCCAGCCGTGGTGGAGGACGCTCTCTTCTACCTTCTTCTGGCACCCTGGGAGACTTGGACCAGCTACCATGAGGTGGACTGGCGGCCCTTCCGCATTCCTTGGACCTACACGGTCGACAACGACCTCTTCGTGCGCCCGCCCGCGCCGCCTTCTCCCGACAGCCTCACCTGGGAGCCGGACGGCTTCGTAGACGACGACGGGGAGAAGATCGAGTTCGAAAGGCCATCGCACCTGCCGCTCGACGAGGCCGCCGCAGCGTCGTTGGCGACCCAGGGGCAGGACGTTTGGGATGCAGTCGTGCGGGCCCGCGCCTCCCCCTTGTTCGAGACGCCCGTGGCCCACTTCCTTGTCCGCGCCTTTCTCTCCGACGACATGGACGAAGTCCTCGCGCACATGACGATGATCGAAGCGGCGCTCGGCGTCCGGGCGGACTACGGCCGGCGGGCGAAGGATGATCCCTTCCGAAAACTGGGAGCAAAGGACCGCGTCGCGGCGCGGATCGCCGGTCTCCTCGACTCTCAAACGTCTGCCGCGGATTTCGAGCACCTGTTCGAGGTGCGGAGCATGTTCTTGCACGGCCGCGCCATGCCCTCGGTGACCACGACCGAGCGGGTCCTCACGCGTCGCATCGCGCGCGCGCTCGTTGAACAGCTGATCAAGCTGGCCTCTTCCCGAACGGAGGAGCCGCGGGACGTCGTTCTTCGCCGGCTTCTGGAGCGTGGGGCTGCTATGGTGCAAGGCCATGCTCCGGCACCGTGACAATCTCGAAGGAATGATCGACGGCTTCCGCCGGCGATGCCGGTGTCAGCAGAGGGAGCGATTGCAGCGAGCGCACTCATACGGACCCCAGCGTTTGACGATGATCAGCTCGTGACATGAGTTGCAGCTGACGGCGTCCTGCAAAGGGGAGGCCTGCTGCTCGACATAGAACGCGTCGACCGCAGCCGCGATATTGGAGAACGGGGCTCTAAGGCTCTGACGTGCTGCACGTTTGTGGACAGCGAAGGGCCGTCCCATTCCGGTATTGTCTTCGTCGTAGTCGCGGATCTGCTCGATTACGCAAGAGGCGTAACCGGCTGATGACCCCGCCAGCGTCGTCCCGAGCCGGTGACCAACCTGATCGGTGATCCTCGCCGGGAGCTCTGGGCCGCGTTCGGCAAGCCCCGCCTCGGCAAGGTAGATCTCGAGCAAGAAAGTCTCGTGAGGTCCAAGTTCCGCCAGCCGGTTCACCTGCTTGGCGGTTTGCGCGGACTTCCCCGCCTTCAGTGACTTCCCCTCGCCCGTCCGCGTGATCAAGGACGCCTTGGCCTCGAAAGCCCGATAGACAAGCCTATCGTCGTTCGAGGGAGGACGCCCGAGTGACGGCCT
>JAUJNV010000078.1 GCA_030447945.1 Fimbriimonas sp. | reverse complement strand
AGCTGATGCTGGGTGGCGGGGAGCTGGGCAGGAAGAGCTGGCCGCCGTACTGCAGGAGTAAGGAGACGCCGATCGCGGTGATGAGCGCCGCGATCCGGGGCTGCGACCGCATCGGGCGGTAGGCGAACCGCTCGATCACGACGCCGATCAGGGCACATACGGTCATGCTGGCGAGGAGCATCAGGACGAGGGTCACCGGCCCCGAGGCCGCCAAATCGGAGCCCGGCCCAAAGCCGCTCGCCCACGACACAAACAAGGCGGTGTAGGCGCCGAGCATGAACACCTCACCGTGGGCGAAGTTGATCAGTCGTAGGACCCCGTACACCATCGTGTACCCGAGCGCCATGAGCGCATAAATAGACCCCAGCAGAAGGCCGTTGACCAACTGCTGGGGGAGCGTGCTGGGCTCGAACGCTGCGAGAAGGTGGAGCGTCAAAGCTAGTCTTCGAAGAAGTCGTAAGCCTTGGCGAACTTCTGCCCGTTCGGTGCCTTGCGGTCGATCTCAACCACCAAAGCTCGCTTCGGTGGGTCACCGTCGTTCCCCGTGAGGGTAATTGATCCCGAAACGCCTTTGAACCCCTCGGTGTTTTCGATAGCCACCGTGAGGGCCTTGGAGTTGGGCGCTTCGGCACGCTTAAGAGCGTCGAGTGTCAGCTTCATGGCGTCGTAGCCCAGCGCGCCCATCGTGGTGCCGGGAGGGGCTCCGTACATCGCTTGATACTGCTTCTCGAAAGCCTTTACCTCGGGCCGGTCCTCCAGCGCGTTGTAGTGGTTGCAGAAAAACCCGCCGATGATCGCCTCGCCGCCACTGTTCAAGAGCGTTGTGGAGTCCCAGCCATCTCCTCCCAAGAGCTTCACATTGAGGCCCGCCGCCTTGGCCTGTTGTGCGATGGGACCCACCTCGGTGAAGTAGCCGCTGAGGAAGAGTCCGTCCGGATTCTTCGCCTTGAGGTTGGTGAGCTGGCCGCTGAACTGCGTCTGGTTCGTCTCATAGTTTGCCTCGTCCACGATCTTCCCGCCCAGCTTCTCGAAGTACGCGGCGAAGCTCTTGCTCAGGCCTGTCGAGTAAGGCTGCTTCACGTCGGTCATGAGCGCGACATTGCGGAGACCCAACTCCTCGTACGCGAACTTCGCCATGACCGGGCCTTGGAAGGCGTCCGTGTAGCAGACCCGAAAGACGTTCGAGCCAATGTCCGTGAGGTCGGTGCGGGTCGCGCCGATAGCGATCACGGGGACACCACGCTCGAAGGCCGAGTTCGCAATCTGCGCGGTGTGGCCGCTCGCGACCTCACCCACGATGGCGATCACCCCGTCCGACATGAGCTTCTCTGCCGCCGACTTCGCGGGCTCGGGCTTTGACGTGCTGTCTCCGACCAGGAGCTCGACCTTCTTGCCGTTCAGGCCGCCCGCGTCGTTGAACTCCTTGACGGCCATTTTCGCGCCGTTGTAGCTATCCTCGCCCCAGGGCTTTTGGTCGCCGGAGAGACTCGCTACGACTCCGATGCGAATGGTGTTTCCCTTCGCCTCGTTTCCGTCCCCTTTCGGCGAAGGGCGCGTAGCGGCCTTCGCACCGCCGCCGCCTTCCGGGGTGGCCCGGTTAGCGCCCCCGCCGGGGGCCGCGTTAGACGTGCCTTCGCCGCTGTTACACCCCGCGAGGGGCACCAGCGCCAGGGCCGCCAGCGCAAGGGAAAGGGTGATTCGATGCTTCGTTAGGTTCAACTCTTATCCACCGCCGTAGGTTTACCGGGAACGTGTTCGCGGCGCTCGTAGTATACGCAAAACCTTAACCGTCGGAAGAGGTGGTACAAGAGGCGAGATGTCGCGCGAGAGGGCGAAGGAACTGGTGGAGGAATCTCGAGCCGCGCTGCAGGCGGGGGCCTACGCCCGCGCACGCTCCGTGGCCGAAGAGGCGGTCGCCCTCGCACCGGAGGAGCCGGACGCACACCATATGCGGGGTCTGGCCCTCGCGCGGTCCGGCGAGGGCGCGGCCGCCGTGGAGGCCCTGCGGACGACACGCTCTCTCGCCCCGGACGACCCTAAGGCGTGCTACAACCTCGCGGTGGTGCTCGCCGGCATGACCGATGCCGCGGGGGCGCGCGAGGCGGCGGAGGCGACGTTGGCGCTCGACTCGGGCCACATCGGCGCCCAGAAGATCATCGCGGAGTTGGACGGCGTGCATCTGGAACCGGCTACCCCAAGGGACCAAGCGCCGGCCGCGACGCCGACGGAGCCGAGGCCGGGCTACGAGACGGGAAACGAGCACGCGTTCTCCTTCATCGAGAGGTGGGGGGGTGCGTGGACCGCGGCGGGATGGGCATTGACTTTGCTGTCGCTCGTCGCCTTCGTCTTGGTCCTGACGATGCTCGGCCCTCAGATTCCCCAAGGGAACGTGACGGCCGACGCCGTGAGCGCGATCGAGGCATCGCCGTTCTTTGTCCCCGCTAAGCTACTGGGCTTATTCGCCCTCTTCGCGGTTCCGGTGTACGCCGTGCTGGATCTCATCGACCGGCGGGGCAGCTTTCTGTGGCTTCTGCCGTTGATGCTGTGCGACTTTGGGGGTCTAGGATGGATCGTGTTAGGAATTTACATGGCAGTAAGACGAAACCCTTCCGGTTGACGTTATAGTTTTAGAAGAGAAGCCTATGCCTATCCTGTCCGCTCTCCTAGTTCTTACCCTGGCACCCGGTGCGCAGGCCAAAGCGAAAAAGCCTGCCGCGCCAAGGGCCAAGGCCGTCGTGGAGGTGCCGTTCCGCCTGGGCGAGGACGCCATCATCGTCGACGCGACCGTGAACGGCCGCAAAGTGCCGCTGATGTTCGACACCGGATTTTCGGGCTCGGTCATCGTTGACAGCAATATCAACGTCGGTAGGCCCACCGGTACCCAGGGCCTGCGGGACTTCGTGGGCGTCTTTCAGGCGCCGACGGTCAAGATACGCACCCTGAGCCTCGGGGCAATGAAAATCGACGCTAAGGAGATGCCCGACGTCATCCAGCACGGCGATTCTCAGAATATGTCAGTTCGGCTACGGCACCCACGTCGACGGCATCATGGGCTTCGCGGTGATCAAGAACTACATAACCGAGATCAATTTCCAGAAGAAGAAATTCATCTTCCACCCGAAGACGCTGAACATCACCAAGCGCAAGCCGGACAACAAGCGCACCTTCCTCTGAAGCTCCTGCTCATGGGGAACGACTCGATGGAGATGGAGGTCCTTGACCTCCTGGGAAGCGGATGGTGCTGGCCCTCGACACGGGGAACGCCTCTACGCGACTATCACCGGGAGGTGCTGGAGAAGGTCGGGCTTTGGCCGGAGGATAAGAAGCCGCAGTTCAATTTCCGGCGTCGCCTCCGGCACCGTCGAGAGCTGGTACATGCGAATGCCCGATCTCAATATCTACGGAGTGCCCGTCAAGCCGAGCGTCTGGAGCATCATCGACCAGGCGAAGAGCGACGCAGTCGGCGACGGAACGGTCGGGTTCGGCTTTCCTGGAAAACTTTAACGTTACAATCGACTACGACCGCCGGCGCATCTGGCTGGAAACTTCACCGGCAAGGTTGCCGACGAGGCCGTCGCGGACATCGGCCTCAGCGCATTTCCCAACGGGAGGACGAAGCGTGTACAGATCGTGCGCGTTCCAGCCCGATGGCCCGGCGGACAAGGCGGGCATCAAGGCGGGCGACGAACATCCTCAGACGACAGTGAGCTCGACGGCGTTGGCTTCCGGCGCCTGGAGAGAATGCTCCAGGACCGGTGGGCACCAAGGTCAGGCTCGCGGTCTCCGGCAAGGCGAGCTGAAGCGGTACGAGATCGCGCGGGCCTACTCCTGCCAACGAGCCCCCCCAGTGATCCCATAGCTCGCCCCGGGCTATGGGACGCTCAGCGTTTTTCGAGGAACCTTGCCATTGCCTCGTCTAGCATCGCCTCCGTGAGGCGGCCGGTAGCGGTGTTTTGCTGGCTGGGGTGGTAAGAGGCGACGATCAGCGGCCCACCTTCCACGCGGTGCATCGCGAGGTGGCCAAATGCCGAGCGGCGGAGGCCGAGCTGGCGGTGGAGGTGGACCCACGCGATCCCGCCAAGGCAAAGGATCGAGCGCCAGGGCCGGGTCTCCAGGAGGCGCACGAGGTAACGGCTACAGGTCGCCACCTCCTCCGGGGCCGGTTGTTCGGCGGCGCGCAGTGTGCGGTGGCGGCTATGACGACTCCCGATAGGACGAGGCCGTCCCCAGGGTGCGTCGAGTTTGGCTGGTTCGCCGCTCCGGCTTTGTAGAGGGCGCGGTAAAGCCAGTCGCCGCTCCGGTCGCCGGCAGAACATACGGTGGTTCGATTCCCGCCGTGGGCGGCGGGCGCGAGGCCAAGGATCATTCGATCGGCCTGGGGGTCGCCAAAGTAGGGAAGCGGGCGTGCCCAGTAAGTCTCGCCAGCGGTGTGCCCGTTTTTCCTTCGCCGCCACCTCCTCGCGCCACGCGACAAGACGCGGGCAGAGGCGGCAGGTCACGATCTCGTCGTTCAAGGCGTCCACTGCGGTCATGGCCACAAATGGGTGTACCTGGCGAGGGCCGCGAGCGTAGAGAACCTTGTGCCGGTGTGTGAATATGAGCCCGAGGGGCGCGAGTGCTTCGCCTCTGCGAGGGCTGCGTGGCGGCCATCCAAGGGCTGGCCGAGGAGCCCTTGTTCGCGCCACTGCCCCTGGTGCGGCCTCGACGTACGGCGCAAGATCAGCCGCGCGACGTTTAAGCTTTCCTCAGGCGGCGCGGAAGCGGCGGCGCGCAAAGGCTTCTACGTGGCGTCGCCGCAGCAGGGAACCTGGGAAAAGGTCGCGGGTTCGGGGGTGGATGCCATCGTCGGCGCTTCGGGCGATGTGGCGGCGGTGGAGGCCGAGAAGCGACCGCCGATGCTAGGATCTGGACAAGGAACCCTAGGGCCCATGCCCAAGGACTCCTCGAACCCGCACATGACGTTCATGGCGTGAACCACTTGAGCCGCACCGCATTTACCGGCGGCGTCGGCCATCGTCTGCACGGTGAGGAGGCGGCTGTGGCCTCGTCCGACGAGATACGGAGGCGGTAGAAGGCACGTCTCCCAAAGCGAGAGATCGCCACGTCCCAGGCGGACTCTTCGTCCCGGCGGATGTAAAACGAGCGCCCGAAACGCTCTTCGTAAAGGTCGTCGATCTCTTCGAGATCGTCGGGCGTGTGGATCAAAGCTATCGCCGTGGCGGCGACGGCTCCCCGTGGTCCGTCGGCTGAGCGTGGAGGGTGACGCCGTCGTTCCAGCCCACGGTGCCGAGGAAAGCGGATAACTCCTCCTCATCCGCGTCGATATTGACCAGGAAGGTTGGCGGCTCTATGATAAGGCCGGCGGCCGCGATGGGCCGAGAGCGACCAGGGCGATGGTCGAAGCCGCCGAGGGAACGGAAATCGTCGGCGCAGACAACGGGGTTGTTGTCCATCAGTTCGACCAGCCCCTTGAGCTCTTCGTAGGGGTCGCTCACGCGGACGTGACGGACCCACGGGCCCTGCTCAAAGCGAAGCCCTGGAGCTTCCCCTTCACGAACCTCGGTCACTCGTGGATGAGCCCTCAGGAGCCGGATAAGATTTGGGTCCTGAAGCTGCGACGTCAACCATGGCCAGGCGCAACCGGTCTGCTCGCCACCCGCATGCGGGCCGCCCGCGAGAAGATTCGACTGAGCGCTAAGCCCGAGTCATTGCCATCTTCATCTTCATCGTAGTCGGCTTCGCGCCGGTCTTGGAGGCGCTGCCGAGCGCCACGCTGATGTTTGCTGGTGCTCACGGGCAGACCGTCCGAGACCGACAGGAGGTCTGTGCCTGCTCCCCGTCATCTCACCTGCCCGCTCGCCGCCATAGTGATGCCGACTCGTGCAGTTCTGGCGGCCGCCGACGCTTGCCCGGTGGGCCCAGGAACTTATAGGTGGTTTGCTGCTGCTGCTCTGAATGGAATGAGCGCGCTCCATGTATATCCCGGCTTGATCGCCTGGAGGGGGAGTACCGGCAGGTTCGCGCTTGAGCCTGCCTGGCCCGAAACCACCTTTCCTCTGGTTGTTGCTTTCCACCGTCACCGGAGGCGATGCCGGGCGAACCACCTGCCCGTTGGTCGTCATCGCTCCGGCGGCCGAAACGACGGTCGCGATGCCCGCCTTGACGGCTTGAACCTTCATCGACAGGGGACCCGTCACGTTAGCCCCACGTAAACCGCAGCGCCCACCGTTTGGGTGATGCGCATGGTGTATCGGATGGTCTGCCCCGGGGTGAACTTCATGCGAAGGAGGTAGCGGTCTCCCTGCTTCGTTACCTGGGCTTCCGAGGGTGTCCCGATGAAGGTGACGCCTGCGAAGAGCCCGAAGACAATCTTGGTAATCGTATTCATTTCTTTCTTCTAAGCCACGGACGCCTGCCTTCCCGCAAGGAAGTCTTCAGGTGAGACGTAGCTTAACCCGTACTGACTGGCGATGGCCTGGAGCGCTGCCACGTCTCCAGCCGCGACATTGAGGCCTTGGCGAATCCGGAGTCTTCGTTCAGGGCCCCGAGGCCGTGGTCGGCGAGCTTCAGGACATAGGGAAGCGTCAGTGAGGGCGTAGGTGCTCGTGCTGGTGACCGCTCCAGGCATGTTCGCAACGGCGTAGTGAAGGACGCCGTCCACCTTGTAAACAGGGTCGCGGTGGTCGTTGGCCGGGTCGTCTCGAAGCAGCCGCCTTGGTCCACGCAGACGTCGACGATCACGCCGCCCGCTTCATGATTCCGAGCATCTCGCGCGTGACGAGCACGGGAGCGCGCGCACCCCGGTAAGGTAGACGGCGCCGACCACCGTCGGCTTCGCGGAGCGCCTGGCGAAGCGTCCCGGGGTTGCTGTGGAGCGTGATGACGTTCGGGGGAAAGATGTCGTCGAGGTAACGCAACCGGTCGAGGTTGATGTCCAGGACGTACACCGTGGCCCCAAAGCCCGCCGCGATTTTCACGGCGTTGATGACGATGCCCGCGCCGATGACGGCGACGGTCGCGGGCTTGGTGCCCGGGACGCCTTCGAGAGGAGGACGCCTGGCCCGCCCATCGGCCGCTCAAGATACTTCGCCCCCCTCTTGGATGCTGAGGTTGCCCGGCAACCTCACTCATGGGCGTGAGCAGGGGAGGGACCGGCTGGGGAGTTCGACCGTCTCGTAGGCGATGCAGTAAGCCCGGGTCTTCACCATCGCGTGCATCAGCTCTTCGTCCGCCGCAAAGTGGAAGTAGGTGAAGAGGATCTGCTCGAGGCCGAATGCGAGGGAATTCTTCGGGGCGGGGCTCCTTGACCTTGACGATCATCTCGGCCCGCTCCCAGACCCCTCGACGGGGATGCCCCGCCCCGGCCTCCGCATACCCTTCTCGTCGGAGATGTGCGTGCCGACCCCGGCCCCCGTCTCCACCACCACGTGGTGCCCCCGGCCCCGCAGCGACATCACCCCCGCGGGGGTGAGGGCCACTGGTAATTGCCCTGTTTGACCTCCCTCGGTACGCCGACGATCATAGGCGAGGAGAATACCGGGTGCGGAGCCGTCCGCGTGAAGGGCCTACTTTATCGAGAGGAGCTCAAGCTCGAAGCGGAGGACGGAGTTCACGGGGATACCCTCGCGCGGGGCATCTCCCCGTAGGCAACCCTCGGGGGTAGCTTGATCTTCCGGACGCCGCCCTTCTTCATGCCGACGACGCCCGCATCGGCACCACTTGACCCGCGCCCACCTTGAACTCGAACGGCTGGCCGCGGGGCTTTGAGGCGTCGAACACCTTGCCGTTGGCGAGGGTGCCGTGTGGAGGGAGACGGTCGCCTTCTTGACGGCCCGGCCCGTGCCGACCTTGATGTCTTTGCGCTCCACGACGTCTTCGTCGCCCTTCTCACGAGGTCGAGGAGCTCCACCTCGAAGATCAAGTCCGAGTTCGCCGGAATGTGTCATCCCCCTTGGCTTCAGCGCCGTACGCCAGTTCGGCGGGAATCGAGAGTCCTGGGTTTGCCCCCCGCTTCATCCCCTTGAGGCCCTGGTCCCACCCTTAATGACCATGCCCATGCCCAGGGTGAGGGAGAACGGTTCATTGCGGTCCTTGGACGAGTCAGAACTTTGCCGTTGGTGAGGGTGCCGGGTCCATCCACAGCGTGTCGCCATCGGCGGCGGCGGGGCCGGTGCCGACCGTGATGTCCACGATGCCCAGCTTCTTGAGCGACTGCCCGCTTCCCGACGCGGTGCCTCCCTCAGCTTTTCCAGGCGGAGCGGATTCCGGCGTGGTAGTCGCGGTCGTGGTGTTCGCGGTGTCGCCGGACGCCGTCGTCTTTTGGCCGCCATTGCAACCAGCGAGCAAAGCGGTGACGGCGAGTAGGGCGCAGAGGGCTCTCGATGCCATGCCCTGATTCTACCGCCGGGAGACGTCTGGTACCCTCGGTAGCCCCGATGGCCAAGAAGGGTGCCGCCTCCAAAACGAACGAGCCGCCGCGCACGATCCAGAATCGTCGCGCGCGGTTCGACTATGAGCTTCTCGATACCTACGAAGCGGGAGTCGTCCTCGTCGGATCCGAGGTCAAGAGCATCTACCTCGGCCGGGCCAACCTGACGGATGCCTTCTGCCGGGTGGTCAACGGCGAGGCTTTTCTTTTCAACTTGGACGTCGAGCCGTACGAGCAGGCCACGGTTTTCGCGCACGAGCGTCGGCGGGACCGCAAGCTGTTGCTGCATAAGAAGGAGATCGAGACCGTCGCTCGCAAGGCCCAAGAGAAAGGCTTCTCCATCGTTCCCACGCGGATCTACTTCGTCAAGGGCCGGGTGAAGGTGGAGATCGCGCTCGCCCGGGGTAAGAAGGAGTACGACAAGCGAGACCAGATCGAGAGGGACGAAACAAGGCGGGAGGCCCAGCGGGTGCAAGCCGGTAAGTTTTAGTCGCGTTAACCCGTATTCTTTTTAGGCTGGGGTTCGGAGTGTGGCGCACCGACAGTACGTTGTGGAAAGCCTCTTCGCGCAGACGCATACTCTCTTAGCGGGCACGTCCCTGACAGCTGTCTTCTACACGGATGCGCGACCCATTGCCGCCGGCTGCCGGATCATCTCCGAGGCGCCCCTCGTGCTGGTGACCCCGGACTCTCGCGTGAAGGACATGGAGTTCCCGCGCCAGTCGATCCTGGTTCACCAGGAGGGCGACAAGTTTTTGAAGGGCGTCGCCGAAGTCATCGAGTGCATCACGGACGCGGCTGGCTCGCAGCTCGAAGTTCGGCTGGTCGATTGGGAAGACCCGGAGCGCCGGATGTATCCGCGAATCGCCGCCGAGGTGCCGGTATCCCTTCGCTGCGTACGGGACGACGGAGTGACGACGACGGTCGAGCTGTACAACGGCACCACCACCGACCTAAGCGTTGGCGGAGCGTGGGTTACGCTGGACGATCTACCGGAAGCAGGCAGTCTCCTTGAGTTTCACGCGGCCGTGGAGCCGGATCAGATGGTGCGCGCCTTTGGCGTCGTCGCCCACTCCTCCCCGGCGCGCGGCGGCATCGGGATCGAGTTCCTCGACTACATCGGGCCGTCGCGATACAACCTGCACAGCTTTCTCACAAAAGTGGCCTAAGGGGAAGTGCTGAGGGCTAAGTGTTGAGTGTGGAGACCGGAGCCTTCTCCCTCAACACTCAACACTCAACACTTTGCCCTCAGAACTCAACCCCCCACCTGCCTTCGAAGACGGTCTCCGCCGGGCCCGTCATCCAGACCCTTCCGTCTTCGTCGTATTCGATCCGCAGGGTTCCGCCCGGCAGCCGAACCTCTACATCCCGCTCCGCTCGCTGCGTGAGGACGGCGGCGACGGCCGAAGCGCATGCGCCGGTGCCACAGGCGAGGGTCGCGCCCGCGCCTCGTTCCCAAGTGCGCTGGATCAGGGTAGCGCGGTCTAAGACCTGCACGAAGTGGACGTTGGTGCGCTGAGGGAACAGCTCGTGCCGCTCTAGTCTTGGCCCAACATCGAGGAGATCGACAGCCTCGGCGTCGTCGATGAAGGTGACGAGGTGCGGATTGCCCATGGAGACGGCTGTGCCCCGCAAGCCCTCGCCAATAGGCTGCTCGACAAAGGTTTCACCGGCCCTGTCCATCATGCCGATCTCGCCGCGCGTGAGCCGGGCGAGGCCCATGTCGACGCGGACGCCGCTCTCCACGAGGCGCAGCCCCAGGACGCCGGCTCCCGTTTCCACTTCCATCTGCTCGCCTTCGATGTGCCCGTGGTCGCGGAGCAGCCGGGCGAAGCACCGTACGCCGTTGCCGCACATTTCGCTCTCCGAGCCGTCCGGGTTGAACATCCGCATTCGGAAGGGCGCGCTCTGGCCCTTCTCCCCGATGATGAGGCCGTCGCCGCCCACGCCGAGGCGTCGGTCGTTGATACGGCGTGCCAGATCCGGAAGGTCTTCCATAGAGATGGCGTCGCGGAGGGCGTCGAGCATAACGAAGTCGTTGCCGATACCCTGCATCTTGGAGAAGGGGATCATTCCTCGTCGGGTCCTCGATCTCGCTGCGCATCGTGGCCGTCTCCGCCGGGGCGGTAGGTTCCGATGGGGCGGGCGGGGACGACGCTCGCTATCGCGTGCTTGGAGACGAGCTGCGTCGGCTTGCCGGGCTGGTCGAGGAGCACCGTGAAGGCGTCGAAACCCCTTACCTGACCCCGAAGCTGAACGCTGTTCGTGAGGTAGATCGTCACGCCGATCCCCTCCTTCCGCACCTGGTTCAGGAACATGTCCTGAAGATTGATTGTTTTGGCCATTCTCCTAATGCTCTAGACGAGCCCCTCTCCGATTGCGCTCAGGCTAAGCTCCAGCGGATCACCCTCCTCCGCGAGAACCTTCAGCCCCGGTTCCGCCCGGAGCCAAGTGCGCTGGCGCTTAGCGTACTGCTGCACTTCTACGATGGTTCCCGCAAGAGCATCTTCCAGGGCGACCTCGCCCCGCACATGTCGCCACATCGCGCGATATCCGTGCGCCCGAAACCCCGGATCGCCTGGTCCGTACCCATTGTTCGCCAGGTGCTCGACTTCCGCGAGCCAGCCTCGCTCAATCATATCGCGGGCTCGGTCGGCGATTCGTGGTTGGATAAGCTCCGGCGGGGGAAAGAGCCCGAGCTTGATCTTGCGGAAGGGCGGGAGGGTGATCTTCACCTGGGCCGGCTCGCTCAGCGCCCTCTCCAAGGCGCGACGCACGCGGGCCGGGTTCCTTTGGTCGATCTTGGCGGCGACCTCCGGCGCCCGCTCTTTCAGGTCCGCGACGAGACCCTCCAGCCCCTCCGACTCCTCCCGCTCGATTAGTTCGCGCCGAACCGATGGTTCGGGCGGGCCGAGCATGCCGCTGTACTCTTCAAAGAGGGCGCGGATGTAGAGGCCGGTCCCCCCGACCACCACGACGTTCCGCTTTTGCTCCCAGAGAGCGTGCAGGGCCTGGGCGGCGACGGCTACGTACTCGCCCACGCCGAATCCCTCGTTCGGGTCCTTGAGGTCCAGCAAGAGGTAGCGGTTCGTATCGTCCGGCTTCGCCGTGCCGATGTCCATGCCGCGGTAGATCTGGAAGGCGTCGGCATTGACGAGCTGCGCGTGAAGTCGCTCAGCCATCCGCTCGGCGAGGTCCGTCTTTCCCGAAGCGGTCGGCCCCATGACGGCAGCGAGGAGGGGCGTCATGCGGTCGCTGGAGTCTCCCTAGAACTCCAACAGAGCGGCGATTGGATAGCCGCGCAGGTTTTGGCGGCCGCTGAGGAAAGTCAGCTCGATCAGGCAGCCGAAGCCGCAGACCTCGCCGTGGAGCCGCTCGACAAGGCGCGCCGCCGCCGCGGCCGTGCCGCCCGTAGCCAGAAGATCGTCGACGATGTAGGCTTTTTGGCCGGGCTGAAGGGCATCCACGTGCATCTCGACCGTGTTCGTCCCGTACTCCAACGCGTACTCCTCGCTGATCCGGTCGTAGGGGAGTTTGCCCAGCTTGCGAGCCATCACGAACGGCACGTCGAGCGCAATGGCGATCGGCGCACCGAAGATGAATCCTCGGCTTTCGATGCCGACGATGGCTTCGGCCTTCCGCTCGCGCGCATCCTCGGCGAGGAGTTCACAAACCTGGCGGAAGGCGTCTGGGTGCTCGAGGACCGGCGTGATGTCCTTGAAGACGATGCCTTGCTTAGGAAAGTCCGGCACGTCTCGGATGAGGCCTTGGGCGATCAGGTCGGGCATGACGGGCGGCAGGTTACCCTCGCTACCAGTCGCCTCCGCCCCCGCCGCCTCCTCCGGAGTCCACGTCTCCGCCGCCGCCGAAGCCGGAGTCGCCCCCGCTGAATCCACCCCCCGAGTCGAAGGAGCTGACGTCGGCCGCCGGGTTGTAGGACATCGCCTCTCCCCACGTGTGCTCGAATCCGCCCATCGAGTCGATGAGCAGGACCGTCCAGAGCACATCGCTGCCGTACACGCCCCCAAACCACTCGGGCGGCTGGAGGTCGATGCCCTCGAACGCTTTCGTCCACTGCCCGACCGTGCCGAAGGCGACGGCGTAAGGAAGCAGCCGTTCGAAGAGGGCTTGGTCCGGCATCCGCTCTGCCATGTAGTTCAGCTCCCGGTCGTTCGCGCGGGTGATGAACTCCCGCAGGCCGAGGACCTGGCCGAGGATCTTGGCGCCGACCGGAGTGAGATTGGAGACTTTGCTGGCGAATATCATTCCGCCGATGAGCGCCAAGAAGCCTCCGACGATCGCGGCGCAGCCGAAGAACGGGAGCGAGAAGAACACGATCACCGCTACCGCCACGACGACGAGACAGCCGGGGCCGGCGCTCGCCGCGTCCGCCCGGCCGCTGTAGTAACCGCGCCGCACGACCTCTTCGTGCAGCTCCGCCGCGAGTGCTTGGTATTGAGGATAGAAGCTGCCCCTCATCACGTCCGGCGTGACGACGGGCCCGTACGGCTCCAGGCTCATGTACAGGGTGGACTCGAACCGGCTGAGATCCCGCGCCTTCTGCATGCCAACGAGCTCGAGCAGGACGGACTCTGCTCCTTGGCCGGTGTGCACCATTCGTAGCGCGCCCTTCTGGGCGAGGCTGACGATTCCGGCGACGACATCCCGCGTGTCCACCCGGTTGTCCAGGATGACTCCGGCCTCAGACGGGGCGACGCCCTCCGGAGGATCGAAGCGAACCACGAGCGGCCCCTGCTTCGGCGCGAGGCGGTTTTTGAAGAGCAGGTAGACCAGAGGGAGAGCAAGGAGCGGGAAGAGGAGCCCCAGCGGGTTGAAGTCGCCAAGCGCCTGCGCGGGGCCAGCGCCCCGCGGCTCGCCTGAGACGTCCTCGAGGGGCGTAGAAGCGCCGCGCCGGTTCTGCCTCGCGTCCCGGGGGCGGTTGATGACGGTCCCCGCGGGTGCCGGCTGGACCGTGCCTGCGGGCAGCGCCAGAATGAGGGTGAGGGACTCATCGTCCCGTAGACCGTCT
>JAUJNV010000077.1 GCA_030447945.1 Fimbriimonas sp. | reverse complement strand
GAACCATCCGGGCAAGGGGAGGAAGCTTGTCTACAATCTCTTGCACACCGTCAGGCTGGTGTGCCTCTGTGAGGGGTCGCTCATAATCTTCCTGTGAAGTTTCAGGTGCTGTTCACTTACGACCACGACTACGAGGGGTACGTGGCCGACGTACCCGAACTGCCGGGCTGCTCCAGCCAGGGTAAGAGCCTCGAAGAGGCGGCGGAGAACATCAAGGACGCAATCAGCGGATACCTCCACGTTCTCGAGAGGCATGGTTCCCCTTACTCCCCGAGCGGGAAGCCTAGCTTCGTGGCTGAGATCGCCGTCTGATGGGGCGCTTGATCGGTATTTCCGGAAAGGCAGCCGTCCAGGCTTTCGGAAGATTAGGATACGTGTTGGATCACCAGACGGGAAGCCACATGATCCTCTATCACCCGGATCGGGCTCCCCTATCGATTCCCAACCACAAAGAGCTTGCCTCCGGGTTGCTGCGAGGCTCCATTCTGCGCGCCGGCCTGACGGTCGACGAGTTCGAAGCCGCATTGTAGACCCCGCACCCTTGTATCATCTCTATCGATGACGCGCAGCCGGGTCTGGGGGAACCTGAGCCTCTATGGGCTGATCGCGCCCACGCTTCTACTTCTGCTCGTGTTCGACCTCGTGCCCTTCCTGTGGGCGTTCTGGACGTCGTTCTACGACTATGAGGTCGGAGGAGATTCGAAGTTCGTCGGTCTGGCGAACTACGCGGAGTACCTGCGTGACCCGACCTTCGCCCCGAGCCTGCTGAACATGGCGTCGCTGACGCTCTTCCACGCCGCGGTAGTGCTGGTGTTTCCTCTCGCCGTCGCGCGGCTCATCTTTGGGCTCTCGTCGGAGCGCGCCCGCTACCTCTACCGAGTCCTGTTCCTCTTTCCCATCGTCGTGCCCGGCGTCGCGGGCACGCGCATCTGGCGAAGCCTGATCTACGGCGACCGTGGGGTGGTGAACGAGGCCCTGCGGACGGTGGGGCTGGAGGGTCTGGCTCGGGGATGGCTTGCCGACCCGAGCTCGGCGCTCTGGGCGGTGGCGTTCATCGGCTTCCCGTTTGCCGGCGGGATCAATATCCTCATCTACTACGCAGGACTCAGTGGGATTCCCGAGAGCGTGCAGGACGCGGCGCAGCTCGACGGCGCCTCGGGATTGCGGAAGTTTTTCCGCGTGGAGTTTCCGCTCCTCATGAGCCAGGTCAAGCTGCTCCTCATCCTGGTCGTCATCGGGGGCGTCCAGTCGTTCGAAGGGATGCTCGTGCTCACGAAAGGCGGCCCCGGGTTCAAGACCATGCTGCCGGGTCTGTGGATGTACCTCAACGCCTTTAGCTTCCAGCGCATGGGATACGCCTGCGCGATCGGCGTCTTCCTCTTCGTGCTCATCTTCGGGCTTACCGTGCTGAACCTCAAATACCTCCGCTCCGCCGAGGACCTCCAGGAGGCGCGGTCTTGATGATGTGGTCTGTAGTTAGTGGTTTGTGGGTTGTGGCTTCTCGTCCATCACGAGCGCCTCGGACCGGGGTCCTTCGCTGCGCTCAGGATGACAAGCCACAAGCCACAAGCCACAAGCTACAAACTACAAGCCACAAAAGGACGGCCCGCCCGTGAAGCGCGGCCGTCGTAAGGGCGACCTCCTCATCCACGCGGCGCTTCTGTCGATCCTCGCGCTGACTTTGATGCCGTTCGTGTTCCTGATCAACAACTCGGTGCGCACGAACTACGAGATGGACCACTCCATCTTCGGCATCCCGGCGGCGCTGAAGGCGGGCGGAGCGGAGCTGGGCAAGCTGTTCCAGAGCTACCGCGATGCGTGGGAGGTGCTGCGGCCCTACACGCTGAACACCCTGTTCGTCGCGTTCGTGACCGCGCTGGGCGTCATCGGTCTCGGCAGCGTGACCGCCTACGTCTTTTCCCGCTACCGCTTCCCCGGACACCGGCTGCTGTTCCTGTTCATCCTGAGCTTTATGATGATCCCGGGGGTGCTGACGCTCGTGCCCAGCTTCCTGCTCGTAAAGAAGCTCGGGCTCCTGAACTCCTACTGGGTGCTCATCCTCCCGTACATCGCGGGCGGCCAGATCTTCGCGATCTTCCTGTTCAAGAGCTTCTTCGACGGCCTCCCTAGCGAGCTTTTCGAGTCCGCACGGCTCGACGGGGCGGGGCACGTCAAGCTCTACTGGAACGTCGTCCTGCCTCTTCGAAGCAGGTGATGGCGGTCGTGCTGGTCATGAACGTCCTCGGCACCTGGAACAACTTCCTCTGGCCCTTCGTGACGAACTCGACGCGACGTACCACACGATGTCCTCCGGCATCTTCCTGATGAGCAACAGCTCCGTCGCGGTGAACGCCGCGAACCTCTACGCGGGCTACACCCTCTCCGCGATCCCGATGCTCATCCTCTTCCTCTACGCGACGAAGCCGTTTATGTCGGGCGTGACGAGCGGCGCGTTCAAGGCATAGCGGCGGTTGGGCGTTGGAGTATCTTCTCCTTTACCCTACGCTGGTTAACGATTCCCTCTCCGCCCCAACGCCCAACGCCTTAGCGCCCAATGCCCAACCCGCAAGGGTGTATCGTGGTAGGACCATGAACGCAGATCAAGCCCGCACGCCGCCTCGGGAGCGCTTCGCGGCGACGGTGGTGCCGCTGGACCTGGAAGCGGCCGCCGCTTCTCTGGCCGCCGAGTCGCACCAGGGGCAGAGCGGGCATCGCCAGATCGCGCTCTACAAGAGCCACCACACCACGCTGGCGCTGTTCGTGTTCGAGTCGGGCGGCTCGATGCCCGAGCACACGGCCGAGGGGCTGGTGATCATCCAGGCCCTCAAGGGGCGGCTCTGGGTGCGCACTCGAAGGGCCGCAGGAGGTCACCGAAGGGCGGGCGCTCGTCCTCGCGCCAGGCGTGCCGCACGACGTCCGCGCCGAGGAAGCGAGCCACATGCTGCTTACCGTCTCCCTCGCGCCGACCGCATGAGCTCCGGCGCGGCCGTGGTGGACCGCGGCGGGGGTACGAGACCCGGCGCAGGAAAGCCCTCGCCGGCACGGAGCCTGCGGCTTGTATCTTGTGGTGGTGTGGCCGGGACCGGCGGATTTTCGAGCGCGCCCTGCGGCTGGAGGCACTGCGACCTGGACGACCTCGATCACCGCCTCAGGCAGGAGGGTCACGGCTTCGTCCAGCTCATCGGGTTCCCGACAGAATACGGCCACGTCGGGGCGTCGCAAAGAGCCCTCGGCAAACTGCACATAAAGGTCTTCGTAGGCGAGGCACCCGCATCCATCATCCCCCGCTTCGGGATCAGGACGTACCGAGCGAGCAATCTGTTGGAGTAGCACGCACGTGGCGGAAAGCCGGCTGTACCTCCCAGATGCCAAGTCCGCCGACGATCTCCCAGCGGTAGCCGGCCTCGTCGGCGTCCAAGAGCGCCTGGCGGAGCATCTCCGGGTCCATCAGGGTGCAGCCATGGGAGAATTATGGAGCGAGGCGCGACGTTCTCATGTCCAGCGAGACCCTTCGGCAGGCCCTTGACGCCCATCGTGCCACGTTGCGCGAGCGGCGCCCGCCCGATCGTGAGCGGCTGCGGCGGGCGGTCGAAGAGACGGGAAGCACAGATTGCCGGAGGATCTTCAGGTGGTTCACGACCTCCATGAGGCGATGTCCTTCCTCGGAGATCGGGAGGGGATGCTCCGCCTTACGGAGAAGCTCCTCGAGCGTCCCCTCCCCCCGAGGAGGAAGCCTGGGCGCGGTGGCATCGCGTGGACCTGATGGCATGCCTGGCGTATCGTGGAGGTCCGGACGTGTGCGAGCGTGTCGTGGAGGCGCAGCGCGCCCACCTCGCCTGGACGCAGGCTCACCTTCCTCCTGAGTGCTGGCTAGAAGCCATCAGCGACGGAACGCAAGCCGTCTGCTGGCGCGTTGCTGGCCGAGACGACGAATGGGAGGCCCTATTCGACGAGACGCTGGCGACCACGCCCGTTCACGAGGGGACGCGCTGGACGCGCTTCGTGGGGTTGCACCGCAGCGGCGGGCGCTCGCGTCCGGGATCGACTGGAGCGGGCCGAAACGGCGCTCGACCGCATGCTCGCGCTGACCACGGAGGATCCCGACTGGGAGCGCAACGGGAGGTCATCGCCAACACGCTCGCCATCCGGATCGGTTTGCGCCAGGCCCAGGGACGTGCGGAAGAGATTCCTGCCATTGCCGACGAGGCGACGGCGCCCTCACGCAAGCGAGCGATCCGCACCATGCAGGCGTCGCCTACGGGAATGTCGCGGGTGCCCTCATGGACGTGTGCGAGCCTACTCAGAGGCCGTCCCGTTGCTAAAGCGCTCCATCGAGCTTGCGCCGTATTACCCCTATCCCTCTTTTCCCTCGCTCTGTGTCTCTGGACCCTCACGAAGGATCGTGGAAACGGTCCTCTCCCTGCTGCGCCGAGGGGCGTCGCTGAGGATAGACGCGCACGACCCGCTCGCCTCACCAGAGTTCGAGGAGGTTCGTCACGATCCGGAGTTCCGCAAGCTCTCGTCGGCTAGATGGGTGCCTATCGGATCCTTCGCCAACTCAGGCTTCACCACACACGGCCTACAGCATAGGCATCCAGCGCCTCGTCGCCGCTGAGGAGTTCCAGCCTCTCCACCTGAGCCTGCGCAACGAGCATCGGATCGAACGGATCCTGGTGCCCACTAGTAGGGTACGGCAGCCGGTTGAGGGCAAGGATGTGTTCGGGATGCATGGGTAGCCAGACGTACCCGTTGATCTCGAACTCCCTCGCCGTAATCCGATCTAACGTAGAGTCGAGCCGTAGACTTCCCTGGGAGTGTTTGCGACCGCGATCTCCCACAGGCTAATGGGGCTGACGTAGGCGACGGTAGAGCGCATACGCAGCACCTGACGCGCCGTCCGACGTAATTCAGGGCTATCGCTCGCGGCCCACAAGAAGGTGTGAGTGTCGAGGAGGTATCCCCTCATGTGCCGGGGAGACCAGGGATAGGATCATCCCAACTTGGAAGTATCTCGATCTGGCCCTTAAACAGCCCTAATACCCTCTCCTTCGGCTCCAGCGGCTCCAGCGGCTCCAGGATCACGCGGACTCGCCCCGGGGGACGCTCGGCACCGACAGGTGCAACATCCCGTCCGGTTGCACCTCCCCTCCAGCCTGATCTCGAAGCCCCCCTCCTATTGTACAACCGGGCGGCAGGTACCCTGTCCCTAACTTTCGCGACAGGAAAGGGAGGTTGGGACAATGCAGAAATGGAGATGCCGACGCGCTACGACGCGTCGCAGGTGGAAGGGACGTGGTACGCCCGCTGGGAAGAGGCGGGCCTCTTGGGCCGGATGACGACAGGGGAAGCCCGTGTACGTCATCACCATTCCGCCGCCGAACATCACCGGGTCGCTCCACATGGGGCACGCGCTGTGCTACCCGCTGCAGGACCTGCTGGGGCGGTACCAGCGGATGCGGGAAGAGCGTGCTCGTGCTGCCGGGGCAGGACCACGCGAGCTATCGTGACGAAGAGAGTTGGGGAGTATCCGGTCCGGTAGCAGGGGACTTCCGGGGCGCAGCTCGGGCGGGAAGGGTTCCTGGAGCGCGTGTGGGAGTGGCGCAAGGAGTCGGGGGACACCATCCTCCACCAGTTCCGCTCCCTCGGGTGCGCCTTCGACTGGAGCCGCCAGCGGTTCACGATGGACGACGAGTACGTCGCGTCCGTCTACCGCGTGTTCGTCGACTGGTTCGACCGGGGCTTGATCTACCGGGGCAAGCGCGTGGTGAACTGGGACCCCGCGCTCCAGACGAGCGTCTCCGACATCGAGACCGAGCGCAAGACCGTGCGCGGGAAGCTCTACCACGTCCGCTACCCCTTCGCCGACGGCTCCGGACACGTCACCGTCGCCACCACCCGGCCCGAGACGATCCTGGCGGACGTGGCGGTCGCCGTCCACCCGGGCGATGAACGGTACAAGTCCCTGGTAGGAAAGCTGCTCATCGCCCCCCTCTCCGGGCGCGAGATCCCGCTGATCGCGGACATGTACCCGGACCCGGCTTTCGGCACGGGCGCGCTGAAGATCACGCCGGCGCACGACCCGAACGACTACCAGGTCGGCGCGCGCCACAACCTGCCGATGCCCGTTTGCATCGACGAGCGGGCGAGGATCACGGGCGGCTCGATCTACGACGGCATGGACCGGTTCGAGGCGCGCAAGCGGGTCGTGGAGGACCTGGAGGCGCAAGGGCTCCTGGAGAAGACGGAGGACCACGACATCCCGCTGGCGATCAGCGAGCGGAGCGGGGAGCCGATCGAGCCGCTGCTCTCGGAGCAGTGGTTCTGCGACCAGCCCAAGCTCGCCGCGCCCGTTGTGGAGGCGGTGAAGCGGGGCGAAGTGAAGTTCCACCCGGAGCGGTACGAGCGGATCTTCCTCGACTGGATGGAGAACATCCGCGAGTGGTGCGTGAGCCGCCAGCTCTGGTGGGGCCAGCGGATTCCCGTGTACTACGACGCGGACGGCAACGCGACGGCGGCGCTCTCGCAAGAGGAGGCCGAGCAGAAGGCGGGGCGGCCGATGGTGCGGCAGGACGAGGACGTGCTGGACACCTGGTTCTCCTCGGGCCTGTGGCCCTTCGCCACGCTCGGCTGGCCCGCCCAAACGGAGGATATGGAACGGTTTTTCCCTACCAGCACCCTCATTACCGACCGTAACATCATCAACCTCTGGGTCGCGCGGATGGCGATGATGAGCTACGACCTCACGGGCAAGCGCCCGTTCGAGGACGTGGTGATCTACGCCACCGTGCTCAACGAGAAGGGCCAGCGGATGAGCAAGTCGCTGGGCACTGGCGTCGACCCGATGGGGGTCCTCGAGACCGTCGGCGCCGACGCCCTGCGCTGGACCCTCCTCGCGCAGACGGGCGAGAACCAGGACATCCGCTACTCCGAGCGGCGCGTGGAGGAGGCGCGGAACCTCGCGAACAAGCTCTGGAACGCCTCGCGGTTCGTGCTGATGAACGTCTCCGAGGTGCCGGAGGGGCCAGGCGAGCTGGAGGCGGTGGACAAGTGGCTCCTCTCGCGGCTGTACGCGACGGAGAAGGCCGTGCGCGAGGCGTACGACGGGTTCCTCCCGCAAGACGCGTGCGCGGCTCTGTACCGGTTTTTCTGGTCAGAGCTGTGCGATTGGTATATCGAAGTGAGCAAGAGCCGCCTGACGGACCCGTTGGTCGGGAAGACGCCGCAGTGGGTCTTGCTCACCGCGCTCGACGCCTTCCTGCGGATGATGCACCCGGTGATGCCCCACCTGACAGAGGAGCTGTACTCGCACCTGCCCACGCGGGATAAGGCGCCGTTCGTGATGTCCGCCCCGTGGCCGTCGCTGCCGGAATCGTTCCACCAGCCGGATGAGGAGGCGCGCGTGCAGCGGGCGTTCGAGGTCACGCGGGCCCTGCACGCCCTGCGCGCCGACCTGGAGATCGCCGCGATGCGGACGGTGCCGGTGGCCTACTACGAGGGCGAGCTTGCGGGAGGCGAGGCGATCCTCGCCTCCCAAGGCTGGGTCACGGAGCTCCGCCACGGGCGGCCCTCCGCGGGGACAAAGTTCATCTCGACCACCGCCGAAGGTGTCGATATCCACCTCCCGCTGGACGGTGTGGTGGACACGGAGAAGATGCTCGGGCGGCTCGAGAAGGAGACCGTCAAGATCGAGGAGGAGCTGGCCAAGCTGCGCACACGCCTGGCAAACCCCTCCTTCGTCGAGCGGGCCAAGCCGGAGGTCGTGGAGCGCGAACGAGCCGCGGCCGAGGAGCTCCAAAGCAGCCTGGAGAAGTCCCGGGAACGCCGAAGGTTGTTTGAGTAGCTCCGGACCCCCTCCTCAAAGACGAACCACTTTGAGGAGGGGGTCCGGAGCTACTTCTTCCGCGCGAACCTACCCCCTTCGATCACGAACGTGATGTCGCCCTCGCGGTCGGTCCTCATCGCCTGCGCGCCTTGGCGGCCGATGGTGGCGAGGACCGAGGGGTGGGGGTGGCCGTAGCTGTTGTCGCGGCCGCAGCTCAGGACGACAGCCTGGGGGCGCACCTCTCGTAGCCATGCCTCGCCCGTCGAGGTGCGGCTGCCGTGGTGGCCCGCCTTGAGGACCTGCGCGCTCCAGTCGGCGAAGGGCGCCATGCGGGCCTCCACGTCGGTGGAAGCGCGCCCGTGAGCATCGCGGAGGCGTTTGACTCTGGAGATGCAGGAAGACCGAGCCCTCGTTGGCTCCTCACCGCCCGGCGGCAGGGAAGGGCAGAGGGGCGAGCAGGCGGAGAAGTCGCCGATGCGGAGGCGGCTCTGGGAGGGAGCCACAGAACGCGCTCGGGCTCGACGCCCCAGATCGCGAGATCCGCGAGGAAGCCTTGGTGCGTCGGAACGCGGCCGAGGCGGCAAGCCGGGCGTGGGGGTACTCGCGTAAGACCGCTCCCGTGCCGCCCACGTGGTCGGCGTCCGGGTGGGTGAGCAGGATCAGGTCGACGGAGCGGACGCCCATGGCGCGGAGCTTCGGGACGACGATCCGTTCGCCGGCGTCGAAGCCGCGCCTGCTCCTTCGGATCGGGTTGAGGGGCCGGCATCGACGAGGATCGTGGTGCCCGGTGGCGGAAGACGGCGCAGTCGCCTTGGCCGACGGCGAGGAAGGTGAGGCTCGTCGGCTCGGGGATCGAGAGGCCCAGCAGGGCACCGGCAACGATGCAGGTGAGGCCCCCAGAAGGGCTTCCAGAGCGCTCGGGACGAGCGCGGTCCCAGATCGGTTCCAGCCTCGGTCCGGGGATCGGTTCAGGGCTAGGGCTGGACAATGCGCCTCCTCCAGGTGAGAAGCATCGCGCCGTAGATAAAGGGGCAGCCAGTAGGCGTCGAAGTGCGGAACGCGCGCCATCGCCCACGCCGGGCTGCCCATGCCCTCCACGAAGTGCGGAGCCAGTTCACGAGCGGCGAGACGACCAGGCCCATCGCGCGCCCTGCGCCAAGCCGGCAGGAACGCCGAGACGGCGTGCGCGACCATCGCGGCCACGATCGATACGCTGACCGCCGCCAGCACGAGCACGTTCGCGATCACGGCCACCACCGACACGGTCCCGAAGACGTGGCCAGCAGGGGCATCGTGGCGAGCGTCGCCACTACCGTCGCCCGGTGAGGCTCCCGACGTCGTGTGAGGCGTTCAAGGGCCTTCTCGGGGCATCCTCGTCGTGGTGGAGGAAGAGGGCGAAGGCGGCGACGGTGACGAAGGAGAGCTGGAAGCCCAAATCGTAGACGGAGACCGGCTTCCAGAGCAGGTAGAGCGTCGCTGTCGCCCCCAGCGCCGAGGAGGAGATCCGGCTCGCGGCGCACGAGGTAGGCGCACGACCCGAGCATCACGATGAGGACCGCGCGCACGATCGGCGGGTGCAGCCCCGCCGCGCAGGCGTAGAGCGCCAGCACGAGCCCGATGAGCGCGAGCTGCACCGTCCGGGGCACGGGAAGGGCGGAGAACAGCCACTGGAGCGCGACCGCGAAGGCGAGGGCGTGGAGACCGGAAGCCGAGATGATATGCACCGTCCCCGTCCGCCGCAGGCTCTCCCGCGTGCCCTCGTCGAGGAGCGTGTCGACGTTGAAGCACATCGCGTCCACGTCGGCGGCCGCCGCGGGGGGCAGCGACCTCCCGCTGAAGGCGACGAAGTCCTGCCGCCATCGGGAAGCCAGCCGCAACGGCCAGGCCGCCGGCCGGGCGACGCGCACGCTCTCCGTCCGCAGGCGGGCCGAAATCCCCCGCACCAGCAGATACTCCTCCCCCTCCCGGAGCGGCTTCGCCACCCCCGCCACCTCCAGACGATCTCCCAACCCGATCGAAGGCCAGCCGGGAGTCTGTAGGAGATACGTCCTACTTCCGAGCTTCAAGTCGCACACAGTCATCCGCGGCTGGACCGCGAGAGAGTCGCCCCGGGAGTCCGGCGAGGCGTAGAGGCGAGGCATCGAAGCGACGGTGCCGACGCCGCGCACGTACTCGCGCTCGAAGATCGTGGTCGCCGGGTTGGGGGCTAGCAGGAGGCCCAGTAGGAATGCGCTTGAGACGAGCGCGGTTCCAGGGAGGGTCCTGGCGGCGAAGAGGAACAGGGGGAGGAAGAGGAGGTTGAGGGGGTGGGCGGACGCGGTGAGGCCGAGGATCAGGCCCGCGCACAGCAGCAGCGCGGGGCGGCGCTCAAGGGCCTCCCTCACGCCTCCATCTCTCCAGCCGCCTCTTCGCGATCTCGCGAATGCTCAGGTCCGTGTCGGGAGGGAGGGAAGCGTCCTCCTCGAAGGTGATGAGGATCGGCTCCTCGCGGGAAGGGAGAGGACGGACGCCAAAGCGCACGTCCAGGAAGAGCCCCGCCTCGCCGGAGCGCTCACGCAGGCGGGCGAGGATGGTCTCCTTCATCATGCGCAGCTCCTGCGCCCACGCCGAGCCCTCCACCGCGACCCAGACCGTGCCCTTGCCGAAGCGGTCGGGGTGGGACCGCGCCGCAAGCGCCGAGCCGACGATCTCGGGCCAGTCGCGCAGGACGGCTTGGGCGCGGGCCGTGCGCAGCACCTCGTCGCGCCCCAGCGCCTTCGGCAGGACGTGGGCCAGCTTCCTCACGCCTCCGCGATCCTCCCCGCGCACACCTCGAACACCTTGGCCTCCCTCAGAATCCGTTCTCCGGCCGCCTCCGGCTCCGTACAGGTGAGTACGGCTTGGCCCGCCTTCTCCAGTACCGTTTCGACGAGAAGCGCGCGCCTCCGGCCGTCGAGGTCCGCGAAGATGTCGTCGAGCAGGAGCAAAGGCGGGATCCCCAGCTCCTCGCGGGCTACCTCCAGCGTCGCCAGCTTCAGGGAGATCACGCTCGTGCGCTGCTGCCCCTGCGAGCCATAGAGCCGGGCGTCCCGTCCGTCCACCTCGATCAGCAGCTCGTCCCGGTGCGGCCCCGCGCTCGTCCCGCCCCGCGCCACGTCTACCCCGCGGGAGGCGGCGAGGGCTTCCCGCAGTGCCTCCGGCGTATCGGCGGGGTCCTTGGGCGCGTACTCCAGCCGCAACCGCTCGCCTTCGCCCATGCCGGCGTGAACCGCCGCCGTCTTCGGCCCCAGGCGGTCGAGGAAAGCCCTGCGCGCCACGCGGAGCGCCGCCCCGTGGACCGAGAGCTGCTCCTCCCACGGCTCGTAGGTCTCCGGGGGCTGGAGCCACTCCCGTGCGTCCCGCAGGAGGGCGTTCCGCTGCTCCAGCGCGCGCTTGTAGAGCGTGAAGTGGCGCAGGTAAGCCGGGTAGAGGCCGGAGAGCTCCAGATCGAGGAACATCCGGCGATCCGTGGGCTCGCCCTTCACGATCGTCATGTCCAGCGAGCTCACGCACACGCTGGGCAGGCGCCCGATGAGGTCCGAGGCTCGCGGGATGCCCAGGCCGTTGAGCGTCGCCCGCTTGCGAACGCCACGCTGGAGGACGATGCCCAGCCTCGTGCCGGTGACGAACAATTCGGCGGAGGCGACCGCACGCTCCGAACCCTCGCGCACCGCCTCCGCATCGCGCTGGCCTCGTAGCAGGCGGGTAGTCGAGAGGAGATAGAGCGCCTCCAAGAAGTTCGTCTTGCCCTGCGCGTTCGGGCCGGACAGGACGTTGAAGCCCGGGGAGAGAGTGAGATCCAAGGACTCGTAATTCCGAAACCCTTCCAGGGTCACCCGCGCGACTCCGGTCGCGGCGTCTTCCACACTCTCCTCTCTAACTTTCAAGCTCTCTATTAACTTTACCGTTACTATTAAGGGAAACTATATTGGGGAAAACCCTCGAAGGGACCCTCTGACACGGGCCCTAATCGCCCCGTTTTGAACCTGGGACCGCGCCAGTCCAAGATTTAGGCGCTGTGGGAAACGATGGGGATAAGCGGAGTTTCTGTCCACCGGCGGGGGTCTCTTCTCCCCACCGAAAAGGCTATCCACTTCTTTCCCCTCCGTCTCCCCATCGATCGTGCCCATTTTGGGGATTGGTCCGGTCATAGCATCCCGTGCTTACGCCCGTACTTCATGACGACGGCCTCGGCGAGGTAGATCGGGTGAACGTTCGGCAGGCTGGGTACCGCGCGCCGCTCGGCGATGGGACTCCAGACGTCTGCGAGGAGGCGGTCCTGGACGACCGTAGCGAGCTCTGGGAAGCGGTCGCAGAGACGCCGGAGGGCGGCGTACTCCTCGGGCGTCATCCCCCGCAGCTCGCCCACGTGGGGCTCCAAGGGATGCTGCGCGATGATGTGCGGCGCGGGGGCGAACCGGGCGATGCCGCGGCGCTCGTAGCAGACCACCGTGTTGGCGACGAGGTCCCCCAGCCGTTGTGCGCGCGGCGTGGAGAAGATGGCGAGCAGGCCCATGAAGTAGAAGGAGGGGAGAAAATCGGCGATGCGCAGCACGTTTCGCCCGAGCGCCGATCCGAAAGTGATGGGGGTGCCGTCGGCCATGCGGACCCGTATTCCGAGCGCCTTCTTGCCCAGCGTCTGGCCGTTCCAGAGGCCTTCCAGGAGCACGAAGTAGCCGAAGGGGATGACGATGGAGATGCCGATCATCAGGGCGGCGGTCCCCAGGCCAGGCTCGAGCAAGAGGAGCGTGAACGAGACGATGGTGCTAAAAGCGATGAGGAGCGCGATCACGATCAGCACGTCGAGGATGTGCGCGAGAATGCGCGCTCCCAAACCGGCGAGCCGGTAGGTGATGATGGTCTTTTCCGGACTGAGGACGGCGAGGCTGTTGTCCACCCCTAGAGGTTACCGGGTGCGGCGGGCAGGTGGATTCCGCCGATGAGGAGTGTTGAATGTTGAGTGTTGGGACCGGAGCCCTTTCCCTCAAGACTCAATGCTCAACACTTAACACTTTTTCGCACAAACGGCCGCTAT
>JAUJNV010000076.1 GCA_030447945.1 Fimbriimonas sp. | reverse complement strand
GGCGGCGGGAGCTCCAGTTGCGGGATTTTAAGGGAGCGTAGGTGGGCAAGCGGTCACGGGTAGTTCGGTTTCTGCGCGAGGCTGGCCTCCCATTAGCCTTCAGCTTCGCGGTGTACGTCAGCGTGGTGACTCGCCAGCGGGACCCACCCGCCGAGGCTCGATGACCTGATGAAGGCGGCACCTTGGATCTTCCTTGCCGGGCTGCTGCTGTGGGCGGTGGTTCGTTACGTTCTGAGTCGAGAAAGTCCGGAAAGCCTTTACCCGAGCAAGGAGGAGATGCGGGTCATGTCGGACGAAGAGTTTGCGGAGTACCTGGAGGTCATGAAGAAGGACCTCTTGTACGGCGCGCCCCGACGGCAGGCGGCCTCGGCGGTTTGGCCGGCGGTGAGGGAAGAGAAGTGGGCGAGGCAGGCGGCCCAACGGCAGCGGAAGCTGGAAGAGACGCGACAGGCAATGCGGGCGAAGTACGGCTATGCGGGGAGCGAGCGGCGAGAGGCCGAGCGGCAGACGGAGAATCGCGAGGAGTAAGCCCATTGTGGCGGTATGGCAACGACGCTTCACTCGGCGCTAGAGGCACTGCTGCCCACCGACGAGGAGGTGGCCATTTACCGCGAGCACGGCTACTACGTCAGCCGGAACATCTTTACCAGGGCCGAGGGGGGCCGGAAGATCCTTGAAGTTCCTCTCCATCCACTTAGGGTTTCACGGGGACCGCTAGGCTCAGCATAGACGTCGCCGAGGGGCGACGGGTCCCGCCCCTTCGGCGGCCAAAAGTATTCACAACTCAGCCCTCCACTTCGACAGGCTGCCTTATAATGGATCACCGTCGGCTTGCCTAATAGTTCGCTTTTAGAACCTAACCATGCCGCCCAGGAGGAATATGAAACTCAAACCTAGAGCCTTTTATGTAGTCGGAGCGGCGCTCGCCATCGTCGGCTGTGGAGGGAGCGACGAATCGAACGAATTCGTGGGCCTGTTGCTTGAGCCAGGGCAAGTTGCCCGATTCGCCTTCATGAACGTCAGAACCACCAACGCGAACACCTCCCCGATCACGATCCTGAACGATGGCGGCGCCCAAGGCACGCTTACCGCTACGGGTGACCTGGAGTGCGTCATCACGCAGACGCCCGCACCCGGCGGAATCCGCGAGCGCCGCGTAGGTCTCTACATCTTCGACGAGGACAACGCCATCACTCCCGGGGAGACCTACAACCTGGACGACGGAGGGTTGGGTGTCGGATACACCCAATCGGAGGGCTCTTCGGCGGAGAACGAAGACAGCTGGGCCGCCGCGGACGGAACCGTAGAGATTGTCTCGATTGAGGGAAACACCGTCCACGTGCGGCTGCGAAACCTCCAGATGGCCCCTGATCCGCTCTACGACACCGAGACCGGAGAGCTCGTGTCGGACGAGGGGCAGCCGCGGGGCACCTTTGTCCTCGAGGGCGTCTTCATCGTGCAAGTCACTCGAAGCTGATGGTTCCTGCCGTCGATCCGAGCCCCTGGCCCACCAGCCGGTGGGGCGGGGGCATCGAGGCACAGGGACATCATCTTCCGTGATGCTCTCTACTTGCTAGAATCATCCATGCTCATGTCCCTCAGTCCGGAGGCCCGGGCCCTGCTACCCACCGACGAAGAAGTGGCCTTTTACCGCGAGCACGGCTACTATGTCAGCCGGAAGATCTTCACCGAGGCCGAGCTGGACGCGGCGGTCGAGGGGAGCGAGCGGTTCTACCGAGGCGAGCGGGACCACGAGCCGCCTCCGGGGATGAAATGGAAAGGCTGGACCCCGGAGCAGGGGGACGTGCTCCGTAAGAACGACTGGGCGAGCCTGGAGCAGGACGCTCTCGCCGCCCTCGTGCGCAAGCCGGTCCTCGGCGCGATCGCCGCCCGTCTCGCCGGGGCGGAGGAGATCCGGCTCTGGCACGACCAGCTCTTGTACAAGCCGATCGACAACCCGGACAAGCCGGCGAACGTCGGGTGGCACACGGACAAGGGGTACTGGAAGACCTGCACGAGCGAGAACATGCTCACCGCGTGGATTCCGTTCCACGACTGTGACGGGCGGATGGGCACGATCTCCATGGTGGACGGCAGCCACCTCTGGCCCGACAACACGAAGAATCTCGACTTCTTCTCCTCGGACCTCGCGGGCCTCGAGCGGCACTTCGTTACGGGCGGCCACGACGTGGTCAAGGTCCCGGTGGCCCTGGAGAAGGGCCAAGTGAGCTTCCACCACTGCCTCACCATCCACGGCTCCGGCCCCAATAAAAGCGATCGCCCGCGCCGCTCCATCGCGGTCCACTTGCAAGACGGCCCCAACCGGTGGCGCGAGTACCGCGGCGAGGGCGGCGGCCTCGCCAGCCACGGCAACGACTTCCTCGTCCGCAAGGACGCGGAAGGCAACCCGGACTACACGGACCCGCTCATCTGCCCGTCTCTTTATCGGGTTGAAGGTTAAGGGTTTCAGGTCGAAGGCCGGAGGGGAGTTCAAACCTTCCGGCCTGTAACCTTCAACTTTCAACCCAACCCGAGAGAGGCAAACAGGTCCGTCACGTTTCCGTCAGGGTCCTCTACCTGGGCGTAGCGGTTACCCCAGAAGACAGTCCTGGGGCGCTCCCGGCGGCCCCGGAAGCCGGCGGCGGCCAAGGCGATATTTTCGTCCACTCCCGCCGGCCCCTGCAGAGGAAGGCTAGGCCGATGCGCTGACTCCACCGGCTCGACCCACTCCGGGGTCGATCCCTTTCATCATCTCCCAGTGAGTTCCACGAGAGGCGGATACCGCCCGGCAGCGTGATCTCGACGTACGGCTCCTCCCCCTCGGGCTCCGGGAGGGTAAGGCCAAGGGTAGAAGCAAAGGGGCGACGCCGCCATGTCGCGGGCACGAGACCGATCATGTCCAGGGTAACGGGCATGAGCTCATTCTAGAACACCCTGGGAGTGCGCTCTTCGCGCTTTGCATCTGGCGCGGAGCGCCTAAGGTTGAAGGATGCAGGCTCGTGCTGAGAGAGGTGAGGGTTGAAGGAGACGGCTCCAATCTGGATGCTCGCTTCGAACAACCTCCAACCTGAAACCTGCAACCCTAACCCGTAGAAGGCCAAGCCCGGCCCGCCGGAAAAGCGCGAAGGGCTTCGCGCACTCCCAAAGGGCAGGCTCAGACCCCGCGTTGGGGCTTGAGGGCCGAAGTGCTTGGGGTTCTCCTCCGGACCCAACTCGCGCCGGAACATGACGAGGCCGCGTCGCGTCGCTCTCGAAGTGGTGGCTGCCGCCGATCTCTCCGCCAGATGGCCCATGACCCACGAGGGCACGGGAGGAACACGATCCGCTCGGGGGGGAGGCGCACCGTGAGGACGAGGTGAGGCGCTACGCGCTCCGGGATAGATGAACTGACGACGATGTCCAAGCCTGAACCGGGTGGAGCCCATCTGCGGCTTCTCTGCCTGCCCGTCCCGCAGCGCCCGTTCGCTATACTCCCCTCCCGCGGCGGCAACCCCTTCTGAAGGTCCTCGAAGATCCGCGGCGAACGTCGGCGACGTATTGGCTGTGGGCATTTTAGGAGGATGGCATGGGAGGGAAGGCGTTGGGACGTTAGGGGTTGAGTGTTCCGGAGCCTTACCCTAACGCCCCCTAACGCCCAACGCCTTCCCCTCACCCCTTCACCTGCCGCACCCGCCGGTCCCTCAGGGCTCGGCTGATGGCAGGGTTCCCAGCAACGTGTGCCGCTCGCGCGGCTCGACTTGAAGCCGTACGGGCACACCTTCCGACTCGCCCCTCCACGCTGACCCATCGACCGAGGCCGAGACGGTGGGGTTGATGCGGAACCTCACGCGGCGGACCTCCGACTTGAGGAGCTGCACGTCGCGGCTCGACAGGAAGCGCAGGCGGTCGGGCAGCACCAGGAGGGAGCCCACGTCCTCGTGCGCGTCGAGCAGCCCCATGTGGCCGGGGTGGCGAAGCCGACGAACACGCGGTCGTCGGGCAGCTTCTTGTGGGCGGCGAGGATGCGCTCCAGGGCGAGGGCGCATCTTCCGTTCTGATACAGCCCGAAGTGGTTGGAGCGCGGATCAGCCGACGACGGTCGCGCTGCCGGACAGCAGCACGAGGGGCGGCCCGAGGAGCGTTTGGGAAAACAGCGCCCAGAGCACGCCGCCCGGGGCGGCGAGAGGGGCCCAAAGAGTAACGGCAGGATGTTTCCCATCCACCTTCGCCGCGCCGTCCAGACGAATGGATTCGTCCCTACCACGAGGGCCATTTCCACAGCCCGCGTGTTACACTGGCATCCCCGCTATGACGAAGGCAGATGGACGCATCCGTGCGATCGGCGATCCCAGGCTCGACGAGCCTGGGCCCCATCGTGCGCGACTTCTGCCGGGGCCGGCCACGGCGTCGTGACGGCGTTCTCCGACACCCGCCTGACCGTCTTGCGGGAGATTGTGGACGAGGACTCGCCTGTGGAGGTGCTCCCTTTCGCGGAGGCGGTCGGCCGCTTCCTCGCGATGTGCGGCGAGAAAGCCCTTGCCCATCGCCCTACCGGCCACCACGGCGCCGCCGTCGCCCAAGCCTGCCGCGCGCTTCCGGACGAGTCGCCGTTTAAAGGCACCGCGCTGCGCTTCCGGGGGCTGCACCGGGCGCTCAGTGCGCACCTTGAGCGAGCTGCGGAGTGGGGATCGACGCGGAGGAGATGGAGCGCCTGGACTCCACGCCACGCCCGCCTCGCCGCGAAGCTCGCCTCGCTCGCCGAGATCGAGCGCGAGGCCGCGCGTGCGTGTTGGGGCTGCTCGGCCGGCAGGTCGCGGGGGCGCCCTCGCGACCTGCCTGGGCTCGACTCCGGAGCGGGATGCGGTGTATTTCGACCGCTTGCTCGTGGTCGCGGGGAGCGAGGAGTCGCCGATGTGCGCGCGGTGGTGCTCCATAGTGGGCCGCCGAACACGGCACCGAGGTCGTCGTCGCTTCTCGACCGCCACGCGGCGGACGCGGGAGTTTTGAAGGCGCGCGGCGCTTAGGCGAGGCGCTGTTCGGAGATCGCGCCCGGTCGGCGGGCAACCGCTCCACCTTGCGCCTCTTCTGACCGACGAGGCGGACGGGCCGCCCATCGGCGTCGAGGTGGTGAGCGCGGCCGATCCGCTCGCGGAGGCCGAGTGGGCGCTGCGGGGGTGCCTGGAGGAGGGCGATCCGACGCGCGCCGCCATCTACGCGCGCGGGACTCCGAGTCGTACGCGCCGCTGGAGTCCGCGAAGCGGCTGGGCGTCCTGCATGGCCTGCCGCGCGCCGTTCACCAACGCCGCGCGGGCTCACCTGGCCGCTGGAGTTCTGCGCCTCCAGCGACGTGCGGACTTGCAGGTGCTCGGCAGTTCCTATCTCGGCCTGACGGCCGGGAGCAGCGGTCCCTGCGCGAGGGGTTGCGCGATTCCGCACCGGATGCGCGATGGATGGCAGCGGTGACCTGCGCACCTGGGCGGAGATAAACGCCGAGCGGTATCCGTGGCTCCTCGCGATGTTCTCCGGCGGCCGAGGCGATGGCGAAGCCCGCCGTGCCTGCCGACTGGTCCGCGCGGCTGCGCGAACTGGTGGACGCGCTGCCGTGGCACGCGGGCACCGACCCGCAGTCGAGCGCGCGGGACCAGCGGGCGCAGTCGGCGCTGCCCGCGCCCTCGCGCACCACGCCCGTGACCGCGCCATCGACGGCCCCTGCCATCGGCTCAAGGAATGTGACGCTCTGCCGCGAGTTTTGGAGCGCCGCCGACGTGAGCCTGCCGCCGGCGATTGGCGTGTGCGTCGCGAACGACGCGGACGCGCTGGGCGAGGCGGACGCCCTGTTCGTGCTGGGGATGCTCGAAGGTCTTTCCTGCTGCTGCGCGGAGGATCCGGTGCTCACGGACGCGGAGCGCGACGAGATCTCGCTCCTGCGCCTTCCGGGCGAGCCGCCGCTGCCTCACCCCTCCCCACGATTACCTGCCCTGGGCGGCTGTGGAGCGAGACGAGTTCTACTGGCGTGCGCTCGGCGGCCGCCCGCCGCCTCGTGCTGAGCTAATCCCCAGACGGACGAGGGCGACAACATCCCCGCCTCACCCAGAGGTCGAGCGCGTCGCAGCCCGGCGAAGTAACGAAGAGGGATCGCCCCCGCCCCTTCCGGCCTGGAGCACCGCCGACTGCCTCCGCCGAAGCTCGACCGCCGCCTGCGAGGGCTCTGGAAGGACCGCGCGACACCGCGCTCGCCGTAGAGATCGCCTCTGAGCGGGCGGGAGCTCTTGCGGAACGGGGAACGGGGGAACGGGACCGGAGACAACCGGCGGGAGAGGATCCCAACGTCCAACGCCCAACGAGCTCCAACGCCCTCCTCCGGAGCTTCCGCGACGCGCTCCAGTGTCCTTATGTACGTTTCGCGCCACAAGCTGCGCCTGCGCCGAAGCGGCGGACGGAGCGGTGGGCGCGGCTGCGCGGGCCGCCTCAGGCGGCGGGACTCGCGCGGCAGGAGAGCCGCGCGGCGGCGGAGAAGGCCGCCGAGGCACCGGAGGCGGAGTTGGAGTCGATCTACCCGGAGGTCTCGAGCGTAGAGAGCAGGCCTATGCGCGCGGGGCGGCAAGCGGCTCGTACGCGATCAAGTGCGGGCGCGAGTCGCCGGACTTCTGGACAGTTGACGAGGAAGCGTCCGCACGGATCGTTCCCTTCGGGGCGGAGGGGCTCCGCGACGCGATGCCGCGCGGGGTGAAGCTGAAGGGCACGCGGTGCCCGCGCTGTCGAGCCTGGAGAAACACTCCGTCGCCCACTCTACGGTTCCGGCGTGGCCGAGGATGGACCGGCTGACGGACTCGAGCGGCCTTTACTACGGCCTGTACATGCTCGCGCTCCACGAACCGGGCCGTGAGGCGGCGCTTGAGCATCGAGGGCACCGGGGGCAGCGCCACCGCTCGTCCTCTCGGTGGGGCCAGCCGCCTACCTCGCGGGTCCAGGACGGGTTGCAATGCGACGGACCTCTCCACCGCCGACGACCCGGTGGTCGCGAAAAGGAGTTCTTCGAGAAAGTCAAGCGGCTTCGGCGACGCCGCCGACCGCACGCGAAGGCGGACGTCGCGGCCTTGCGGGGTAAGGCGAACACTGCGACTACGGCGAGTCAGTCGCGTCGGCACAAGGACTACGGGGAAGAGGACTCCCTTCGGCGCGGACTTGGCGGTAAGACGAAGAATGGCTGAAGCTCGCTCGGCGACCGCCGCCGTTCTTCTGCACGTGATGAGCCAGCGTCGCCGTATCGCTGCTGCTCGCCGGAGCGGTGAGGCGATTGCTCAGTGCCTGGAGCGGCATCGTTACGTTCAGGAGAGGGCTGGACCTTCGGCAGATCCGGACGATCCGCACCTTCACCACACCGCCCGCCTGGATAGATGAAAGGCGAATTGCGCGGAGCGCGCGCGGTCTGCATTGATCAGAGGCGAGTGTCGTCGAGATCAGCACGGCGCAGACAACGATCCACCTTCTCGGCGAGAGCGCTGTTCGAGGTGAGTGAGAACGCGCCAGAGGGTCGGCAACCTGGACCCGGTTTCGATATCCCGAGCGAGTTCCGCAGGTCAGGTTACCTGGAAACGTTACGCGCGCGATACCCGCCTCGCCGTTGATTGTTGTTTCGCCGTAGTGCTTGTTCCTTCCGCCAGCGTAAAGGTTTCATGACGTCCGCCTGACGTTGCTGGAGGTTGTTTTTGTCGAGGACACTTCCGGTTCTCCTGCGCCGGGCTGAGGTCAGCAGCCCAGTTCATCGCGGTACGAAGACCTGCCACCTTTGCCAGCGGTGAGCAGGTTCCTGTTCCGCTTTCCAGGCCTGAAGGCCAGCGCAGCGCGAGGTCGCTGGCGAATGTCGAGTCTCCACCCTGCTGAGCTGGCTGACGGTAAACGCTGCTGCCCGTTCAAAGCGCGGTCTGCTGTTCGGTGTCAGTGGCCGGAGCCGGAGGCGGAGGAGAGGCGCTCGTCCATACCTGCGGCCCGTGCATCGCGTGTGCCGCCTGGTGGCGGCTGGACTGAGAGATGGACGCGGCGCAGGCGCTCGACTTCACAGCCCTGGAAGCGCGCGCGGTGAAGCTGCTGCGTACCTCGGAGGTCACGCGCCGCGGGTGCGCGAGTACGCGGCGTGGCGATGGTGGACGAGGCGCAGGACGTGAACCTGGCAGCACGACCTTGCACGATGTGGCCGGGCGGTTCTTGGCGTGGAGATCGGCGAGTCCATTACGGTTTCCGCCAAGCGGATGTGACCCTGTTCCACCAGCGCGCGGCGTGGGGGCGGAGCCGGCTGTCGAAAAACTACCGCCTGGGGTCAGCATCCTGGAACTTGTCGACATGGCCTTCGGCTCCTTCTGGGGCGAGGAAGTGCCGATGAACCGCCCTGCGAGGCCGATGGACTTCGACGCTGATCTTCCTCGACCGCGAGGGCGTCGAGCTGTGGCGGGTGGGAACGACCATGACGGCATCGTCAACTACGTGGTGCTGTTCGCCGAGGGGGTGCCCCTCGGCGATATCGCGGTCCTCACGCGAATGGGCCGGGCGCGATGAAGATCAAGCGCGTGCTCGACGGCGCGGGCGTCCCCGCGCATCCACGGCGGCTCCGATGGTTCCGGCCATCAAGGACTGGAAGTGCGGGATCTGCGAATCGCCTTGCGCGCCCTGGCGGACCCGCGCCGACGACTTTTCCTCGCCTGCCTCCACAGCCCCGTCGTCGGCCTCTCCCTGGACTCCATCGCCCTGCTCGGCCTTCAGAGCTCATCATCGAGCGGCTGGAGGAGTCTGAGCCGCCCCTGCTCCTGAAGACGGGCCGCGCTCTGCGGCTCCGCGGTATTTGCCGCCAGCGGGGTACGCCGACCAGTCTATCCGCCTGGGAGGCGCGGCGGAGGTGTTCGCCAAGTCGGATTCCTCCCTGCGCTCGCGCGGCGCGACAACGCGGACGGGCTGCTGGCGAACGCGCGTAGTTCACGCTCGCCGCTCAGGAGCCGAGCTGTGGGCCTGCTGGAGTACGCGGAGCGGGTGCGCGAGGACGCGAGCTGCGCCACCGCGAGGGAGATGCGCCGAGCGGCGAAGAGGGATGGCGGAGGTCGCGATCATGACTGTCCATTGCTGCCAAGGGCCTGGAGTTCCGTGGTGATCCTCCCCAAACGGACAAGCGGCTCTCCAGCAACGCTCCGGACGCCATCGCCGAAGCCCTCGCCAGGGCCTCGTCGCGACGAAGTACGGCAGTCCAGGGCCCATGCGCCGCCACCTCGCCGAGCGGCGCAAGGCACGGACGTGGACGAGGAGCTGCGCGTGCTCTATGCCCTCACCCGCGCGAAGTGAGCCGCCTCTGCGTCTACTTCTACCCGCCGGACACCCGGGACAACGCCTCGAAGTACTTTCAGGTGCTCGGCACGATCCCCCGCCGGGGGTGTTAGCGGGACTCGTGGTCTTGGCGGTGGTCTGACTTGCATCGCTGCAACCTCCGCTACTATTATTGTGTGAGATCCATGTTAATGACGGACGTCGCAAGTCGTAACCTGTCGCGTGCGTCCGGCAGAAGATCGTGCAGAGCTACTGGGAAGGACGGGATTTCCTGTTCACGGACGTTCAGGAAGACCATCTCCTTGCCAGGCGTGCTTCCCCGGGGCAATCTGGTTTCTTCGACATGAGCAAGCTGCGAGCGACTTCACCGTAACCAGGATTCAAGCGGAAAAGGATCGTTTGTGTTCTTGAGGTCGATACGACGTACCAGTACATCACCTTATCGAACAGCCTTCTGGCATTTCGAACTGCTTGAAAGTCAGCTTCTGCTTCTGCCCGACTGTTACCGGAAACTAGTGAGGGCCCTGCAGGAAAGGACAAGCGATTCTCCACTGACTCGTCTCTGAGATCATCGCGAGATTGAGGAACGTGAGCAGATGTTCACAGGAGAGTAGTATTCACCCTATGCCCAAGCGACCCATCCGAGCCGACGATATTCTGCGCACCGTTTGTGGGAGACCCCCAAATCGCGCCGGACGGGTCGCGGTGCTTTTCGCGCACAAGACGATCAACGACAAGAACAAGTACATCACGAACTGTTCACCGTGGACCGCGAGGGCCGGTCAGCCCAACTCCGACGCAGGGGAGAGCAGCCTGCACGGACGATGGTCGCCCGACGGTCGCAGTGTTTTTCCAGCTCGCGAGGTGTTTTCCGCGACGGCGATCTTCCTTTCACGTTGGCGGCGGCGAGGCGCGCAAGCTCACCTCGCTTCCCAGGGTTCCATAGGGACTTCCGGTGGTCGCCCGACGGGAAGTGGATCGCCTTCGCAGTTCCGGGACGCGCTGCCGGACCGCACGGAGGAGGCGAAGGAGCGCGAGGAGAAGGCTCAGCGATCCGCCGCTCGTTACCGACGACGTCTGGTACCGCCCTCGACGGCGACGGCTACTTCGGGATGCAGCGGTACAAGCTGTACCTCCTCGACGTCGCGAGCGGAGAGCACCGGGAGCTTCGGCGGGGCTCGCCGACGGGAAGCTTCTCCGACTGGTCGCCCGATTCGAGGAGCTACGTCGCGCACACGGCGAGCAAGCGGCCGATGTCCGAGCCGCCGAACGATCAGCAGGATCTGGCGCGTGGACCTTCAGGGGCAGGCGTGAAGCTGACGGACTTCGCCGAAGGGGACAGTCCTCCGTTCGCTGGTCGCCCGACGGCAAGACGATCGCGTACGCGGGGGACGTCGATGAACACGACCCTCAGCAACGGCGGCAACGAAGATCTACGTCGATGCAGGCAGCGGGGACAAGTGGACCTCACCGGGCGCCCGACTACGACATGAGCGTCGCGACGTGCTGGAGCGACACGAAGGAAGCGTCCTTCGACACC
Source organism: Fimbriimonas sp. (assembly GCA_030447945.1). Next base: position 7,550 of record JAUJNV010000076.1, on the reverse strand, counting down.
ACCTTAGAATGGGCGCCGGACGGCCTGGCCAAAGAGATCGGCTGGCAGGGCGAGACGCAGCTCGGGTTCGTGGCTTTGGCGGGCGGCGTCGAGCCCTGACGGACGGATTCCACCACGTCATGGCCGGCTCGATTTCGGCGACGGCCTGCTGATCGCCGTCACCCGGCAACGACGCGCTGCCGGAGGTCGGTGTCATCCCTCTCCCCGTGGCACCGGCACCCTGGCGCGCGGTGATCCGGCATCACCGGCAGGAGTGCCGGTGCCAGCTGTGCTTGCGTGGAGGTCCTCACCCGCTCAACAAGGGCTTCTACGATGAGATCTGATCGCCGAGCCGGAGGAGTTTCGGGTGTCCTCGACGGACGGCATCGAGGTGCACGGATGGGCGTCGGGCTATGCATACCTGGAGCCGCGACGGGCACCGGGCGGCGCTGGAGGTGCACTACAGCGGACCGCACACGCAGTACGGGTGGGCGTTCTTCCACGAGATGCAGCTCCTCGCGGCCGAGGGCTACGTCGTCGTGTACAGCAATCCGCGCGGCTCGAAGGGCATCGGCGAGTTCACCTCCGCCATCCGCGGCAGAACTGGGCGACAAAGACTGGGACGACGTGAGGCCGTCACCTGCTGGATGCACCAGCCCTGCTGATCGATCCCGGCCAGATCGCGATCATGGGCGGCTCCTACGGCGGCTACATGACGAACTGGGCGATCGGCCACTCGGACGCCTACCGCTGCGCGATCACCGACCGGTGCGTGTCGAACATGGTCTCGACGGCGGTAACCCTGCACTTCCCCTTTAACAAGAACGGCTACTTCCGGGGCAACGCCTGGGGCTCGCTCGAGGAGATCAAGGAGAGTTTCGGCACCAGTCCCCATCGCCTACTTCACGGGCGTCAAGACGCCCACGCTGGTCATCCACAGCGAGGGCGATCTGCGTGTCGACGAGCAGGGCGAGGAGGTTCACGGCCTCGCAGCAACAGGGCATCGAGTCCCGTCGCTTCGTCCGCTATCCGTCGCCGACTTCCCACGGCATGAGCTTCGCCGGGGCCGCCGGATCTGCGGCTCCACCGCCTGGGGGAGATCACTTGCTGGCTGGGGCGATTCTTGAAGTAGGACGGCGAAGATGCCGATCATGAAGGTCCGCGATGCTGGTCAAGCGGATCGAAGCCGATGGCCGGGCGCTGAGCCGAACCAGCGTCAGCCACCCCGGATATGTTCATGCGACGAAGCAGGCGGTAGCGATTGCGGGTTAGGCGTTACAGGCAGGGTTGAAGAAGCCATGAGATGTCTGTTGTCATCTTCAGCGGTCAGAACAACTGGGGCGGCTTACGCGCCCGATGCGCCTGCGCGTCATGACGGGGAAGACCCGCGAGGAGACGGAGCGGAACTTTCGCGAGAATCTTCTTTGAATTTCATTTCGACGGTCTTGGGCGGTCTGCCTGAGTCCTCGACGCAGGCAGTTCCTCGATGGTAGCGACGTGAGCCAGCAGATTGCCCAGAATTCGCTAGGCTCCCTCGACGTCCGGCCGCGCGGTTTATCTTACGGTGATGATCGCTGAGCCTCTTCAGCAGCCGCTTGTGCCGCTCGGCCGAGATTGAGCCGATCGAGCGCGGCGATCTGACTCTTTGGCAACACGGCCAAAAAGCCTAACCGGACGAGAGATTCCGACTTTAAGCCGCTGGCGGGAAAATCGGCGTCCGAAGGCGAGAAGATCTCGTCGAAGCCGCTTACCTCCTGATGGAGTTGAGTGCTCATGCCGCACACCAGGAAGTCTCCGTAGGGCGGCATCTCGCGCAGCAGAATCGCCGGCCGGTTCTTGATCGTTCCATCGGCCTGCGGGACGGGGGTGAGGACGACGTCACCTTCCTTCATACTCGGGATTCGCCTCTTTGACGGAATCTAGGGAGTATTCTTCTTCATCTTGGCCGTACGCATGCTCGAGCCCCTGTCCAGACAGCCGGAGCCATGATATGCGTTCGCTATCATTCTTAGGCAAGACCGTCACGATGAGCTTGGCGTTCGGCTCTAGTTCCACGGGCTCGTCGAGCAAGATGCGCTCACCGTCGACCTCGGCCGGGATCGAAAGATTACTCATACAGGGCTCCGAGGGACTTCTGAAGCGACATTTCTAGTGTGTATGATACGCGCGGCCCGGCGGCAGCGGTGGCTTCATCGTTTCCAGCATGAATGTGAGCCTGCGTATGCGAAGACCCATCGGCTGCGGGGCATCCGGAGCAGTCGGATTGAGACCAGAGTATCTGCAACGAGGTGTGTGACCGTTAATGACCCTAGACGAAGTCCGTGAACTGCTGGAGTACGACGCCTGGGCGACGAGGCAGCTCATGGAAGCCGCCGCCCCCGCCGGCCCCACGGCGTGGACGCGCGATCTGAACGGTCCGCGCACCTCGCTCCGCCAGCAGTCCGTGCATCTCGCGATCACCGTCGACACTTATCGCGCCGTGCTGCAAGGCGAGGAGCCGCCCGAAGAGCGGCCTGAAGAGTTCGCCGATCCGGCCGCGTTGGCCCTCTTCCATGACGCAGCGCGCGAGCGGATGCGGGCGCTGCTGGACGAACTGCCGCCCGACGCGCTGGAGAGGGTAGGCGAGTGGCACAAAAGGGAGAGCACTCTGCGCGTCTCGCCGGCCGAGGTGCTGCGCCACGTTGTCAACCACGGCACCTATCACCGCGGCCAGATCGCGGCGCTCCTGAAGCTGCACGGGATAGATTTTCCCGAGACGGACTACATCTCTTGGAAGAATCGTTGAAGCTAGCCACGTGACTCAGGGGACTGGGTCTATGCGGCCGAGTAGATCTGGATGACGTGTCGAGGTTCGAACTCGATTTCTAAGCCGTGCCTGATCCCGTCGGTGTAGTAGGGATCGTTGTCTAGGACGCCGACATAGCCCCCTGGCCGCGTTCCTGTGACCTCAACCCACATCCGCTCCACGTCCACCTCATCCCCATGGGCGATCCGAAAAACAAGCTTGACCAACTGCCCGGGCACGAGGTTGTTTCTCTCCTCGGCCGGAGGTATCTCGTAGGTGTGGGGGTGCTCCCGGTTGATCTCGACGCCGTCATCCAGAGTGTAGGAAACTCTCTCCGCCGACATGCCTCCGTTGATACCCGCCGCCTGGGGCAAGAGCGGTGCCTTTGGCGCGCCAGGCATCGGCAGGAGTTACGGCGTAGATGTAGCCATGAGCGCCGTGTTGTCGAAGCTGCGGTTGCACGGGATCGGCGAGATCATCTCGGGGATGACCGAGCTCATTGTCGAAGTAGGAGGCGGCTCGTCGCTCCTCAGGAACCTCAGACGCCTCGACTCCTATCACATTGATGCCCAGAAGAGGGCATAGGCTCGTTCGTGCTTATCCTGTCCGGAACTCTTCTGCCTTTCCCGGTGCCTGCGGATAATGGTATTCCTGCTTAGGACCGGAATAGCTTTCAGAGGCCACAACATTTGGAAAGACTCGATAGAAGTCGGCCTTGCTCATGCGCCATGTACCGACTGGCGTGACTACTTCAAAGGCCTCGCTCATCCCGAGCGGCTCGATGACTTTTGCCTTGAAGTGCAGGCGAGTTGACACGTAAGAGGCAATGTTTCCCATGTTTCTCCAGCTCTGTTCTTTGGGATCACTCAAAGCGCCTAGCCCCGTCTGCCCAACGTCCGCAGAAGCTTGCCGCTCGCCACGTCCTATATTCGGACGGTGCCGCCGTAGCTCCCGCTTGCCAGACGTGGCCCGTCGCGGCTGAAGGGGAGCCCCGCCACTTTATAGACGGCTGTCTTAGCGGCGAGTTCTATCGGTGAGTGCGACCTATGGAGCTTCCTTAGGGATTAGGCAGGATCTCGCCGTTCACCTGCGAAGGCCATTCGATCGACGAGCCCTTGAGGATCTTCACTCGCCACTCCGGCTTCCGAGGGTCCGCCGCCGCGTCCATTCGGATGACCCGCAGAGAGACGTCGGTAAGAAACTCCGTGCGCACCAGCTCCCAGCCCGCTCCGGTCTGGCCCCGCCGGATCGCGAGCTCCCCTGACTCTTGCAGCTTCGTCGCATGCCCTGGCTGATTTACTGTGAACCACTCCCAGCAAAAGGTCTGAACGTCTTCCCGTTTGGCCGTTACCCCAAAGCCGTCGCATTCACCCGGGGGTTCGCCGGGAAACTCCGGTAAGTTAAGGCGAAAGGGAGTGGTGAGCCGGATCGACTTCTGGACCAGGGGTCCCTGGGGCGTGGCCGACTCCTCGAACGATACATCCTTTAGGCGCACCGCCTGGCTCCCTTCACCGAGGACGCGACCGGTTGCCTCCTCCGTAATCACCCAGCTCAGCTTTCCTAGCTCCCGTTCCCTGTCTCCCACTCTCGCCCTCCGAATGGTCGTCTGCTCCCACGTCCGAAACAGCTTACGAGCTAGACGAGAGGATGAGCACGAGACTCATCATGATGCTGCAACTACTGTACGATCTGAAGAAGGATAACGACGCAGGACCTGCCCTGAGGCGGCGCCCCACAGCTTGGTCTTATCCTCGCCCCCACCGCTCGCGACGAACTTGCTACCTGGATGGAAGCCGACCGTGCGGACCCACGTTAGGGTCTGCGCATGAGTAGAGGGCGAGGGGCAGGAGCATGGTATTACAGTGTTGAAATCGAGCCGTACTGCGTTATCTTCAGGGCTGTCATAGCGCCAGAACTCAGGCGTTGGCCTGTCACATGGTGAGGCTCCCGAGGTGCGGGAGAGGGGGGTTGGTATGGACGGTGTCTTCCTGGTGACCCGTAATGCAGGCGCTGTCGTAGTTCCACCCGTTCGGTTACCCGAACGGGTGGTTGTCTGTGACGCAGGAGACTCCTGGCCAGTCGGTAAACTGCCGCGCCGATGCCCCCACGCCTGACGATCACCACGCCGAGCTACTACGTGAACTCGCTGCCCCATATCGGGACCGGGCTGACCACGGTGTTGTCCGACGTGCTCGCGCGGTACCACAAGCTCCAGGGGCAGCCGGTGTGGTTCGTGACCGGGACGGACGAGAACGGCCTGAAGGTGAAGGAGGCCGCCGAGCGGGCGGGGAAGGAGCCGCAGGCGTTCGTCGACGGGATCGCCGCGGAGTTCCAGCGGATCTTCGCCGGCATGCGCGTCGAGTACGACGACTTCCTGCGCACCAGCGAGGAGCGGCACCGGCGCGCGGTGTCCGCATTCTTCGAGCTCTTGCGGGAGCGGGGGCACATCTATACAGGGGAATATGAGGGGTGGTACGACGTCTCGACGGAGACCTACTACCGCGAGTCGGAGCTGGTGGACGGCAAAAGCCCCGACGGAAACGAGGTGCGCCTCTTCAAGGAGACGAACCACTTCTTCCGCCTGAGCGCCTTCGCCGAGCCGCTGCTCGCGCATATCGAGGCGAACCCAAGCTTCATCCTCCCGGAGAACCGGCGGAATGAGGTCGTCTCGTTTATCAGGCAGGGGCTGCGCGACGCGAGCATCTCCCGGCACAACTTCGGACGCGGTATTCCCATCCCCGGCGACGAGGGGCAGGTGTTCTGGGTCTGGTTCGACGCGCTCATCAATTACGTCTCTTCGGCGGGCTGGCCCGATCCGGGGTGGGAGGAGCGGTGGCATCGGACCGTGCAGCTCATGGGCAAGGACATCCTGACCCGCTTCCACGCGACTCTTTGGCCCGCGATGCTGATCGCGGCGGGCATCCCCCTGCCGGAGACCCTCTTCGGACACGGCTGGGTGCTGATGGGCGCGGAGAAGATCTCGAAGTCGAAAGGCAACGTCGTCGCCCCGCTGGATCTGGCGTCGGAGCTGGCGGAGCAGTCGGGCTGCGACCACGAGATCGCGATCGACGCCGTGCGCTATCACATGGTCAGCACAATGCCGTACGACCAGGACACCACCTTCACGCGCGACGACTTCGACCGGCGCTATAACTCCGACCTCGCCAACGATCTGGGCAACGCGCTGAACCGGAGCCTGGCGATGGCGCACAAGTTCGTGGGCGGCATCATTCCCGATGGAGAGAGCGAGCCGGCGGTCACGAAGGCCATCGTGAAGGCGAAGGCCGACTTCGAAAGGGCGATCATCGCCCTCCGCTTCGACCACGCGGCGGACGCGGCGATGGGCGTCGCGCGGTTCCTCAACCGTTACATCGACACGCGCGCGCCGTGGGCGCTCGCGAAGGCCAACGACCCCACGCTGCCCGCCGTCCTGCGCTCGATGCTCCTCGGCCTGCGCGCTTCGGAAGGGCTGGTGCGCCCCATCATGCCCCAGGTCGCCGACGCCATCGCGGCGCAGCTCGGCCTCACGCCGACCGCCGCCTGGGCCGCCATCGGCGACGAGGCCTCCCTCCCCGGCCACACCCAGCTCCACGGCCCCCAGCCCATCTTTCCCCGCCTCGATCCGACGAAGAAGCCCATGTCAGAACCCACGCCCTCGACCCCCAACGCCCCAACGCCCAACGCCCCAGAAATCACGATCGACGACATCCTCAAAGTCCAGCTCCGCGTCGCCAGGGTGCAGGAGGCGGAGCCGGTCGAGGGATCGGACAAGCTGATGAAGCTCCAGGTGGTCGTCGGCACAGAGCGTCGCCAGATTGTGGCGGGCATCCGCAAAAGCTACGAGCCGACGGACCTCATCGGGCGGCAGATCGTCGTCGTGGCGAACCTCAAGCCCGCGCGTCTGCGCGGCGTGGAGAGCCAGGGGATGCTGCTCGCGGCGACCGACGAGAGCGGCAACGCGATCCTCCTCATGCCCGACCGCGAGACGCCCGAGGGCGCCGGGGTCAAGTAGCGTCGGGGCTCAGGACGCGGAGGCCGTAGCGCTTGAAGTTGCTCGGGTTCAAGGTCAGAATCGTCTCGATGCCGTGGCCCTCCATGAAGGCGGCAAGGCGGGCATCGTGGGAAGGGCGGCCAGAAACCTGATGTTCGACGCAGAGGCGAAGCCACTGATCGAGGAGATCGGGCGGATTAGGGGGCACGGGAACTCGTGACGAAAAGCGGTGACGACCCGCGTAGCCTGCTCAATTGTAAAACCGAGGCCGTTGCCGGCCGCTGGCCGAGTGGCAACCGACCAGAATTCATAGAGACTCTGCTCGCTCAAACATAGCTTGTACCCTGCTCTCGCGGCGCTCGCTAAGGCTTCTCGCGCTTGCGTAAGTCGAGAAGGCGTGACGCTGCCAACTAGCACATTCGTATCCACGAGGGCACGGTCGTTCAAAGGTAGTAGTCGTCGCGCGTCAGTTTCGCGGGGTCGAAGCTTGGGGAGACTTCGGCTAGGGGCAGAGTGAGGAACATTTCGCGCAGGCTCTCCAGCCGCTTCTGGATGACCTGGGGTGCAGGCATCCTCTCGGCAGGCACCGCCGGAAACGCCTCGACATCTGAGGTGAGGCGCACGACGAGCCTGGTTCCTTCGGGAAGGTCTACGGGTTCGTCAGGAACGATGACCTTGCCGTCGAAGTGCGCGCGGATCTCTTTTGTGGCGGGAACGGCAGCCATACTCTAGAGTATACGGCGGCGCAACCCGCGCCCTTCGAGCGCCGTAAGCCTCCCGGAAGCCCACGATGCG
>JAUJNV010000075.1 GCA_030447945.1 Fimbriimonas sp. | reverse complement strand
CGCTTACCACCCGGTCTCCAACTGCTCCCGCGTCTCGGCGACCGCGACCTCCCAGAGCGCGAGCATCTCCTCGTCCGGGCGGAAATACCGCCCGCCGAAGCTGCCGTCGCCGAGCGCCTTGCGCACGTCGGCGGGGTCGAGGGCGCGGAAGTCGGCGGGGCTGGCCATCGGCTTCTCCTCGTCGGGCGAGGCGACGCCGGCCAGCCGTGTCCAGGGGAAGTTTTCCATCCACGACGCGTGGGACGCCTTTGGGTCGATCCGCTGGACCTCCGCCCACGTCCGGGCCGCGTTCCACCAGTCGTGCCACTTGACCCGCGCGCCCGGGTGCTCGACCAGCCACTCCGTCGCGCAGGCCCGCGCGGGGCTGTTGCCGCCGTGGCCGTTGACGATGAGGATCCGGCGAAAACCCTGGGCGTGGAGCGAACTCAGGAGGTCCTTCACAACCCGCCCGAAGGTCTCGTAAGAAAGCGTCACCGTCCCCGGATAGGCCCGGAAGCTCGGCGTCAGCCCGTACGGCAGCGCCGGAAAGACGGGCAGCCCCAGCGGCTCCGCCGCCTCGAAGGCCACCCTCCCCGCGAGGATCGTGTCGGTCGCGAGGCTCAAGTACGCGTGCTGCTCCGTGCACCCCAGCGGCAGCACGCACCGGTTGTCCCGCCGCACCGCCTCCTCCGCCTGCCCCCAGCTCATCTCCTCGATTCGCATAGCGGTGTCCAGCGATTCTAGCGTTTTGGAGTGCGGCGCTCATCCGTGAGGAATGCAGATCCTACGACCTGAACGGAATCACCGTCCGCAAGGGCGGTAAGGTAATTCCCATGGACCGACCGGAAGATGATTCCCTGTCCCGCCGCACGCTCCTCGGGGCGGCGGGAGCGGCTAGCCTCGCGGCCGCCGGGGCTATATCCCCCGCCCATGCCGGAACCGATGCAACGGAGTCGACCGTGAACCAAGTCCGCCACCAGCGCCTGCCCGAAGACCTTCTCGCGATCGTGGGCGATCCCGCCCTCCTGAAGAAGCCCGCCGGGCTGGAGGTCGCAGCCTACACCTTCCCCAACTACCACCCGTCCGCGCTTCACGACCGCCTCTACGCAAAGGGCTGGACGGAGTACAACATCGTCCGCGGCGCCACGCCATGGTTCGAGGGGCACCAGCAGCCGCGCACGCCTCTCCTCGGCGAGCTCGACGAGAGCCTGCCCTCGACCTGGGAGACCTACAACCGGCTCGCGAAGATGCACGGCGTCGACGTCCTTCTGTGGGACTGGTATTGGTACGACGGCGGGCCCCAGCTTCACGAGGCGCTCGAGCAGGGCTTCCTGAAGGCGAAGAACACGAACGACGTGAAGTTCGCGTGCATGTGGTGCAACCACCCCTGGTACATCCTCTTCCCCTCCATGCGCACAAACAACGTGCCGCAGTACCCGCCCAGCTTCGACGCGATGGACCTGAGTGTCGAGGAGGCGGAAAAGTCGCTCCGCTACATCGTCGACCACTACTTCGACCGCCCGAACCACTGGAAGATCGGGGGCAAGCACGTCATCTGCGTCTGGGACCCCAACCGGCTGGAAAAGAAGCTGACCGTGCGGGGCGCGAAGGAGATGTTCGAGCGAGTCGAGAACTACGCCGTCAAGAAGGGCCACCAGGGGATCCACCTCCACTCGACGGGCTTCTACTCGCCGAACCAGAAGGAGATGGGCTTCGACACGGCAGGCTCCTATAACCCTCTCACGGGCGTGGGCAACCGCCGTCCGAAGGAGGATGTCTATCCGGACTTCGGCGTGGTCGCCGCCGACGTCGTACGCGACCTCTGGCCCGCGCACCACAAGGACTTCAACGTGCCGTACATCCCGTCACTCGGCTGCGGCTGGGACTCATCCTCCCGCTACGTCCGCCCCTTGGAGAAGCCGGAGAAGCCCAACCGCGACGTCTGGCCCCGCTCGCTCATCCTGAGCAACGAGTACCCGGGCGCGTTCAAGGCGTTCGTGCAGGCGGCGATCGCGTATCTGAACGCGCACCCCGAGGTGCCCCGCATCCTCACCATCGCGTGCTGGAACGAGTGGAGCGAAGGCCATTCCCTCCTGCCCGACACCCGCTGGGGCTTCGGCATGCTCGAAGGCCATTCCCTCCTGCCCGACACCCGCTGGGGCTTCGGCATGCTCGAAGCGCGTGCCGAGGCGGTCGGGATCGAAGGGACCTTCGAGAGGATAGGCAAGGGAGAATGATGAGAGGCTCGCTCGCCCTCGTCGGGGCAACCTTCGCGGTCGTCGCCTACGCGCAGACATCCGCTGGCGACCCGTGGGACTCGCCGCGTCGAGGATCGTGGGTGCGCGAGGGTGCAGCGCAGAAGGGCGACGTCACGCTTTGGAAAGGGTCGAGCGGGATGCTGCGCATCTTCCTGCCGAAGAACGCGCCGAGCAATCTCCGCAAGGCGGCCGAGTTCCACGGGATCGATCTCGTCAAGCTCGGGGCCGACTCCGCCGGGACTGGGGCCGAGATGCAGGCGCACGGGGCTCGCATTCTCGTCCGCATCGCGCCGAACGCGGCGAAGCCGGAGTCGTACACGATCCAAACCGACGCCAAGGGCGTCGTCATCGAGGGCACGGACGCGCACGGCGCAGCGTTCGGACTTTACGAGCTCAGCGAGCGGCTCGGCGTGGACCCGCTGCACCACTGGACCGGCTTCACGCCGAAGAAGCGCGACACCCTCGTGATGAAGGCGACGCGCTACGCTCAGGGCTCGCCCGCCGTCCGCTGGCGCGGGCTATTCCACGACGATGAGGACATCCTGCCGCGCCCCTTCCGGGCCGACGGCACCCCCCACGGACAGGGCACGATCCCGAAGGTGTGGTACGAGCGATGGTTCGAGACGGCGCTGCGGCTCCGCATGAACATGGTCGCACCTTGGGTCCGCGTCACGAAGCCGTTCGAGATCCAGAAGACGGCTTCCGACTGGGGGCTCGCGTACACGAGCCACCATTACGACACCCTGCTCTCCGACCCGTTCCACTTCAACAAAGGGCTGGCCTTGAAGCGCGGCGTCGAGCCGAAGTGGGACTGGCTGGGTAACCGCGAGGGGATCCTGAAGTTTTGGCGCGGCGGCGTGGAGGAGAACAAGGACCTCGACGCGATCTACCCGATCGGCCTGCGCGGCACCGAGGACCACGGCTACAACTGGCCGAATGAATGGAGCCAGGACCGGATCCTTCAGGAGTACAACGAGGCGTTCGCGCTCCAGGCGCGCATGGTGGACGAAGGACTGCCGAAGGGGAGGCCGCGGCTCACGCACTTCACGATGTACACCGAAATGCTGCCCCACTATCAGACGGGGAAGCTAAAGGTGCCGGAGGGGACGATCGTCGTCTGGCCCGACGACAACGACGGCAACATGCGCGGGCTCCCCGCCAAGGGCGCGCCGGGAAAGCACGGCGTGTACTACCACCTCGCCTACTACGGCCGAAACATCACGAAGCAGACGCACCAGACGGTCCCGCTGGAGAGGATCGCCACCGAGTTCCGAAAGATCTTCGACGCGGGCGCGACCGAGTATGTGATGACGAATGTCTCCGAGCTCCGCGAGTACGTGATGGGCACACGATTCATCAACGACCTGATGTGGAGCGGCACGGCGGCGTACCGACAACCGGAGCCCGACCGCCGCTTCCTGGCGTGGTGGACGCGCGAGTACTTCGGCGAGAACGCCGCCGACGAGGCGAGCGCCGCGATCGACGCCTACTTCGACCGCGTGGCCGAGGCGGCGAATCTCCTGTACGCCGCTGAGAAGATCCTTGGCGCGATCCCTTCGCTTCGCCAGAAGCTGGCGGGCGACTACTTCGCTCCCGCACGGCAGGAAACGGTCGATACCATCCGCGAGCGGTACGGCAAGGCGCTGGCCGCGGAGGCGCGCGTCAGCGCCGCGCGCACGAAGATCGCCGATCCCGAGATGCGGCGCTTCTTCGACGAGAACGTCGCCCTTCCCGCCGCGATCGACCGGCTGAACACCGAAGCCGCCTCGATCCTCCTGGAGGCGATGCAGGCTCCGGGGCGCGATCGGACGCGGGAACTCGTCCGCAAGGCCGCCGAGCCGCTCGATAAGCTGGACACGCTGCTGCGCGCCGCCGAGCGTCCCCCGTTCGAGGCGTGGTACGGCCCGACGTGGATCTCCTACCGCACGCGGACGCTGGTGACGCCGCGCCGCGAACTGCGCGCCCTTCTAGCCGAGACGCGGTAGCGGGTAGTTATGTAAGTAGGCCCAGCCTATCCCCTTGGGAGTGCGACGCTTCAGCGGCGCTTTCAGTAGCGTGCTTTAGCGTTGGGGCCCGAGAAGCATTGGCTACGATGAGAAGGGATCGTTATCTCCACGCGCGCTGAAGCACGCTGTCGCAAAGCGCCGCTGATGGTCATTGCAGAATGAGGCCTGAAGGGATCGTTATCTCCAGAGCCGCGCGCTCCGGTGGGGCAAGAGGGGGAGCGAAATCGCGCCCCTTCCAGGCCGCGGGTCGTCGGGCGTCTCCTTCCCAGGGCTTCGCCCTGGGCTGGAGTAGGTCGGCCCGCTGTCACCGAGGCGGATGCAGGCATGACGGGTTATTTCTTCAATAACCATAGCGGCGCACTCCCAAGGGGATGGCCTCGCAACCCGCGACACCGCTGCCCCCTCGCCAGGGCGAGGGCTCATACCTGGTAACTGTACGGCTACGCGGTTCTTCCTGCGAGCCCACAATTATCCCGTGGGGAGGCTAAGCATAGATGGTGGCCCTCGTTCCCGCTGGGAAATCGGTCGTCGGCCAAGCGCGGCGTCCGAGCCCGCGGGTTCGCGGGACGACGGGCTCTGCCTCCCGGCATTCTCCAACGCTTCGGTGAGCGGCCAGTATCGGGAATACGAGCAGGCCCTCACGAGGCTCGGCTACGCATCCGCGGAGAAGGCGCTCGGGATAGCCCAAGCCATCGAGCAGGCCCAGATTAAGGGCCTCCAGCAGTTGGCTGTGGCGTCCGCCTACCGCGACCCCGAGACGGGGCGGCACACGGCCCGGATGAGCCGCTACTGCGCCGTGCTGGCAGAGGCCGCCGGACTAAGCAGGTCGGAGTGCCGGATGATCCTCCAGGCGAGCCGCATGCACGACATCGGAAAGGTATGGATTCCGGACGAGGTGCTGCTCAAGCCCGGCAAGCTCGACGCGGACGAGTGGGCGCTGATCAAGACCCACGCGCCCATCGGTGGCGCGATGCTCGCGGGGGGCGGCACCTCCCTGGCCGAGATGGCGAAGACCATCGCCCTCACTCATCACGAGCGTTGGGACGGCAGCGGGTATCCACGCGGCCTGCACGGGGAAGACATTCCGCTCGTCGGGCGGATCGCGGCCCTCGCGGACGTCTTCGACGCGCTCACCTCCGAGCGGACCTACAAGCGGGCCTGGTCGGTGGAAGAGGCCGTGGACGAGATCCGCCGCCAGCGAGGCCGGCACTTCGATCCCCGGCTCGTCGACACCTTCCTCCGGACCCTCCCCCGCCTCCGGAGCATCGCGACCGAGCTCGCGCACGCCGACGAAGACCTCCCGCTCCGCGCCGCCTAGGCCGGAATCCCCTTTGGGAGTGCGGCGACCTGTCGCCGCTTTCGGTACGACAACCTATCGCCGCTTTCATAGACGAGAAGCCATGAGAGCAAGACGGCGCCTGGTTGCCGCACGTCCGCCCCCCGCTTCGTGCCTAGCTTCGCGGCGGCAAGAGTGGCCCTAGCCGATCGAGGGCGTGCTGGGCGGGCTGGCGCACGACATCGGGACCGTGCTTCACCTTTCGCTCCAGACGCCCGCGCGCAAGCTGATTCCCGGACCTCCCGAGGGCGATGCAAGCGGCGATCTGGGTCCCGGCATTCGGGTGATCGAGCAGGGCGAGGAGGATGCGCTGGTACTTCTCCTCCGTATAACGATGGATGTTCGCCCCCACCTCCCAAACGACTTGGCCGGACGGATCCCGGGTCCTCTCGACCAGACGCCAAAACGAATCGTCGCGCGGGGCCTTCATCGCGAGCGCGCCGGTAATCATTTTGCGCGCGGGCATCGCCTCCACGTTCCAGTTCTTCTCGAACCACGGCTTCGACTCGGGATAGGGGTACCGATGCAGCTCGACCATCGTCTCCCAGCCCCCCTTCCGCTCTTGCGCGGGAGCCATCTCGATCAAGATATCGAAGGTCTCGGCCGACCTGCGCCGCCCCAGTTCGGAGACCGCCCGATGGATAATCGCCCCGTCCTCGTCACTCAAGGCGGCGGCCAGCAGCCGCGTGCCGTCGGCGTCCTTCTTCGCCACGGCCTGCGTCAGCAGCTCGGCCCGCTGCGGAATCGCCATACCCTTCGTCTTCTCCAGCCACGGGTTCGTCTGGCCGAACGCCCATGCGGACGGGAGGATCAGGGATAGCAGAGTGAGGTGAATTCGATTCACGGCGTCGCCTCCAACTTCTGCAAGGACCTTTCGCGGCGGCCATCGGTTCCTCATGCGTGCCTGAGCAACTGAAACGACGGCTGGAGCGAGCCGTAGCGGTAGTCTCAGCCCGATGGCGTTCTCGATGTGGGAGGCTCTGTTCCTCCTCGTCGCCGTCCTCGTCGCCTCGACCCTCGGCGGCGTGCTCGGCTTCGGCACCGCCGCGCTGCTGCTCCCGCCCCTCACCCTGATTCTCGGCGTGCGGTCGGCGGTACCCGTGCTGGGGCTGGCGATGGTGATGGCGAACGCTTCCCGCGCCCTCTTCTCGTGGCGCGACATCGACTGGAGGGCGGTGGCGGCGTTGAGCCTCGGCGCGCTGCCCCTGACGGTCCTCGGGGCCACCCTCTTCGTCCGCTACCCCACGAAGTGGATCAACGTGGCCCTCGCGCTCCTCATCCTCGCGCTCGTTCCGCTGCGAAGGCTGGCGAACCGGGCCCAGGTACGGGTTCGCCTCATCCACCTGCCGTGGCTGGGCGCCGGCGTCGGATTCGCCTCCGGCATCGGCGGGGTGGTCGGCCCGGCGGCGACGCCGTTCCTGCTCGGATACGGACTCCTCAGAGGTTCCTACCTCGGCACGGACGGCATGAACTCCACCCTGATGCACGGCGCGAAGAGCCTCGCCTACTGGGCGGGCGGCTCCCTGCGGGAGGAACACCTCGCCATGGGCTTGGGTCTGGGCGGAGTGATGGTCGTAGGCTCCTTCGCCGGACGCCGTCTGGTGGACCGGATCGACCCCGAACGGTACGTGCTCCTCGTCGAGATCTTCCTGCTCACGCTCGGACTGGTCATGCTCGGGCAGGCCCTGGGGCGGCGATGAGCAGCCACCACGCGAACAGGGCATCACCGCCATAGCCCCCACGTAACCGAGGATTAGCCAAAGCCATCCCTGGACACTCTTCGGCTCAAGCTACGGCTCAGGATTCGCCCCCTTCGTAGCCACATCGCCGTAGTACCGTCGGATCGCCTCCTTGACATCCGACGGCACCGCCATGACCGGATGCACTCGGCAGCCGGAGCACTGCCGCACGTCGTCGAGGGCTGCCAGATTAGCGGGGTTCGCCATCGCAAGCCAGAGGTTCGTCCCCTCTTTGCGCACCGGGATGACGCTGTGGTTTCTCGCGATCCTTTCGGGCACCGCCTCGATCGCCTCCGCATGGATATCGGCGCGTTCCAGGTCTACAAAGGGGAAGCCCATCCCCTGCGCCTTCTCCATAAGGACCTCACGCTCGCCGCCGATCCCGAGGGAGATCAGTACCTTGCCTAGGTCGTTCTGGCCCGTCTGCTGCTGGACCTTCCGGGCCGTCTCAATGTCCTCCACCCGCACCCATCCCCGCTTCGTCGCGTCGGGACGGCGCGGCTCCTGCGGAGGGGGCGGCTCGTCGTGCGGAGGGCTGTCCGACTCATGCGGATCGCGACGAACGAGGCGAAAGACGCACCTCACGCCCTCGTAAAGGGGAACCGCAAGAAGGAGCCCGACGAGTCCCATCCCCCACGCCTCGGCCCAGCGGTCGCCCTTGCCTAGGGCCGCCGCAGCCAGAGTGGGTCCCTTGATGAAGGCGAAAGAGCCGAGGCCCATAGCCACAGAGAGCAGAAGCAGCCGCCACGACCATCTACTGCCGTCCTTCGCAAGTTCTCCACCCGCCACCCCAACGATGATTCCTGCCAGCAAGAGCGGGATGGAGACCGCCATCAGAACGCCCGGCAAAAGGTCGGACCAAGACAGGACCACGACATCCCGGGCTTCCTGCCTCTGCTCGGTGAGGCTCGCGCCCCAAAGCGCGCAGATGCCAAGCGCGAACATGGCGCCTCCTATTGCGTGATGCCACTTCACCATCGAGTGAGTCCGATCATGGGGCGTTCCGAAACGATCGTAGTCCCGCGCAAGCAGCCCGCGATCCTACGCGGCGTCGTGCTTCTGCGGGCCCTCCTGCGCCTGTCGGTGGACCACTCGAAGGAACAAAAACATGACGATGGCGAGGACCAAATAAGCCGCCAGACGCAAGTACAACTCAGGCAGACGCTCGGGCCTCGCCACGTAACGGTCCGGATGTTCGGATGCGTTTAGTGC